>CAMLRG010000081.1 GCA_946482335.1 uncultured Duganella sp. | reverse complement strand
GCCAGTTTCGAGCGCGCCCTGGCGCTGCAGCCCGACTACGCCGTGGCGCTCAGCAACCGGGGCAATGCGCTGCGCCACCTGGGCCAGATCGAGCGCGCGTTGGAAAGCTATGATGCGGCGCTGCGCCTCAGCCCCGATTACGCGGAAGCCCTGTGCAACCGCGCGCTGGCGCTGCAATCGACCGCGCGCCACGACGCAGCGCTGGACAGTTTCGGCGCAGCCTTGATGGCGCGGCGCGACTATCCGGAAGCGCTGCACGGCGCCGCCGTGTCCTTGCTGGCACTGGGCAGACCGGCCGATGCGCTGGAAGGTTTCGAGCGCGCGCTGCAACTGCAGCCCGAGTATGCGGAAGCCTGGTGCGCGCGCGGCGCCTTGCTGCTGCGCGCACAGGACCATGAAGAAGCGCTGGCAAGCTTCCGCGATGCGCTCACCGTGCGGCCGCGTTATGCGCGCGCGCAGTTGGGCGTGGCCAACACGCTGCGCGCCCTGGGCCGCCGGGAGGCGGCGGTGGCGGCCTACCAGGCGGCGCTGGACTTTGGTGCCGATGCCGATACGGTCGGCTATATGCTGGCCATCATGGGGGCCGGGCAGGCGCCAGGCGCTTCGCCGGCCGGCTACGTGAAGGCGCTGTTCGACCAGTATGCCGGCGATTTCGACCGCCACCTGGTCGACGTGCTGCGTTACCGCACGCCGACCCTCCTGGTGGAAGCGCTGCGCCGCCATTTGCCGGTGGGCGAGCTCGATGTGCTCGACGCGGGCTGCGGCACCGGCTTGTGCGGGCCATTGCTGCGGCCACTGGCCTGCCTGCTGGAAGGCATCGACCTGTCGCCGCACATGCTGGAGCGCGCGCGCGATACCGGCTTGTACGACGGCCTGTATTGCGGCGACATGGTGGGCTACCTGCGCGTGCGTCCGTCCAGCACCGATGCGATCGTCGCGGCCGACGTGTTCGTCTACGTGGGCGACCTGAAGCCGATGTTTGCCGTGGCGCGGCTGGCGCTGCGCGGCGGCGGCCGCTTTGCCTTCTCGGTGGAGCAGCACGATGGCCTGGAGCCCTTTGTGCTGCGCGCCTCCGGCCGCTATGCGCATTCCCGCGCCTGCATCGAAGGGCTGGCGCGCAGCCACGGCTTCGTCATCCATGAAATCACCCCAGCTGCGCTGCGCCAGGAAAGCGGCGAAGATATGCGCGGACTGTTGATCGTACTGGGAACCCATGCAGAGTAGCATGCTCGAAATCGCCGCCAATGCGGTGATGGCCGTCTCCATCATCCTCGCTGGGCGCAACAATATCCATTCCTGGTGGCTCGGCATCGTCGGCTGCTCGCTGTTTGCGGTGCTGTTCTACAACACCCAGCTGTATGCCGACGTGGCGCTGCAGTTGTTTTTCATCGTGACCTGCATTATCGGCTGGCGTCAGTGGCTGCGCGGCGAGCACGGCCACGCGCTGCACATCCGCACCACGCGGCCGGCCACCTTGCTGAAGATGGTGCTGGCCGGCGCCGCGGCGGCGGTGGCGTACGGGCTGATGCTGAAGCATTACACCGATGCTTTTGCGCCGTTCGTGGATTCGGCGGTGCTGATGTTCTCGGTCATCGCGCAAATCCTGCTGATGGGGCGCCGCATCGAGAACTGGCCGGTGTGGCTGCTGGTGAACGGCATTTCGGTGCCGCTGTATGCCAGCCGCGGCCTGTACCTGACGGCCGCGCTGTACGTGGGCTACCTTGTCAACGCCGTGATCGCGTGGCGCCACTGGCGCCGCCAGCGCGCGGCGGGCGTCTAGAATTGCCGCTCGTAGCCGGCGCGTATCCAGGCCGGCTTGCCGATCGTCTCAGCGCTCTCCCTGCGGCCGCCGGCATCGGCAAACACGCTCCTGGACAGCGACGGCTGGCGCAGCAGGCTGCCGCCGCTGATGCGCCATTGGCTGGAGGCCGCAGTGCGCAAGCTGGCGTAGGCTTCCAGGTTGCGCTGCACGCTGTTGTAGGCGGATTCCCACTGCGAGACCCGGGCCCAGCCGCTGGCAGTGTATGCCAGGCTGGCGCCGGCATGCCACGGGCCGGAACGGTATTCGCCGCCGGCATTCGCGGTCCAGCGGGGTTGCCGCGCCAAGCGATTGTCGGGGCCGGGCACGGCATCCACGTGCGACCAATGGCGCCCGGCGCTGAGCGAAAAACGCAGCGGCGTCGCCGCTATGGGGCCCTTCCATTCCAATTCAAGGCTGTGGGTGCGCGCCCGCCCAAAATTGGCTGGCGACGAAACCCAGCGCCCGCCCTGCTGCGTGACGGTGCTGAAGATCACATCGTTGATGCGGCGCGTCCCGGCTGCCAGCGAAAGCAGCGCGCCATCGTTGCCGTACGCTTCGAACGCGACGTCGATCCCCCGCGCCAGCTCGGGCCGGAGTTGCGGGTTTCCGCTCATGTCGGGAACGAATTCCGTGTTGACGAGGCTGAGGAAACGGCGCGGCATCAGCTGGTTTGTGGCAGGCGCTTTGTAAGTGCGGGCCAGGGCAAGGCGCAGTTGGCGGCGCTGTCCGCCGGGCAGCTTCCAGAGCGCCTGCAGGATGGGGCTGGTCACGCCGGCGCGGGTGGTCACCGCGGCGACGTCGGAACCGCCGCTGCGCGTCGCGCTGGTTTCGCGCCGCAGGCCGGCATACAGCGACCAGCCATGGCCGGCTTCCCATTCATCCTGTACGTACGCCGCCATATTGCGCAGCCGTGCCTGCGACAGGCGGTCGAAATCGATGGCGGCAATGGTGGCCGCCGCTGCCGTCTCATCCTGAAATTCCCGCTCGCGTTGCCGGCTGCTGGACACATCCCAACCAAGGCTGAACGCGTGGCCGCGTGCGGGCGGCAGCGTCAGCTTGCCGGTCCAGCCGCCGCGCCGGCTGTCGGCGTCGACGTCGTAGCGGCGGTCCAGGGAGCGTAGGCCGGGCTGCTTGTCGTAATTGGAAAGGCGGTCGCGCTGGGCGTCGTCGCCGCTGATGCTGAGGGTCGACTCGATGCGGCCGCCGTCGCCCCACTTGCGCGACCAGTTGGCTTCCGAGCGCAAGCTGTCGGCTTCATCCTTGCGCCAATAGCCTGCGTGCGCGAAGCGCAGCACAGTGCCACCGGTCAGGTGCACGTCGCGGGAACGGTCGGCGTGGAAGCGCACCACGCTGACGAAAGTCTGCCAGCCCAGGGTTTCGCCTGGCGACAGGGTCCGGTTCAGGCGGACGTTCGCATTGAAGACCATGAAGCGGTTGCGGCTGTGGTCGACTTCTTCGCGGCGGCTGATGATGGTGCCGTCAGGGGCGGTCTCCAAAGCGCTGGTGTATTCGGGGCTGTGATTGTTCCCTTGGACGACGCTGGCATTGAAGGTATAGCCCATCGCCTCATCCTTGTCCGCCAGGCCAAGGCTGGCAGCGCGCGCCGGCAGGTGCGCGGGCAGGGTGGCCGAGGCGCGCCACTCGCGCGACCGCTTGCTGGCCGACTTGCGCAACACGATATTGATCGTGCCCGCCACGGCACGTGTGCTGTATTCAGCCGTGGCGGAGCGGATCACTTCGATCTTCTCGATCATGTCGGGCGCCAGGTTTTCCAGTGAAAACCCGGGCGGTGGCCGGTCACCGTTGATGAGGATCTGCGTGTAGCCGGCGCCAAGCCCGCGCATGCGCGGGGCGCCATCGCCGACGGAAATACCGGGCAAGCGCCTGAGCACGTCGAGCGCGTTGGCGTCGCCGAACTTGAGGATTTCTTCGCGCGTGACGATGGTGCGCGAAGCCGTATCGTGCTCGCGCTGGATGTCGGCGCTCGCTTTGACTTGCACGACGGGCGGCGCGTCCTGGGCGTAGGCGCGAGCGAAGGCCATCGCCGCGCAGGCGATCATTCGAATTTTCATGGTTTGCGGATTACTTCAGGGCGAAGATGGCATTCACGGTCTGTGAATAAGGGATCGAATCGGGCACCGTGTACTTGCCGGTTTGCGGCGCCGTACCGCGCGGCTCGCGGCCGGGCTGCTGCTCGATGAAGGGGGCACCGACCTTGTCCAGCGGCCCGCGGGCGATGGCCACCACCGGCCCGAGCTTGCGGCCGAAGGCTTTCGCCAGCGCCGCGCCCTTGCTGCGCGCGTCGTCGGCGGCTGCGGTCATGAGCTGCCTGTTGATGTCGTCGCCATCGGTGCGGTCGAAGGTGGAGCTGATGCCGGTGATGTGGTCCATCGCCGCCAGTTTTTCGATCATGGCCGGCCACTGCGCCAGGTCGCGCAGCCGGACGGTAAACAGGCGGCCCATGGTGTAAGCCGGTTCCTGCTGGCCGCTGACCGGGACGGTCTTCTTTTCGAGTTCATACGCCTGGATGTCCGCTTCCTGCACGCCGTGTTCGGCGAGCAGCTGCATCACGCCGGCGCTCAGCTCCTGCAACTGCGTGGCGGCGGTTTCCGCGCTGGCGTGCTGCGTGCCAGCCTCGAATTTGACTTCGCCGATATCGGGCCGCATCCACAGTTGCGCCTTGCCGCTGGTGCTGACGAAAGGATGGGCCGGCATGCCGGAAGCGGAGGCTTGCGCGCCGCAGGTGGCCGAGGCGGCGAGCAATACCAGTGCCGCAATGGTCGTATTTAGCTTCATGCACTACTTTCTTATTTCAGGAGCCACACGTACTGCATTTTTTGCCAGGTCGCGATTGGTTTGCCGCGCTGAGTCGCTGGTTTGAAACTGCATTTTTCGATGCCGATGCGCGCCGCCTGGTCCAGCCCGGGGTAGCCACTGGAGGTGAGGACCGCGGAGTCGAGCACCTGGCCACTTTCACTGATGTGGAATTTCAGCGTAACGGTGCCCGTGTGCTCAGCCCGCAAATCCGCTTTCGGCCACTCTGGCTTGGCACAGGAACGGAAATCGACGATGGCCGGAGTGCGCACCGCAGGCAGGTCGGAATCGGCAGGTGCATTGGCGCAACCGGTCAGGTAGGCTGCCGCAAGGCCAAGCGCGGCCAGCGCCGCTTTCCAGTTGCCGCGCTCCTGTTGCGGGCGTACCAGTTGGCGGATGCGCTGCGTCAAGTCGCCGCCGTCCGCGGCCAGCGCCAGGCGCTGCGCGGAGAATTGCATCTTCTCCAGTTCCGACAAGGCCAGCGCGAGGTTGCGCGGCGCTCCGGTCAGTTCGGCGGCGATGCTGTCGGCCACCAGCTCGCGCTCCTGGCCGATGCGGCGCGACAGCCACCATACGGCCGGATGGTAGAACAGCAGGATTTCGGCCAGGTTCTGCAACAGGTTGACCAGGAAATCGTGGCGGCGCACGTGGGCCAGTTCGTGCGCCAGCAGGGCCTCCAGCAGTTCGGGCGGCATGCGCGCCACCAGCGCTGCCGGCATCAGCACCACCGGGCGCCACCAGCCTGCCGTGATCGGGCTGGCCAGGGTTTCCACGATGCGCAGGCTCACTTCGCGGCGGATGCCGAGCCGCGTGGCAAGCTGCGACAGGCGTTGCTGCCAATGCGCGTGGCGGCCGCCGTTACGCCGGGCGCGGGCGATCCAGGCCAGACCGAAGGCGCTGCGCAGTGCCAGCGCGCCGACGCAGGCCAGCCATGCGCCGACCAGCCACGGCAGGCGCGAGTCGATGCCGCTCAGCAGCTCGCGGTGCGCGAACCTGCCGTCGCCGGCAGCCAGTGCCACCGCTTGCAGGGAGCGGGGCGAAGACAACAGGGCGCCGGCAAATTCGTAGGCCGGCCACAGCAGGCAAACCAGCATGGCACTGCAGGCTACGGCGTAGCGGGTGCCGGGACGGGCGCCGCGCATCAGCCAGAGCAGGGCGGCGGCGGAAGCGCCGAGCAGCGCGCCTTGCCAGAGGAAGTGGATCAGGGCCCAGCCGGCGGCATGGATGATGTTATTCATGCGGTTTGTCCTCCTGCTTCAGCAATTCCTCGATTTCGGCGCGCTCTTTTTTCGAGATGCCGCTGCGCAGGGCGGCCAGCACCAGGGCCTTGGCGGAACCGGCGAAAGCGCGCTGCAACAGGTCCTGCAGCATGTTGCCCTGCATGGCTTCGCGCGCCACGGCCGGGGCGTAGACGTGCGAGCGCTGGCTCTCGTCGCGGATCAGCAAGCCCTTGCCGTGCATGATCTGCATCAGGCGCAGGACCGCGCCGTACGCCAGGTCGGGCTTCGCCGCCAGCATCGCTTCATGCACTTGCTTGGCGGTAGCGGAGCCCAGCGGCCAGATCGCTTGCAGCAATTCCAGCTCGGCCGGAGTGGGTTTCGGAATGGTAGCCATGTTTATTTCCTTGTAACATTTTGGCTAGAATAGCCTGTCTAGACAGAGATGTATACTTCATGGTGCTGCCTGTGGCATTTTGTAGACAGTGATGTCTACATCGGTGCGGCCGAAGGGCGGGGACGCGCCCGGGGGCGCTGTCAATCGCAGGTTTTGAGGATCGCGGCGCGGTAGCTGCTGGGCGTGGTGCCGGTGCGCTCGCGGAAGGCGGTGGCGAAATTGCCGGCATTGGCAAAGCCCAGCAGCAGCGCGATATCCTGCACTTCCATGTCGGTATCGCGCAGCAGGTGCATGCCGCGCTGGATGCGCGCTTCGCGGATGTAGGCAAACACCGTCATGCCGGTATGGGTGCGGAACAGCTGGTTGAGCTTTTCGCGGTAAGTGCCGACGCTGGCGGCGATTTCCGCCAGACCGGGCAGGGCGGCCAGGTTGTCGTAGATCAGGCGCTTGGCGGCATTCACGATCACCGAGTCGGTATCGATGGGCTCGGCTTCCGCCGCTGCCTGCGGCGGCCGTTTCATCAGGTTCAGGTGCACGTGGATGCGCGCCGCCAGTTCGCCGGGGGTGAATGGTTTGCTGACGAAATCCACGCCGCCGATCTGCAAGCCCATGATGCGGTCCTCCACCGCTTCGGTGCCGCTCAGGAAGATGATGGGGATGTCGCGTGTGGCCGGGTTGGCTTTCAGCAGGCGGCAGCAGGTATACCCATCCATATTCGGCATCCGCACGTCCAGCAGGATCAGGTCGGGCCGGCCGGACAGGGCCAGCTGGTAACCCTGTTCGCCATTGAAGGCCACCGCCACGCGGTAGGGCATTTCGCTTAAAAGATCCACAAGCATGCGTTGCTCGAACGCGGAATCGTCCACGATGAGGATATTGCGCACTTGGGCGTCGCTGGTCAGGTACATGGCTACTGAGGGTGGGGTGTGTTGCGTATTATGCCCACGTTTCAAAAAAAGTTGCGCAATTCACATCTGGCAAAGGTGTGGTCGCTTCCGGCAAAAGTATGGTGCGTCGCCGCAACACAGAATGGAAAGAAGATAGCCACGTCGCTTGCAAGAGTGATTTTTGGTGAGTCTTTTCGGGGTGTTTTCGAGGTTCAATTGAGCCTGAAGCATTCAACTGGTTAATCCAGACCAACTGACTAGGAGGCAACATGAAACATACCGACTTTGGCCAAATGCCCTGCCCGATCGCGCGTAGCCTGGGCAAGGTAGGCGAGTGGTGGAGCATCCTGATTCTGCGTGATGCGTTCTATGGCCTGACCCGCTTCGACGAATTCGAGAAGAGCCTGAAGATCGCGCCGAACATGCTGACCCGCCGCCTGGCCGGTCTGGTGGAAGGCGGCCTGATGGAGCGCCGCCAGTACAGCACCCGTCCGCCGCGCTACGAGTACATCCTGACCAAGGCGGGCCGCGACTTCAAGCCGGTGCTGCTGGCCTTCATCGCCTGGGGCAACGAGCACCTGTCGCCGGAAGGCGCCAGCTTGCTGGTGGTGAGCCGCGAGACCGGCAAGCCGGCCGACCAGGTGCTGGTCGATGCCAACAGCGGCCTGGCCATCAACGATGAGGACTATATGTTCGCGCCCGGCCCGGCAGCGCCGGAAGTGATGCGCAACCGCATCACCGAGGCCAGCCGCCGCATGCACAGCTGAAATCAGGGTTGCAGCTGTTCGTAGACCGCATTGGCGATCTGCGCCAGCTCGCCCTTGCCGGCGGCAGCCGACAGCGCATAGCCGAAGCTGCCGTCGATCCAGTAAAACACCGCCACATTGCCTTCCTGCGCGAAGCGGAAACCGGTATCGCGCTTGCCGTGCTGGCCTGAACTGACGTACAGCGTCAAGCGCTGGCCGCTGGCGTCGCTGTACATGAATTGCGCGACCGGGCCGCTGTCGCCCGGCAACAGGCGTCCACCCACCAGCTCATATCCCTGCCGCCCCAATTGCGGCGGGCGCAGCTGTTTGCCCAGCCGTTTCGACAGCCAGGCCACCAGGTGCTGTTGCTGGTCGGCGCCCACTTCGACCGGGTGTTTGACTTCCGGCGTGTAGACGGCGTGGGCCAGGGCGGCCTGGCGCGGCAGGGCCGCCAAGGGCGCCGGGCCGCCGGCCGCCAGCCCGCCTGCGGCATCGGTGCCGGCGCCGCGCAGCGTCCAGCCGGCCGTGCCACCGGCCAGGCCGGCGCCGGCCGCCACGGCCAGCATGGCGGCCATACGGCGCCAGGGCGGGATGCGCCACCCCGCCGCCGTGTCGCCGCCGCGGCCCTCAACGGGCCCGGACGCGGCGGCGGCGGGGCGGCGCTGTAACGCCTCGGGGACGGCGGCGGCCAGTACATCATCGAACAGGATGTGCAGCGCAGCATTCTGCTCGCGGTAGGCTTGCAGCCGTGCGGCCTCTGCGGGATGCCCGGCGAGGTAGCGCTCGACCTCCGCCTGCCGTTCCGGCGGCAGGCGGCCATCGACCCAGGCTTGCAATTCGGCTTCGTTCATTTCACGACTTTCAGTTTGGCGCCCGGCGGCTGGCCCGCCATCAGCCGCCGCAGGTTCTCGCGGGCGCGGCTCAGGCGCGACATCACCGTGCCCAGCGGGATGTCGAGCGTGGCCGCCACGTCCTCGTAGCGCATGTCTTCCAGCGCCACCAGCAACAGCACTTCACGCTGGGCTGGGGGCAATTGCTGCAAGGCGCGCTCCAGGTCGCCCGGCTCGAGGACGGCCGGCGCCGGCGCGGCAGGCAGTTCGCCATCGTCCAGCGCCACGGCCGGCGGCGGCAGGCGGCGCAACTGGTCGATGTGCAGGTTGTGCATGATGCCGAACAGCCAGGCGCGCAAATCGCCATCGGGCCGCCACTGGCCGATACGCGACCAGCCGCGTTCCACGGTGTCCTGCACCAGGTCGTCCGCGCTGGCGCTGTCGCCGGTCAGCGCGCGCGCATAGCGGCGCAGGCGCGGCAGGCAGGCCAGCAGGCGCGCATCGAGTCCTTCCTGCACTTGCGCCACGCGCTCAATCCTTGACGATGTGCCAGATATCCTTGACCTTGTCGCCATTGCGGTCGCCGGCCTTCTTGTCGCCGGCGAACAGGTAGAGCGGCTTGCCCTTGTAGGCCAGCTGCTTGCTGCCGTCGTCGCGCGTGATGGCCGACCACGGGGCGGCGACTTCGCCGGCAGCCGGCACGGCCGGCCAGTTCTTCAGGCATGCGTCGACGCAGGCGCTCTTGCCGCTGCCGGCCACGTCCTTGTCGAAGGTGTACACCGTCATGCCGGCGGCATCGACGTAGGCGCCATCGCGCTTCATCAAAGGTTCGGCGGCCATGGCGGCGCTGCTGGCCAGTGCGGCCAGGGTCAGGGCGAGGGATTTCATGTGGAATTCTCCTTTTCAGGTGGGAAGTATTGCGTATACGTAGCGTGTGGTCGGCTTATTCCATCCTGCCTAGAATATTTTTGCTGATCGAATTCTTCAACGGAGGCTGTAATGAACAATTTCATGCGTGTAGCCGTCCTTTCCGCCCTGCTCGGCACCGGCAGTGCCTGGGCGGAAGGCTTGGTCAAGTCGGACCAGAAGCTGCTGACCGACCTCGCCATGGCCAATATGGCCGAGATCGAAACCGCCAAACTGGCGCTGCAAAAGTCCCAGAGCGACCGGGTCAAGAGCTTCGCCCAGCAAATGGTGGACGACCATACCAAGGGCCTGGAGGAGGTACGCAAGGTTGCCGCCACCCGCAGCCTGAACTTGCCCACCGAGCTCGATGCCAAGCATAAGGCCATGGCCGCCAAGCTGGAAAAACTGTCCGGCGACAAATTTGACCGCAGCTATATGGAGCAAGCCGGGGTCAAGTCGCACCGCGAAGCGCAGCAGCTGGTGTCCAAGGGCGAAACCTCGGCACAGGACAGCGAGGTGAAAGCGCTGGTCACGCGTCTGCAGCCCACCATCCACCAGCATTTGACCAATGCCGAGCAACTGAATGCCGCCATCAAGGGCGGCAGCACCATGGGGAGCAGCGGCACGCAGGGCACGACGGGCAGCGGCAAACCGGACCGCCGCTGAAGCGGAGCGACTCTTTCACTACTTGAACTGCAAAAAGTCCGGTCGTGCAGTATGATTCCGTACTGCAATACCTATTTCAAGGATTTTAAGTAGTGGAATTGTTCGCGCTCGATGAAGAGCTGGCCCGGTGGGAAGCGGAATATCCCTTGACGGAGGGGGAGCAGCGCCCGCAACTGTTGTCCCGGCTGGCCTGGCACTTGCGCCAGCGCGATCCGGCGCGGGCGGCGGCACTGATCGCCGAAGCCGCGCCGCTGGCCATCCTGCTGCCACCGGCGCAGCGGCGCCTGCTGGCGGCGCGCTGGGAGTTGGTGCACGCCGAAGCGCGCTGGCTCGCCGGCGAGCTCGATGCCGCCGCTGCCATGGCCGAACGGGCCATGCTGGAATTCGCCCGCCAACACGACCGCCTGGGCGCGGCCGATACCCATAGCCTGCTGGCCTGGATCGCCGTCGACCGCGGCGATTCGGCCGGTTGCGACAACGAGCTGGCACTGGCGACCGCCGATGCGCGCGCCGCGGACGATACCATGCGCATCGACGTTTACGAAAGCCTGGCGGCACTGTTCAGCGTGTTCCGCAATGCGGCGGCGGCCAGCCAGCGCTGGAGCAAGCGCTTTGCGCCCGAGCCGGCGGGGCGGCACCCTGTGGTGGCGGGGTGGATCGCCGATTACCGCGGTACCACCGCCTTCCAGTCTGCGGAATTCGGGCGCGCCATCGGCCACTTGATGCAGGCCTTCGAGGCGGCGCGCCAGTCCGGCCAGCTGCGGCGCGCCATCACCCTGGCGACCAATATCGGCAACGCCTTGACCCGCCTGAATGCCCACGAGGCGGCGCTGGACTGGATGCAGCGCGGCCTGGAGCTGGCGCGGCCGACCGGCTGGCCGCTGTGCGTCGGCCTGGCCCAGATGCAAGCCGCGGAAACCCTGCGCCAGCTTGGGCAGCGCCAGGCAGCCAAGGGCTTGCTGCGCGAGGCGCTGCACATGCTGGCGCCTTTGTCCGGTTCGCGCGCCTTCGCCATGGCGCTCGAATACCAGGGCGACCTGGCGCTCGACCTTGGCGATTGCGAGGCGGCGCTGGCCAGTTTCCGCGAACTGGCACGGCGCGCCCATGCGCTGGCGCAGAACGACTTCCAGAGCAGTGCGCGGCGCGGCCAGGCGCAGGCGCTGGCCGGACTGGAACGGATGCCGGAAGCGCAGGCGGCCGCCTTGTCCGCACTGTCGCTGGCGCGCGAGCTGAATGACTCCTTCGCCGAGGTGGCGGCCTTGCGCGTGCTGGCAAAACTCCATGCCGGCAACGCGCTGTCGGTGCTGCAGTACCTGCGCGAAGCGCTGGCGGTCGCGGCCACCATCGAAGGGTATATCGTGCCCGGCGAATTGCTCGATGCGGTGGCGCGCGAATATGCGGCGGTAGGCGATTTCGCGCGCGCCTACGAATACTCGGTGCAGGCCAATGCGGCGCGCGACCGCACCCATAGCCAGGAAGCGACCAACCGCGCCATTGCGATGCAGGTGCAGTACCAGACCGAAAGGGCGCTGACCGAAGGCGAGCACCATCGGCAACTGGCGGCCGCCCAAGCCGAGCGCGCGGAAGTGCTGGCCCAGACCAGCGCCACGCTGAGCCATCTGTCCGCCATCGGCCAGGAAATCACGGCGCAGCTGGACGCGTCGGCGGTGTTCCGCGCGCTGGACCGGCACGTGCATGGCTTGCTCGATTCGACCCATTTCGCGGTATTCCTGCTGGCCCCGGACGGCCAACACCTGCAATGCGCGTTTGGCGTGGAAATGGGCTTGCCGCTGCCGCCGACCAGGATTGCATTGTCGGACCCGGACTTCAATACTGCGCGCTGCGTGCGCGAGCGCAGCGAAATCCTGATCGAGATCGAAGACAAGTCGGACACGCCGAACCTGATCCCGGGCACCTTGCCGACGCTGACACTGTTGTTCGTCCCGCTGACCATCGGCGATCGCGTGCTGGGCGTCATGACGGTGCAGTCGATGCTGCCGCGCGCCTATGGCGAACGCGAACGGCTGATCTTCCGCAGCCTGTGCGCCTATGGCGCCATTGCCCTGGACAATGCCGCGGCGCAGGCGCAGCTGCTGGAAAAGAACCTCGAGCTGGAACGCGCCTACAAGGCGCTGGAGGACGTCAGCCTGACCGACCAGTTGACCGGCTTGCGCAACCGCCGCTTCTTCCTGCAGCACGTGGAGTCGGACGTGGCGCTCAGCCTGCGCGCCTACGACGGCCTGGCTGCCGGCGGCCCTGCGGCGGCCGGCCGCGACCTGGTGTTCTATATGGTGGACCTGGATCATTTCAAGGACGTCAACGACCGGCACGGCCATGCCGCGGGCGATGCCGTGCTGGTGCAGATGAAGGACCGCTTGCGCGAAGTGTTCCGCGAGTCGGACTACCTGGTGCGCTGGGGCGGTGAGGAGTTCCTGGTGCTGGCGCGCGCCACCGAGCGCGACGAAGCGCATGCGGTGGCCGAGCGCATCCGCCAGGCGGTGTCGGCGCGCAGCTTCACGCTGCAGGACGGCACCCAGCTGGCGCGCAGCTGTTCGATCGGCTTTGCCTGCTTCCCCTTCCTGCCGTCGCAGCCGCGCCTGATGTCGTGGTCGCAAGTGGTGGAACTGGCGGACCTCGGCCTGTACCTGGCCAAGCGTTCCGGGCGCGATGCCTGGGCCGCCGTGTACGCGACGGCGGCGGCGCAAGCGGAGCAATTGTTCCCGCGCCTGCTGCACCAGCTGGACGAATGCGTGGCGCGCGGCGAGGCGCGCATCGTGACCAGCGTGGGGCAGCAGACTATAATCGCTTCATGAGCATACATCGCTGTTCCTGGGCCAATCCAAACAATCCACGCTATCTCGCCTACCACGACCAGGAGTGGGGCGTGCCTTGCCGCGACGAGCTGCGGCTGTTCGAAATGCTGAACCTGGAAGGCGCGCAGGCGGGCCTGAGCTGGGAGACCATCCTCAATAAGCGCGACAATTACCGCGCGGCCTTCGACGCCTGGGATGCGCGCAAGATCGCGGCCTATGACGAGGCCAAAGTCGCGCAGTTGCTGGCCGATCCCGGCATCGTGCGCAACCGGCTCAAGGTCAATGCCGCCATCACCAATGCGCGCGCCTACCTGCGCTTGCTGGAGGAGGGCGGCAGTTTGTCGTCGCTGCTGTGGGGCTATGTGGGCGGCAAGCCCATCGTCAACCGCATCGTGGCGCAGGGCGGCCGGCCCGCGCGCACCGAACTGTCGGACCGCATTTCCAAGGACCTGGCCAAACGCGGCTTCAAGTTTGTCGGATCGACCATCGTGTACGCGTACATGCAGGGGATCGGCATGGTGAACGACCACGACCTCGCCTGCTTCCGCCACCGGGAGTGCCAGCACGGTGGCTGAATCCCGCCACGTCGTGCTCGATACGGCGTTCGGCGGCGGCGCGCAATTGCTCGCCACCCTCGCACGCCGCCGTGCCGCCCCAGGCGCGCACTTGCATTACCTGGCCATCGTGCCGCACGTCCCTGACGTGGCCGCGCTGGCGGCGCTGGGCGCCGCCGCCCCCGGCCTGGCCGTGCAATGGCCGGTGGACGTCCCCGGCCTGCACCGCCTGCACGCCGCACAGCAAGGGCTGACGCTCGACTTGCTGGTCGGGCCGGCCGCCGGCTGGCTGCCCGAGATCGTCGCCCGTGTCGATGAATTCATCGTGGCCGAACCGCTCGAGGACATGCGCGCATTGCAACGGCTGGCGGCGCCGGCCGCCAGGCTGCGCATCCGCCGGCCCGGCGAACAGGCGTTGCGCAAGCTCCGTGCCGCCGGCTTCAGCGTCACCGCCACGGAAGGCGAGTGGCAGCTTGCCGACTACACCAGCCGCAAGCCGCAGCCGCCGCGCGCCACCACACCGCAGCGACGCGCCATCGTGATCGGCGCGGGGGTGGCGGGCAGCGCCGCCTGCGAGCGGCTCGCGGCGCGCGGCTGGCAAGTGACGCTGGTCGAGCGCCACGACAGCCCTGCACAGGAAGCATCCGGCAACCGGGCCGGCATCTTCATGCCGCTGCTGTCGAAGGACGACAATATCCCGACGCGCCTGACGCGTGCAGCTTACCTGTATGCCCAGCGCACATGGGCGCAGCTCGGCGGGCTGGATCCGCATGCACCGGGCCCTGAAGCAGGCGGCACCACCAGCGGCGCAGGCCCCGCCGCCGCCGGCGCGCGCGCGGGCGTGATCCGCGGCGACCGCTGCGGCGTGCTGCAGCTGGCGCGCGATGCCGGCCATGCCTTGCTGCAGAAGGAAGTCGTCGACACCTGGCACTATCCCGGGCAGTACGTGCGCTGGCTCGACGCGCAGCAGGCCGGCGCGATGCTCGGCACGCCGACGCCGTACGGCGCCTGGCACTTCCCGCAAGGCGGCTGGGCCACGCCGGCCAGCGTCTGCCGCGCCATGCTGGACGCCTGCGGCGAGCGCTTGCACCGCGTTTTCCACGCCGAAGCGTTGCGCATCGAGCGCGACCACCAGGCCGGCGGCGCGGGCCAGGAAGAATGGCGGGTGCTGGCCGCCGACGGCCGCCTGCTCGCCAGCGCCCCGACCGTCATCATCGCCAATGGCGCCGGCGCCACCGCACTGGAACAGGCACGCGGGCTGCCGCTGTACGCCATGCGCGGCCAGGTCACCCACCTGCGGCAAGGCAGCTTCCCCAGCCTGCCGCTGGTGGTGTGCCGCGAAGCCTATATGACGCCGCCGGTGGACGGCGTGATCAGCGTCGGCGCCACCTACGACCCATCCGGCGACCGCCAGTTGTGGCAATCCAGCCAGGACGAAAACCTGCAGCGTGCCGCCGAGATCCTCGGCCAGCCGGCAGGCGAGGGCGCCCCGCTGCAAGGCCGGGTAGGCTTCCGCACCATGGCACCCGACCGCCTGCCCCTGGTCGGCGCACTGCCCGACGCCGGCAGCACCGGCCGCACCGAGCGGCTGCGCGACCTGGCGCGCCATCCGGGCCTGTACACCCTGCTCGGCTACGCCAGCCGGGGCCTGATCTGGGCGCCCCTGGCGGCGGAAATCCTGGCCTGTCAACTGGAAGACGAACCGCTTCCCATTGAAGCAACACTGGCCGCCGCACTGGACCCGGGGCGCTTCCTGCTCAAACAGCGCCGCAAGCTATAATGGCCTCCTATCCCATAGCTGGAGAATCCATGGAAGACCGCGCCGGCTCGCCAGAGCTGTTCATGTTCCTAGCCTCCACGGTGCACGACATGAAGAATTCCATCAGCGTGCTGACCGGTACGCTGGAGCACCTGCTTGTGCAGGCAGGGGATTCCGCGCAAGACAATCCGGCCTATCCGCAGATGGCGCACATGCTGTACCAGACCAAGCGCCTGAACGACCACCTGATTCAGCTGCTTGCGCTCTACAAGGAAGTGGGGCGCCCCGCCTACCCCTTCGATCCGGCCCCGGTGCAAGTCAGCGAACTGGTGGACCAGCTGGCCTCCCAGCAGCGCGTGCTGCTGCAGTCGAAAGGCATCCGCCTCGACACCGGATATCCGCCGGACCTGATCTGGACCTTCGATGAAGACCTGGTGCTTGGCTTGCTGGCGCACGCCATCAACAACGCCGTGCGCTACACGCGGGACCGCATCGCCATCACCGTCCGCGAACAGGATGGCTATATGGAAGTGCGGGTGGAAGACAATGGCGTCGGCTTTCCCCCTGCAATGCTGCAGGCGGGCCAACTGGTCGGGCAGGGCATCAACTTCCTGACCAACAGCAGCGGCCTTGGCCTCTACTTCGCCAGCGAGGTGGCCAAGTCGCACAAACATCGCCAGCGCCAGGGCAGCATCGCGCTGGAAAACGGCGGCACGCTGGGTGGCGGCTGCTTCATCCTGCGCCTGCCATGAACGGGCCCGCCATCGCCACTCCGGTCGCCGCCGCGCCTGAGAAGGCGCCTGGCGTCAACTGGGCCGACAAGCGCTACCTCGTGGTGGACGATTTCGTCGGCGTGCGCCAGCTGCTGCGCGAAGCCTTGCGCAGCCTGGGCGCCCGCCACATCGACCAGGCATCCGGCGGCGGCGAAGCGATCGGCATGCTGGCGCGCCTGCAATACGACGTGATCCTGTGCGACTTCAACCTCGGCGAAGGCAAGAGCGGCCAGCACGTGCTGGAGGAAGCCCGCATCCGCGGCTTGCTGATGCCAAGCTGCGTCTGGCTGATGGTGTCGGCGGAAAAAAGCGTGGAAGCCGTGATGGGCGCCGCCGAGCACCAGCCCGACGCCTACATCATCAAACCGATCACCGAAGGCGTGCTGCTGACGCGCCTGAACCGCGCCTGGCAGAAAAAGCAGATCTTCCAGCCGATCGACCAGGCCTACCTGGAAAAGGACTACCTGCGCGCCGCCAAGCTGTGCGAAGCGGCGGCCGCCCACAACAAGCTGCACGCGACCGACCTGCAGCGCATGCGCGCCAGCCTGCTGCTGAAGGCGGGCGAGCCGGAACAGGCGCGCCTCGTCTACGAGAAGGTGCTGCAGGAACGCGACTACAACTGGGCGCGCACCGGCGTCGGCAAGATCCGCATGGCCAACGGCGACAACGAGGCGGCGCGCCAGATGTTCCAGGGCGTGATCGCGGAAAACCGCTTCTACCTGGATGCCTACGACCAGCTGGCCAGGTCGCTGCAGAACATGGGCCGCGTCGAGGAATCCTGCGACGTGCTGGAGCGGGCCGCCAAACTCTCGCCCAATTCGGTGCCGCGCCAGCGCGCGCTGGGCGTGACGGCGCTCAAGCTTGGCAATATCGCGCTGGCCGAGAAAGCGTTCCGCAAATGCCTGCAGGTGGGCGAATATTCGATCATGAAGACCGTCGACGCCTACTTCGGCCTGGCGCGCGTGCTGGGGCAGAAGAACGATGCCAAGGAAGCCTTGCAGCTGCTGGCCGCCGCCCAGCGCGACTTCTCGGGCGAGATGGTCGGGCTGCGCGCCAAGATCACCGAAGGACTGGTGTACCACGAGAGCGGCGATTACCGCCGCGCGCGCAAGTCCGGCGACGAGCTGGAAGCCATGCTGAAGGAAGACAGCGAGCGCCCCGATACCGCAACCTGCCTGGAGATGGCGACCTTGCTGTTCGCCGTCGGCGTCAAGGAGGCGCCGGTGGAGCTGCTGTGCTATGTGGTGCGCAACAATGACGACAACACCGTCATCCACGACGAGGTGCAAGCCATCTTCGACAAGGCGCGCATGGGCGAGGAGGGCGCCGCCCTGATCAACACGGCGCGCAAGGAAGCGTCGGAAATGATGAACAAAGGCGTGCTGCTATGGAAGACCAACAAGCTCGACGAGGCGGTGGCATGGATGCGCGAAGCGCGCCGCAGCCTGCCCGACAATATGCGCATCCTGTTCAATTCGGCGCAAATCCTGATCTCCCACCTGCAGGCCAGGGGCTATGACGAAGCCTTGATGTCGGAAGCGAACGACGTGCTGATGCATGTCGACCGCATCGCCCCGGGCCAGCAGCGCTTTGCCCAGCTGATCGAGCAGTTGCAGAAGTTGATACCCGGCCGGATGACGGCGGAGCAAATCGAAGCCGAACTGACGGCCGCCATGAAAGACGACCACGACGAGGAGTGATCCATGCGCGATATCGCCAAAGAGGTCTACAACAAGATGAAGGTGGGCGCCGCTGCCTGGATTCGGCCGGTCAGCGCCAAAGGCGACACCATCGAATCCTTCCAGGCCGCGCACGATGCGGCCAAGGCCCTGGAAGACGAGGGCTTGATCAATATCGTGAAGGTGCAGCGCCAGGAGGATGGCCTGATCGAGGCCATCCGGATCCAGAAGCTGAATTAAGGCTTCGGCGGCGCCTTCGGGGCGCGCTTGGCGGCGGGCTTGCGTGCTGCGGGTTTGCCTGCAGGCGTGGCCGCGTCCTGCGCCGCGCCATCCTTCGCCGCCGGCTTGGCCACCGGCTCGGTGGCCATTGCCGTGTTGACTGCTTGCGCGAACTGTTCCTGCAGCAGGTTCCACCAGGCGGCCGGGTTGGCCATCTGGTTGGCGGCGGCGCTGGCGCTGTCCGGCGCGGGCTTGCCGTTGCCGGCATCGGACTTGTCGGCCGGCTTCTCCGCCGGCTTCGCCGCTTCCGGCGCGGGGGTCGGCGCCGGCTTCGCGGCCGGCCTGGCGAACGGATCGCTGTGCGGCTGCTGCACGGCGGCTGCCAGCGATTGGCCCATCGACTTGAGCGCCGCGATGGTGCCGCGCTGCACTTCCAACGCCTGGATGCTCGAACGCAGCATCGTGGCGTTCAGGTTGAGCCAGGATTCGACGGCCTTCAATTCGCTGATTTTCTTGTCCAGGTCATCCATCGACAAGGTCGGTGCCGCGATGCCGGGAATACTGATGCCCGGCACACCCATGCTTCCCCACAGGGATTTGACGAAGTCCAGCGTATCCGTCATCACTGCAGCGCCGGGGATGTGGGGCATTTGTGGATTGGTCATATCGGGTCTCCGAGGGTAGGTTGTTTAGCGTAGCACACAGCTCTCCCACACGGCAACGCATAGCAGGACCACGACGGTGGCGCCGGCTGCCAGCAGCGGCGACAGGTGCAGCGGCAAGGCCAGCGCGCCCACGAGCAGCAGGGCGGCGATGCCCAGCAGGTGCGACAGCGGTGGCAGCGGGCGCGACTGCGCCAGCCATTTGAACAGCGCCGTGCCGCACAGGAACAGCAGCGGACCGCCGACGATGGCCGCCATCGCCGCCGCGCTGCCGTGGTGGGGATGGCTCAGCACCAGCTCGTCGCCCACCGCGCCGACGATGATGCCGGCCACGATCGGGATGTGCAGGTACGTGTAATTGTTGCGGGCGTGGCGGCCCGGCGTCTGCGAGTGGACGATGCGATGGTGGCCCTGCTCCAGGCCATGGTCGAAGTACAGCCACCACATCAGGATGGCGCCCAGCACGGCCAGCAGGAAGGCGGTCACGGTGGCCGCATCGAAGTCCAGTTCCGCAAAGGTGGCGCCAGTCACCAGCAGCGACTCGCCCAGCGCGATGATGATGAACAGGGCGCAGCGTTCGGCCATATGGCTGCCGTCCACGTTCCAGTCGGCCAGGGTGGAGCGGCCCAGGCCCGGCACGCGGTAGAACAGCATCGGCGCGGCCAGGTCCACGGCCAGTGCGGCCAGCCACCAGACCACGCGCGATTCCGGTGCCGCCAGGCCGCCCGCCACCCACAGTGCGCCGCTTGCCGTGAGCCAGAGCGCGATGCGCAGGAAATTGCGGTGCAGCGCCGCATCGTCGCCACGGCTGGCGGCCAGCATGGCCAGTGTGCGCCCCGCCTGCTGCAACAGGATGGAAGCGCCGAACAGCCAGCCCAGGTCCGCGAACGCGCGCGGGATCGAGACCGACATCAGCAAGCCGGCCACCAGCAGGGCGAACAGCGCGGCGCGCACCGCCTTCTTCTCCGGATCGAACCAGTTGGTCGCCCACACGGTATAGATCCACACCCACCACGTGGCCAGGAACAGCAGGCCGACCTGCAGTGCGCCTTGCGCATCGAGCTTCTTCAGCAGCGTGTGCGACAACTGGGTCACGGCAAAAACGAACACGAGGTCGAAGAACAGTTCGACCATGCCGACCTTGCCGGAATCGGCCAGGCCGCGCTGGCGCAAAAGGGACATCGGGACTCCTTGTCAAAATTTCCAGCAGATTATGCCACTGCGCCCGCTGTCAGCGGAATGGCGGGCACGCACGTTACACTAGCGGCCATGACGATCGTTACCCCTCTCCGCCACCCCCGCCGCATCTTGGCAGTTTGCGCCGCCACCGTGGCGCTGCATGTGGTATCGATCAACTGGGTCAGCGGCCGCCTCGGCGGCGCCGACAGCCGGCGCGCGCGGGAACCCGACGTCATCAGCGTGGCCTTGCGGCCGGCGCCACCGCCGCCAGCCCCGGCCCAGGAAGCCGGCCCGCCGGAGCCGCCGCCGCCCCAGCCCAGGCCGCGGCCACGCAAGCGCACACCGGCGCCGCCGGTTGCGGAGGCGTTACCGGCGGCTGCCGCCGGCGCGGCCGCGGCCGAGGCGCCCGTACCGCCGGCCACCGCTGAAACGCACGTGTCACCGGAGCCAGGCCAAGCCGCCGCCGCAACGGACGGCCAATCGGGCGCTGCGCCGGCGGCAGCCGACGTAGAATCCGCGCAGCCGGCGCCGCCAGCGCAGGAGGAGAGCGCGCGCTGGAAGGTTGACTTGCCGCCATCGGCCAGGTTTGAACTGGATGTGGCGCGCAAGGATGCCGACGGCACCAACTGGAGCGGCTCGGCCAGCATCGCCTGGCAACAGGACGGCGTCCGCTACAAGGCCACGCAGGAAGTGGGCATCAGCCTGCTGATTGCACGTATCAACCTGATGGAAGTCGGCAGCGAAGGCACGGTCGACGCGGCCGGCATTGCGCCCGCCACGTTCACGCAAAAGCTGCGCAGCCGGTCTGCCACCGCCACCCATTTCAACCAGCAGGAGCAGAAGATCACCTTTTCCGCCACCGACCAGGTGGTGCCGCTGCAGCCGGGCGCCCAGGACCGGGTGTCGGTGCTGTTCCAGCTGGCAGGCATCGGCCGCGCCGACGTCAACCAGCTGGGACGGGACATCGACATCCTGGTCGGCGAAGACCGCAAGGCGCAGGTCTACCGCTTCCAACTGGTCGGCGAAGAAGAACTGGATACCCGGATGGGCAGGCTGCTCACCTGGCACCTGGTGCGCCCGCCGCGGCCCGGCAGCTACAACGCACGGCTGGACATTTGGCTGGCGCCCAGCCTCGACTGGTATCCGGTGCAGATCCGAAACACGGAAGCCAGCGGCGCGATCACGACCCAGACCGTCACCCGCATCACCAAGTAAGGAAGCAACCATGCGCAGCACCCTGATGACTATTGCGTTCGCCCTGGCCGCCGCCCCGGCCGCCGCCGCACCGGCCGCATATCCGGTCGCCAAGCGCGCCACCAGCCTGCCGCCGCCGGCCGAGCTGTCCTATTCGGTCAGGGGCAGCAACCACGGCCTGCCCTTGATGGGTACCGGCACCATCAGCTGGCGCCACGGCGACGGCAAGTACTCGCTGCTGACCGAAGCGCGCGCCGGCCTGTTTGGCAAAGTGCTCGAGCACCGCAGCGAAGGCGCGCTGGACGACTACGGCCTGGCGCCCGCCACGTATTATGAAAAACGCATCCGCAAGGATCCCACCACCACCCGCTTCGACCGCAATGCACGCCGCATCCAGTTCGAGGACGGCAAGGTGAGTTACGCCATCCGCGGCGGCGAACAAGACCGCAGCAGCGTGACCTGGCAGTTGGCCGCCCTGGCGCGCGCCGCCCCGGACCAATTCACCGCCGGCAGCGAATGGCGCTTCTTTGTCGCCGGCCGCCGCGATGCCGACGTCTGGACCTTCCGCGTGGTCGGCAGCGAAACCCTGGACAGCGCCGCCCTCGGCGAGCTGAAAGTGCTGCATTTCCGCCGCCAGCCCCTGGCCGGCCACGACCAGCAAGTCGACGTCTGGCTGGCCCCCGGCCTCGGCTGGTACCCCGCCCGCATCCTGTTCAAGGAAGACAACGGTGATTCCTTCGAGCAAGTCCTGGAAAAAGTCAACCGAAAATAGCCACACCCGGCCTGTTATACTGGCGCCCCGGCAAATTTTGTCCCCCCCGGGGTCAGGAACGGAGGTGGACATTCTGTCAGGAATGTCCACCTCCGTTCCTGACCCCAGAGTGGACATTTTTGCCCATTGGCACGTTGATGGAGTGTAATGATTGACTTGATGGCAAGTGCGGCCTTTAGCGCCGACACCAATCCGACTGAGCAAGAGCAGCAGGATGCCCTGCAGGCCCACTTCCAGCCCCATATTTCCGCCGACGAGATCGAGCAGGTCTATCACCTGAAGCGCGCCCAGCCGCTGCTGCAGGTGTTTACCGCCCTGTTCCACGGCGGCTTCGAGGGGGTGCTGGTGCGCCTGCTCGTCTTGCGCGAGCTTGCCAATGACACAACGGTGTCGGCCTTCTCGCGCGCCGACATCAACACGCGCCTGGCTTACCTGCTGCCGGAAAGCCTGGAAACCGTCTTGAACCGCCTGCGCAGCAACGGCTTGCTGGCCTGGGATGCGCAGCAGGCGGTCTACCGCGTCACGCCCATGGCGCGCAACGTGCTGTCGGCCATCGATGGCTTGCTGGCCCTGACCGCCCCCGAGGATGACGATGCCGAAATGGGCTTCCTGCTGTCCCAGGTGGCCGGGGCGCAAGCGGTGGGCGGCATCACTACCGAGCAGCTGCAGCACTTGCTGGGCCGCCTGGTCGACCTGACCGAGGAATTCCGCGATGCCATCGCTTCCGGTTCCGAATTCCGCCTGCGCGAATCGCAGGCCAAGTGGCACCAGGCTTGCGACTGGGTCGAGAAGGGCTCCGAAATCCTGCGCGCCATCACCTCCGACGAAAACGCGGACAGCGCCACCCACCGCGCGGCGCAAGCGATCGGCCGCGCCCAGTCGCAGTTGTTGAACATGCAGGGCATGTTCTCGCGCGCGCTGAACCAGATCGAGCGCCAGCGCGTGCACCTGGGCCAGTCCGGCCTTTCCACCACCGATATCAAACGCTGGCTGCTGGCCCACGAGGACCTGTCGTCGCTGGCGGAAGATGCGATCGACCAACCGGTGAAGCCGCTGTTCATCACGCCTGCCGAGATGATCGACGTCGCCGAAACAGAATTGATGACCGAACGTGCCAATAACCATGGGCTGAATGGCCTGCCGGCCGGCCAGGATGCGCCGACCACGATCAACGACAGCCCCGCCATGCAGAGGGAGCTGGACGACTGGCTGGCCCGCCTGTCGGACTTCGCCCAGTTGAACAACTTCCCCTCGGTGGCCGAAGAGTCGCCGCGCGAAGTCCATGCCCACGAAGCGCTGCTGCCGGCATCGTTCGCGGTGGCGTCCTACCGCGCTTCCAT
>CAMLRG010000080.1 GCA_946482335.1 uncultured Duganella sp. | reverse complement strand
GGCATGGGGGCGCATGTGCTGCGCCAGTGCGATGGCCGATTGGCCGTCGCCGGCCTTGCCGACGGTGTAGCCATCCATTTCCAGCATCGCCTGCAGCATGTCGGCGCCATCTTCATTGTCGTCCACCACCATGACGCGCACCGCCTCCTGGGCCTGTTGCGCTGCCGCCTGCTGTGCACCGCGCGCATGTCGGCGCCGCTCCGGCGCCACGATCGGCATGCGCAGGGTGAATTCGCAGCCCTTGCCGCTGCCTTCGCTGGACACTTGCACGGAACCGCCATGCATGCGCGTGAAGCGCTCGGTCAGGCTGAGGCCGATGCCCAGCCCGCCCTGGGCGTGGGCCCGCCCCGCCGGGCCTTGTGCGAACAGCTCGAAAATGTGGGCCTGCGCTTCCGGTTCGAGCCCCGGTCCGTGGTCGCGCACGGCAAACACGATATCGTTTCCTTCCGCTTCGGCGCGCAGTTCGATGCCCGAGCCCGGCGGCGAAAACTTGGCCGCGTTGCCCAGCACATTGGCCAGGCTCTGCACCAGGCGTGCGCGGTCGCCCGCCAGCAGCACCGGGGCGGCAGGCTGGCGCAATTCGAGCGGGTGGCGGCCAGCTTCAAGCTGCGGCCGGCAGATTTCCACCGCATGTTCGAGCACCGCGCCGGCGCTGATCCGTTCGTATTTCAGCGCCACCTTGTCGTTGGAAATGCGTGCCACGTCCAGCAGATCATCCACCAGGCGCGTCAAATGCCGCACCTGGCGCTCGACGATCACGGTGATGTTGCGCACCTGGTCGCTGCTGCCGGGAATCCTGTTGAGCACATCCATGGCGGTGCGGATCGGCGCCAGGGGATTGCGCAACTCATGGCCCAGCACTGCCAGGAAGGCGTCCTTGCGTCGGTCGATTTCGCGCATCTGGTATTGGCGCCGGCGTGCCCGCAGCGCCGACAGGGCGGCGCTGGCCAGGGTGGCGCTGCGCACGGGCCTTTCAAGCAGCGTCACATTGCCCAGCCGCTCAAAGACTTCGCGCACGCCGTGCGAATCCAGCCCTTGCTTGCTCAATACCACCACCGGCAAGTCGGACCAGGTGGGCTGGCCGGCCAGAAATCCGCTCAACTCGCGCAGGAAGTCGCTGCTGAAGGCTTCCTCGACGATGAACAAGGCGGCGACGCCCTCCTCCAATGCCGGCACCACCTGGCTCAGCTCGGGGCAAACATGGCAAGCCAGGCCGGCCTGGGCCAGCACTTGCCGGATCAGGCGGGCATCCTTGCCCACCGGCGCGAAGATGACGATCCGCTGTTCCCGGTCATCCATTCCTTGCCCCATCCTTGCCAAGCCCCACATACTGCGCGGCCCCCGTCAGGATGCCGCGGAATTCCTTGAGTACTGCCCCGACCCGCACCCCTTGCGCCGTGATGTCGAACGCTCGCAGGGTCGTCTCGTGCCTGCTGCCGCGCTTCTTGAACACCGACAGCGCCTTGTGCACCTCGCCGTCCGCCTCGAAATAGCGCAGCAGCAGCACATTGTCGGCCAGATAGCTGACCTCGACGCCGTTTTCCATCGCGCCCACCACCCCTTGCTGCACCCCGATCAGGAACGTCACCACGCCACGCTGCCCCAGGTAGGTCAGCACTTCACGCAAACGGGTGGTGAGGAAGCGCCCTTCCGGCATCGCGTTCAAATAGCCGTTGAGGCTGTCGATCACGATCACCGCGGCACCCTCATCGGCCGCCTTGCATACCTTGTGCGCGAACTGGCCCGGCGACAATTCGGCCGGATCGATCTGGTTGATCGTCAACCGGCCCGCCGCCAGGGGCGCACGCAAGTCCATGCCGAGCCCGTCCACACGGTTCAGCAAGGTATTCTGCGATTCCTCGAAGACGAACATGGCGGCCTTGCGGCCGCGTTCGGTCGCCGCCTTGACGAACTGCGCCGCCAGGCTGGACTTGCCGGTCCCGGTCGGGCCGGCGATCAGGGTACTGGAGCCCTCCTCGATGCCGCCGCCCAGCAAGGCGTCGAGCTCCGGCAAGCCGCTTGTCACTTGCCCGCGCTTCACCAGTTCGCGCGATTCGGCGGCCACCAGGCGCGGATAGGCAATGATGCCGCCGCTGACGATCGCATAGTCATGCGGTCCGCGCCGATAGTCGATGCCGCGGTATTTCAGCACGCGCAGGATGCGGCGTTCGGGGCCGTATGCGGACTCCTGCTGTTGCAGTGAAATGACGCCATGCGCGATGCTGCGCACCTGCTGGTCGCCGCTGACCGCGGTCTTGTCATCGAGGAATAGCGCGGTGCACGCGCGCTTGGCGAAATACTGCTTCAAGGCCAGCACGTGGCGCCGGTAGCGTAATGCCGTGGCGGCCAGCAATTGCAGTTCCGACAATGAATCGAGCACGACCCGGGTCGGGTTGAGCTGCTCGATGGTCGAAAGGATGCGCTCGCTCGTTTCGCCCAGCTCCACCTCGGACGGATGCAGTACCGTGTACTGCTCGTCGGGGTCGAGCACGCTCTCGGCCGGGATGATTTCGTACACGGTGACGCCTTCCAGGGAAAAGCCATGCGATTGCGCCACCGCGCGCAGCTCCACTTCATTTTCCGCCAGGGTGATATACAGCACCGGCTCGCCCCGCCTGGCGCCCTCGATCAGAAATTGCAAGGCCATGGTGGTCTTGCCTGTGCCCGGGTCCCCTTCCAGCAAATAGAGCCGGTCGCGGGTCAGGCCGCCGCCCAGGATGGCGTCCAGTCCGGCAATGCCGGTGGAAATGAAATCGGTGGTCTGCTGGTTTTGCGGCTGGCGCATGGCAAGTCCCCGCAACGAAATTGTCGATATGACACTATAGCAGTTGTGGGCGCAACGCCCGGTTCGATTCAAGCAGGGCTAAGTGCAGCCGCAAAAGCGCTTGCGCTTGCTGGCGTCGCACACGGTGCCGTCCAGCTGCTTCCAGAAAAAGACGGTGTCGACGCCGTAGGGCGAGCGCACATTGCCGGCGCGCAGATAACCCTGGCGCGCAAAGAATTCCTCGCCCGTGGCAGTGCTATGCAATTGCAACGCTTTGACGCCCCAGCTGCAGGCTTGCTGCTCGACGCAGGCCAGCAGCGCCTTGCCGGCGCCGCGCTGGCGCACTTCCGGCAGCAGGTAGCACAGGGCCAGCTTGCCGGCCGCCGTCAGCAAGGCGACACCGACCACCGCACCATCCTCGACCGCGACCAGCGAGTAATTGGTGGGCGAGGCAAACCAGGACGCGACGGTTTCCGGCGTCTTGTTGCCCAGCCAGGCACCCAGGATGGCGGGATCATTTTTATGGTCAAGCACACAACATTCGGCGATCGAGCGTCGCAGTACCTCACAGGCAGCCGTGGCGTCTTTCGCTTCCGCGCGGCGAATTTCAAAACTCATGCGTGCTCACTATTAACCGGTTCACAGGCGGAATATACACCAGCGGCAAAAACCCCGTATGAGGCCGCGCGGCGGCGCCTCTAAGCTTATAACGAATAAGTAGTTTCTTTTCGGCGCGAGATTCTAGACCATGCTTATCTGTTTTCACAATAGAGATTGCCATGACTTATAACAAATTCGCATTTGCACTCGGCACCGCCCTGGCGGCGGCGTCCTTCGCCCTGGCCCCGGCCGCGTCCGCGGCGGAAGTGACCTTGCTGAACGTGTCCTATGACGTGGCGCGTGAGCTGTACAAGGATATCAACCCGGCCTTCGCCGCGGCCTACAAGAAGAGCACCGGCACCGATGTCACCATCAAGCAGTCGCACGGCGGTTCGTCCAAGCAGGCGCGCGCCGTGGCCGACGGCCTGGAAGCGTCGGTGGTGACCATGAACCAGGCCAACGACATCGACATGCTGGCCGACCGCGGCCTGGTGGTGCAGGACTGGGCCAGGAAATTCCCGCACAATGCGGCGCCGGCCTATTCGACCATGGTGTACCTGGTGCGCAAGGGCAACCCGAAGGGCATCAAGGATTGGGGCGACCTGGCCAAGCCGGGCGTGGCGGTGATCATCCCCAACCCGAAAACGGCCGGCAATGGACGCTACACCTATCTGGCCGCCTGGGGCTCGGTCCTGAAAAAAGGCGGCAACGAAGCCCAGGCGCGCGAACTGGTGGGCAAGATCTTCAAGAACGTGCCCATCCTCGACGCCGGCGGCCGTGCCGCCACCACCACCTTCACCCAGCGCCAGATCGGCGACGTGCTGGTGACCTTCGAGAACGAGGTCAATATGGTGCGCGCCGAATTCGGCGACAACTTCGAGGTGGTGTATCCGTCTTCCTCGATCCTGGCGGAATCGCCGGTGGCGGTGGTGGACAAGGTGGTGGACAAGAAAGGCATCCGCAAGGAAGCCACCGCTTACCTGAATTTCCTCTACTCCGATGCGGGCCAGGAAATCATTGCCAAGCACTACCTGCGTCCGCGCTCGGATGCCGTGTTCAAGAAATATGCGGCCAGCTTCAAGCCGATCAGCCTGTTCACCGTGGATGAAGTGTTCGGCGGCTGGCGCGCGGCGCAGAAGAAGCACTTCGACGATGGTGGCGAGTTCGACAAGATCTACGCTTCCAAGTAAACCGGCAAGGCGGGGTGTGGCCCGACGGGCCAGCCGCCATTGTTGAGTAGCGCATGATTGACGGCGGCTGGACGAGTTAACCCGATAATGATATCGTCCACGTTGGAATAATCTTGTCCACCGAATCATGCTTAAGAAAATCACCGCAGCCTTGCTGATGTCGATCTCCGCAGCCGTGTTTGCCGCTCCTTTGAGCTCGCAATCCGTGCTGGTCGTCGAGGATGAGACCGGCAAAGTGCTGGTCGAGAAGAACGCCACCGCCGTTGTTCCGATCGCCTCCCTGACCAAATTGATGACCGCGATGGTCGTGCTCGACTCCAAACTCGACCTGGAAGAGCAGATCAGCATCGACCGCGAAGATGTCGACACCCTCAAGCACAGCACTTCGCGCGTGCCGGTCGGCGCCACCATTGCGCGCGGCGACGTGCTGCAACTGGCGCTGATGTCGTCCGACAACCGCGCCGCCGCCTCGCTGGCCCGCACCTTCCCGGGCGGCCCGACCGCCTTCAAGGCCGCCGTCAACGCCAAGATCAAGCAGCTCGGCATGACCAGCACCCGCATCGACGAGCCGACCGGCCTGTCGCCGAACAATACCTCGAACGCGGCCGACCTGGTGAAGATGGCCGCCGCCGCCGCGCACTACCCCGAGATCCGCCGCATGACGACCGATACCGAGGAAGTGATCTCGATGAAGGGCCGCAAGGTCGCCTACCACAACACCAACCGCCTGGTCGGTGCCAAGGGTTGGGATATCGGCCTGTCCAAGACCGGCTACACGGAAGAAGCGGGCCGCTGCCTGATCATGCGCATCAGCGAAGCCGGCCGCAACGCCACCCTGGTCCTGCTGAATGCCGCCGGCAGCTCGGCGCGCATCATGGATGCCTTGAATATCCGCCGCCTGCTGGCCGGCGGCGACCAGCCCAAGGTCTTGAAGGCGTCCAGCACCCGCAAGAAAGCCGCCCGCTCCGAACGCCGCCGCCGCCGCATGTAAGCGGCGCCGGTTCAGGCCAGCAGGCTGCGCAAGCCGCTGGTCCTTTCGGTGCGGCGCCGGATCGCATCGGGCAGCACGCCCGGGTTGGGCGTCAGCAAACTAAAGCGCTGGCGGGCGCGGGTGATCCCCGTGTACACCAGTTCGCGCGCCAGCACGCTCGACGCTTCGCGCGGCAACACCAGCGCGGTGTGGCTGAATTCCGAACCCTGCGATTTGTGCACCGTCATGGCGAACGCCGTTTCCACATTGCGCAGGCGGGTCGCCAGCACGCTGCGCACCTGGCCGCCGTCGGAGAAATATACGCGCAGCGAGGCGCTGCGCTCCGGGTCGGGCAGCACCAGGCCGATGTCGCCGTTGTAGACCCCGGTGGCGTAATCGTTGCGCGTCACCATCACGGGCCGGCCGACGTACCAGTCGCCGCGCCGCTTGAGCAAGCCCTGGGCTTCCAGGCGCTGGGCGATGCTCTCGTTCAGGCCCGACACGCCCCACTCCCCTTCGCGCACGGCGCACAGCAGCCGGAATTGCTCGAAGGCGTGCAGTACGCCGGCGGCCCACGCATCGTGGTCGCCGCCGCCCGCCCCTTGCCGCAGCAGTTCCAGGTAGGGCCGGTAACCTTCCAGCGCCAGGCGCAGCATGTCTTCCTGCTGCGCCGCCTCGTTCCAGTGCAACTGTCCCTGGCTGTCGGCACGCAGCACGGCGCGCGCCGCTTCGGCATCGCCCTGGTTGACGGCCAGCGCCAGCTGGCCGATCGGGCCACCGAAGCGGCGGCTCTGGCGCAGCATCACGGTCTGCTGCGCCAGCGCGCCGGCCTGGCCCAGGAATTCCGGCGGGATGGCCTGGCCTGAAGCGGCTGCCACGTAGGCCGCGGTGGCGGCGCTGTAGCCGCCGGCCTGGGCATCGTGGCACAGGTCGCCCAGCACCGAACCCGCTTCCACCGACGCCAGCTGGTCCTTGTCGCCCAGCAGGATCAGGCGCGCGCCGCCTGGCAGGGCGTCCAGCAGCGCCGCCATCATTTCCAGGTGCACCATCGAGGCTTCGTCCACGATCAGCACGTCCACGTCGAGCGGGTTGCCGGCATTGTGGCGGAAGGCGCGGGTGTCGGGCCGCGCGCCGAGCAGGGAATGCAGGGTGCGCGCGCCCCCCATGCGCTCGGCCAGTTTGCGCAGCGGCAAGGCGCCCTGCAGGCTCGATTCCAGCTTTTCCAGCGCGTCGTCGATGGCCTGCTTCAGGCGCGCGGCCGCCTTGCCGGTGGGCGCGGCCAGCGCCACCCGCAATTGCCCGGCATGCTCGCCTTCCACCGCGAACAGCAATGCCAGCAGGCGGGCCACGGTATAAGTCTTGCCGGTGCCGGGACCGCCGGTGATGACGGCCAGGCCGCCGCGCGCGGCAATGGCGCAGGCGACCTTCTGCCAGTCGGCGCCGCCCTCGCGCGTGGCGTGGGTGAACAGCTGGTCCAGCCAATGGCGCACCAGCGCAGGCGGCGGTTCGGGCCGGCCGGGCGGCGCCGCGCCGCCGGCGGTGCGGGCGCGCACGGCGTCGGCCACGGTGTTCTCGTCGGACCAGTAGCGGCGCAGGTATAGCCGGCCGCCGGCCAGGACCAGCGGCTGGCCGTTGTCGGCGCCGCCTGGCCAGGCCAGCACTTGCGGGCAGGCTTGCAGGCAGGCTTGCCACGCTGCCGCGTCTTGTGGCAGCTCGCCCGCTTCCGCGCACAGGCTGCGCCAGTCGTCCTCGCCCCAGCCCAGCATCGCCGATGGGTCGCCGGCCAGGGCCGACAGCTGCAGGCAGCTGTGGCCGCGGCCTTCCAGCTCGGACAGCAGCAGGCAGGCCAGCGCGAGCGGCAGGCCGGCTGCCGGCGCGGCGCCGGACGCGGCCGGTGCCAGCGAGGTGACGAAGCGCGCGAACACCGGTCCCAGGCGGCGCAGCATGCCGCCTTCGGCCAGCATATCGATATGTTGGTAGAAACTCATTGGCAAAGCTCGTCCAGTCCGTCCAGCAGGGCCGCGTCGGGCGGCAGCAGGTAGCAGCCGCGCGTCTGCCCGTTGCCGACGCCGCGCAGGAAGTAGAAGATGGCGCCGCCCAGCTGGCGCGCCGGGTCGTAGGCATCGCCCAGCCGCGTGCGCAGCAGGCGGTGCAGGGCCAGCATGTAGATGGCCCCCTGCACATCGTAGCGGTGGGCCGCCATGCCATGCGCCAGCGCAGCTTTGTGGTAAGCCGCATCGCCGCCGCCCAGCGCGTTCGATTTGTAGTCCAGCACCCAGTAGCGGCCCGCATGCTCGAACACCAGGTCGCAGAAGCCTTTCAGCATGCCGTGCAATTCCCGCTGCGGCAGCGCGGGGCGCGCGATGCCGTCCAGCAGGCGTTCGCGGCACAGCCGGTCCAGCTGCGCCGTGTCCAGCCGTTCGCTGGGGAACCAGAATTCCATCTCCGGCAGCGCCTGGCCGACGGCGTCCAGCGCGCTGCCCAGCGGCGGCAGCGGCGTGGCGGCGATGGCGCGCAGCCATTCCAGCGTATCGGCTTCACGGTGCCCCCAGCCGGCGCGCCTGATCTGGCGCGCGGCGCGCTCCGCGTAATGGTCCTGGTGGATGGCGGCAAAGCCTTCGCGCGCCAGCGCTTCCAGCTGCTCGTGCAGGAAGTTGCCCGGTACCGAACCGCGCGGGAAGCGGTGCCAAGGCGTGTCTTCGATGCGCAGCACGCTGGCCTCGTCCGCGCCTTCGAGCAGGGTTTCCTGGCCGGCGTGCGCCGGCGCCGGCAAGGGTTCGCTGCCGCTGCGGCGCGCCAGCGAACTGAAGCTGCCGACCGACCAGTCGCGTTCGAAATCGCCGTGGTACGCCAGCGGCGCTTCCAGCGGCGGCCGTTCCACCGCGCGCGCCAGGCGCGTCACCGGCACCTTCGGTTCCAGCTGCGTGACGGCGATCGCTGCGCAGTCGCCGCGCAGGCGCTGCCAGCTTTCCAGCAACTGGCCGGCCGACAGCGGATCGCCGCCGGTCAAGAGGTAGCCCAGCGCCGATTCGTGCAGCGTATTCTCGTCCTTCTTGCGCGCCGGCAGCGCGGCCACGCCCAGCCACAGGAAATGGCGGGCCCGCGTCAGTGCTACGTACAGCAGGCGCAAGTCTTCCCCGATGCGGGCCGCTTCGGCCGCTTCCTGGCCTTCGTCGCTGAGACGCATGTCGAGCCGGCGCTCGCCATCGGCATCGGTGTATTCGAAATAGATGCGGTTGCGCTTGTCCACCTTGCGCACGCTGATGGCGAACGGCAGGTAGACCAGCGGGTACTCCAGGCCCTTGGACTTGTGCACCGTGACCACCTTGACCAGTTCCGCATCCGATTCCAGGCGCAGCACGCGCTCGTCGCCGCTGTCGGTTTCATCGTCGATCTGTTCCGCCAGCCAGCGGATCAGGGCTTGCTCGCCTTCCAGCTGGCGGCTGGCTTGCTGCAGCAATTCGGCCAGGTGCAGCAGGTTGGTCAGGCTGCGCTCGCCGCCCGGGCGCGCCAGCAGTTGCGCCGGCAAGCCCAGGTCGTGGATGAAACGGCGCAGCATGGCCAGCACCCCCTGGCGTTGCCAGACCAGGTGCAGCTCCTTCAATTGTTCGACGCGCCGCTCCCAGGCCAGTTCGTCGGCGGAGAAGCGGGCCAGCTCGGCCAGCGGCAGGTTAGCGGTGCGGGTGGCGAAGGCAGTGCGCGCCAGTTGGCCGTCCAGCGGGTTGGCCACCGCCGACAGCCAGCGCAGCACGTCGGCCGCCTCCTCGCTGGCCAGCACGGAATCCTTGTCGGACAGGTAGACGCTGGGCACCAGCCGTCGCTGCAGCGACTTGCGCACGGCGGCCGCCTCGCGCCGGTCGCGCACCAGGATCGCCACGTCGGCCGGCTGCAGGCGGCGGAACCCTTGCGGCCCCTGGAAGCCGCAGGGCGGGTCGTTCAGCAGGCAGGCGATATGTTCGGCGCATTGCTCGGCAAAGTACTCGCGGTAGGCGTCGGCGCCCAGCTGTTCCAGCGTGCAGCCGGCCGTCAGCGCCTGGATATCGCCCTGCGGCCCGACCAGGCGCTCATCCCGGCCGCGCGCGCCGACCGCGTCGAACGGCAGCGGATTGCCTTGCTCGCTGCGGAAGCGGAACGCGCCGCGCGCAAAACCGCCCTGCCCCGCCACGCCTTCCGCATGCAGGAAGACCTGGTTGACGGCCGCCACGACCTGCGCCGTCGAACGGAAATTGGTACCGAGCTGGTAGTGCCGGCCCTCGGTGGCGCGGCGCGCATCCAGGTAGCTGTGGATGTCGGCGCCGCGGAAACCATAGATCGACTGCTTCGGGTCGCCGATCAGGAACAGCCCCAGCGCCGGGTCGTTGTCGGCCACGCGATACAGCAGGTTGAAGATGCGGTACTGGCTGGGCGCCGTATCCTGGAATTCGTCCACCATCGCCACCGGGAACTGGCCGACGATGCGCTGACGCAGGGCGGCGCCATTGGCCCCTTCCAGTGCGCTGCGCAGGCGCTCCAGCATGTCGGCAAAGCCGAACAGGCGCTGCTGGCGTTTCAGCTCCTCCATGCGCGCGGCCACCGTGGCGGCGGCGTGGCGCAACACGTGGTGGCGCAGCGGTTCGATCGCATCGAGCGCGCGGCGCAGCGGCGCGATTTCTTCGAAGTCGGCCGGTATGTCGGGCGCGAAACCCTTGGCGCAGGCATCGATCATGCCGGCCGGCGTCAGGCGGAACCAGGGCGTGGCATTCATGTCCGGCTCGGCCAGTGCCGGATCGTTAGCCCACTCGCGCAGTGCCGCGAACCATTTTGCGACGGAATCGGCACGCAGCTTGGTGCCGTTGAAGCACTTGGGATTGGCTTCGCGCTGGGCGGCGATCCAGGCTTCCATGCGCTCGGCGCGCCCGGCCCAGCCTTGCTTGAGCGCCGCCAGCGCAGCTTGCTGGCCGTCCTGCACGCGGCCGATCATGGCGCCCAGCGTTTCGCGGCGGCCGGCAGCAACGGCATCGAGGGCATCGGCGGCGCCTGGCCGGCGCGCCAGTTCGCGCACGCTGCGCCCCAGCGCCGCCACGTCGCGGCAAGCCGACAGCAGCACGCGCAAGGCTTGCTCTCCCAGCGGATACACTTGCTGGCGCCAGTAATCGTGCACCGCATCCTCGTACAGCGCCGCTTCGTCGCTCAGCAACTCTTCGTCGAACAGGTTGCCGCTGTCGAAGGCATGCTCGCGCAGCATGCGCTGGCACCAGGCATCGATGGTGAAAATCGCCGCCTCGTCCATCGTCTCGGCCGCCAGCTGCAGGCGGTAGGCGGCCTGCTGGCGCGCTGCCTGGTCGGGCAGCTCCTCCAGCAACGCATCGAGGTAAGCGTCGGGTTTGGCATGCGTCTCGGCGCGGAAGTAGGCGGCCGCCTCGACCAGCCGTTCGCGCACGCGGTTGGACAATTCGCGCGTGGCGGCGCGGGTGAAGGTCATCACCAGGATTTCCGCCGGCATCAGCGGCCGCGCATAGGCATTCGCGCCGCCGTGGCCCAGCACCAGGCGCACGTACAGGGCGGCGATGGTCCAGGTCTTGCCGGTGCCGGCGCTGGCCTCGATCAGGCGCGAACCATGCAGCGGGAAATCGAGTGGGTTCAGGGCGATGCTCATGCCTCGCCCTCCCCTTCGCCGGCGATCGGCTGCACCGTCACCGATTGCACCAGCCAGTCCGCCAGCGGCTGGTACAGGGCGCGGCAAGCGTCATTGAAGCCGGCTTCGGCCGACAGCGCCGCGAACTCGGGCCACAGGCGTGCCAGGCAGGGGTCTTCGACTTCGCCGGACAGCTCGAAGCCGCCGTCGTAGACACTGCGCGGGTCCCCTCCCATCACCAGCGCCAGGCCGGTCTTGCAGGCGGCCGGCAGCGGCCGGTCCATGCCGGCGCGCCACAGTTCCACGATGCGCTCCAGCGTTGCGCGCGCAGCCTGCGCTTCGAGCGGCTCCATGATTACGATCGCATCGCGCGCCACCAGGAAGCCCGTCACCGGATGGCCCTGGGCCGCCGCCGCCAGCTGGCGCAGCCACATCGGGATCAGCTTCTCGCCGCGCAGCGCGCCCGCTTTGTCGCACACGCGCGACGACATCTGCATCAGCCAGGCGGTCGCATCGCCGGCGCTGCGCAACTGGTCGATCCAGTCTTCCAGCACCAGGCCGGCCAGCTCCAGGTGCAGCGCCAGCTTGGGCGCCGCTTCCCAATAAGTGCCGCACAAGGCCAGCCAGGCGGTACGCACCGGCACCAGCTCCTCCACCAGTTCATCGAGCACGCGCTCGCCGATCAGGCCGATCGGCAGCAAGCCCTGGCGCCGCAAGCGCTGGCCGCGCTGCATCAGGCTGTCGCGCACCTGGTCCAGCGCTTCGGTTTCGCCGCTGTCGGCCAGCATGGCGTCCTCCAGGTCGTAGCGCTCTAAGCCATCGAGCTGGAACGGCTCTTCGTCTTCGCCCAGCAGGGCCGATTCCCCGAAATACACGCCCAGCCGCTGCCGGAAGAAATGCCGTACTGGCTGGCGCAGGAAGGCGGCCAGCATGGACAGCCGCAGGCGGAAGCCTTGCTCCACTTCATACGGCGGCAAGTCGTCCACCGCAACGGGAGCGGCGCCGGCGCCGTCGGCCCCGCCCGCATCGTGGGCGGCGCGCCATTCGCCGGCAAAGGTCAGCAGGCCGCCGCGTTCGAAATAGGCGCGGCTGAACGGCTGCAACGCATGGCTGGTGGTGCGGGCGTCCAGATCCAGTCCCCAGCCGGCCTGCAGGTAGTCGCGCAACTGCGCCACCAGCACCGATGGCGGCTGCTCGCTGTTGTCGCGCACATTGCGGCCGACCCAGCTGATGTACAGCTTGTCGCGCGCCGCCAGCAGCGCTTCCAGCATCAGGTAGCGGTCATCGTCGCGGCGCGAGCGGTCGCCCGGACGCGCCATGCCCGGCAGCGCCAGCAGGTCGAAGTCGGCGCGGCTGGCGCGGCGCGGGAAGTCGCCGTCGTTCATGCCCAGCAGGCACACCACGCGGAACGGTACCGCGCGCATCGGCATCAGGGTGCAGAAGGTCACGCCGCCGGACACGAACTGGTGCTCCAGCGAGGTTTCGTCCAGGCCGCCCAGCCAGGCTTCGCGCAAGGTCGCCAGCGGCACCGCCTCGTCGAAGCCGGCGTCCTCGCAGGTCTCCAGCCACTTGTCCAGCGCGTCGTCCAGGCGCGCCAGCGTCAGGCGGTCGGCTTCGTCGCGGTCGCTGAAAAAGCCCGCCAGCAGCAGCCGCGCCTGTTCCGCCCATTCGGCCGGGCGGCGCGCCCCGCCCAGCGTCTCGCGCCAGGCCAGCAAGGCTTCGATCAATTGCGCCAGCGAGCCGGCCAGCGCCGCGTCCAGGCCGCCCACTTCGGCATACGGTTCGATGCCGGAGAAGGCGGCGCCATTGCCGGCCGCGTAGCCGAGCAGCATGCGGCGCACGCCGAACATCCAGGCATTCTGTTCGCCGGCCGGCGCCAGGCCCAGGCCGGCGCGGTGGCCGGCATCGAGCCCCCAGCGTATTCCGGCACCTTCGATCCATTGCCCCAGGGTCGGCAAGTCTTCCTCGTCCAGGCCGAAGCGGCGCGCCAGCGCCGGCACGTCCAGCAGGTCGCGCACCTCGCTCTGGCGGCAACGCTGCTGCGGCAGGCGCAGCAGCCATTCCAGCGCCACCAGCACGGGATTGACACTGCGGTCGTTGACGTCGCCGATTTCATGCGGGATGAAGCGCGGGTCGTGGCGCCGGTGCTGGCCGAACACGGCCCGGATCGAGGCGGTGAAGACGTCGATGTCCGGCACCATCACCACCACGTCGCGCGGGCGCAGGCCCGGGTCGGCGGCAAACATGGCCAGCAACTGGTCATGCAGCACTTCCACCTCGCGCTGCACGCTGTGTGCCACGTGGAATACCACCGAGCGGTCGCTGCCGGCGGGCGGCGGCAGGCCCAGCGCGGCCGGATGTTCGGCCAGCGGCAGCATGTCGCGCACCGCGGCCTGCACCTGGGCCAGCAAGGTGCCGCCCTCGCCTTCGCTGAATAAGTCCACGCGCAACTGGTCGTCGCGCCCGGACAGCTCGCCGGCGGTGTCGAATTCGTCCAGCATACGGATATAGTCGCGCCCCTGGCGGCCCCAGCTCGCCAGCAGCGGATGGCTGTGGGCGTGCAGCGCTTCCAGCGGCAGCGCCGCCAGGTCGACGTCCGTGCGCGCCGCATGGCGGTGGCGCGCCGCGCGCAGCAGGTCGCGCCCTTCGATGATGTCGCCCCAGTAAAAGCGGCAGGGGTTGGGCACGGCGATCACCACCTGGGTGAAGCGCGCCAGCGAGGCCATGGCCTGCAAGGTCTGGTACGGCAAGGCCGAAACGCCGAACAGCACGATGCGGCGCGGCAGGCGCCCCAGCGGCATGTCGCCGCGCTGCACCGCCTGCACGAAGGCCGCATGCACGCTGGTGCGGCCCAGCCCGCGCTCCGCTTCCGGTACGCTGTCGGCCACGGCACGCCACAGTGCCGCCTGCCAGCGCTGATCGGGCGCCAGCGGCTGCGCTTCGCCGCGCGCGCTGCGCAACTGGTCGCGCCCGGCGGCCCAATCTTCCAGCCAGTCGGCGCGGTACACCTGGTACTGGTCGAACAGGTCGGCCAGGCGCTCGGCCAGTTGCAGCCGCCGCTCGGGGTCGCCGTCCCGCAGGAAATGGCGCAGCGGCGCGAACGCTTCCTGCGCCAGCAATTGTGGCAGCAGGCGCATCAGGCGCCAGGTCAGCGGTCCCTTGTCGAAGGCGGAAACGGACGGCACGCGGGCGTGGCCCAGCATGCCCCGGTAGATTTCCCACAGCAGCCGCGCCGGCAGCGCGACGCGGGTGGCGCCGCACAGGCCGGTTTCCTCGGCCAGCGCGATCTTCAGCCATTCGGCCACGCCATTCGACTGCACCAGGAAGATTTCCTGTTCCAGCGGCGCCAGCGGATGGCCGCGCAACCACTGGAACACGGCGCTGCGCAGCTGTTCCAGCTGGTTGCCATGCAGGATCAGGAGTCCGGGTTGGATGCTTGGGGCCATGTAGTCGCAGCGATATCGCAAGGATTGCTATTATCGCCGCATTGCGCGCTATCCGGGAATATTGGCATTCATTTCCTGCGCAATATGCTCGCGCAGCCGGTCCAGCAAGGGCTGCATCTGGCCGACGATGGCGCGGGCGCGCTCGATGCCGTCGGACGGCGCCATTTTTTCCAGCGCCAGGCACAGGTCGGCGAAGCTCATGGCCCCCACCGCGCGCGCCGAGGACTTGATGCGGTGGCCCAGTTCGGACAGGCGCACCATATCGCCCGCTTCCAGCGCCGCCTGCACTTCGCGCATACCATCCTGGGCCGAGTCGATGAACATATTGGCGTACTTGCGCATTTTCTCGGGCTTGTTGCCGAAGGTCTGGGCCAGGGCCCGCACGTCGAACAATTCGGGCTCGCCATTGGCGGCCGGCGCCGCGGCAACTGGCTCGGCGGCCGCCACAGGCGCCGGCGCCGGCACGGCGGCGACGCCCGCGCCGGCCGGACCAGCCGGGTTGGCCGAGCCGGCGGCAGGTGCCGGCTGGCCCGGCATGGTGGTGCTGCGCACCTGCGCCACGCGGCCTTCGACGGCGCGCTGGCTCATCCACTTCGACAGCACCGAGAACAGCAGGCTGGGGGCGATCGGCTTGGTCACGAATTCGTCCATGCCGGCGGCCAGGCAGCGCGCCTGGTCTTCGCGCCCGGCATTGGCGGTCATGGCGATGATCAGGGTACCGGCCAGCTTGGGATGGGCGCGGATCAGGCGCGTGGCTTCATAACCGTCCATCACCGGCATCTGCACGTCCATCAGCACGCAGTCGAAATGCTCCTTGACCAGCAGGTCGATGGCTTCCTTGCCGTTGTTGGCCACCACCACGGTGGCGCCGGCATCTTCCAGCAATTCCTGCCCCACTTGCTGGCTGAAGATATTGTCTTCCACCAGCAAGATGGAAGCGCCGTGGATCGGCGCCAGCATGTCCGGCAGCAGCGCATTGCTGTCGGTGGCCTGCAGCAGGTGGGTGCCCTTTTGCAGCTTGGCCGTGAACCAGAAGGTGGAGCCCTGGCCTGGTTCGCTCTCCACGCCCACGGTGCCGCCCATCAGCTCGGCCAGCTGTTTGCTGATCACCAGGCCCAGGCCGGTGCCGCCATACTTGCGGGTGGTGGAAGTGTCGCCCTGGTGGAAGGATTGGAACAGGTTCGAGACCTGGGCCGGCGTCATGCCGATGCCATTGTCCTGCACTTCGAAGCGCACCACGGTGTAATTGTCGCGGTCCTCGACCGGCCGCGCGCGTATGTAGATCTTGCTGTTTTCGGAAAACTTGATGGCATTGCTGGTGAAGTTCAGCAGCACCTGTTCCAGCCGCAGCGGGTCGCCGCGCAACTGGTGCGACAAGCCGGGCCAGATCTCGAACACCAGTTCCAGGCCCTTGCGGCTGGCCGCGTCGCCCAGCTGGCTGGAAATATTGGTCAGCAGGGATTCCAGCGCAAAGTCCAGCACTTCCAGGTCCAGCTTGCCGGCCTCGATCTTGGAAAAGTCCAGGATATCGTTGATGATGCCCAGCAGGTGCTGGCCAGAATGGTAGATCTTTTGCAGGTAATCCTTCTGCTTCGGATTGGTGGCCCCCTTCAGCGCCAGGTGCGCCATGCCGATCACGGAATTCATCGGGGTGCGGATTTCGTGGCTCATATTCGACAGGAAATCGCTCTTGGCCTGGTTGGCGGCGCGCGCCTGCTCCTTCAGCATATGCAGCTCGGTGACGTCGGTCGACAGCGCAATCACCACCGTGACATCCTTGTCGAGCCGGACCGGCGCCTTCACCGTCCACAGGTGGTGCACCACGCCATGGCGGTCGGTGTAGCTGGCTTCACCCGAACGCTTTTCGCCGTCGGTCAGCACCGCGTGGTCTTCCTGCCAGGCCTGGTCGGCGTCGCGCGGCGCCATCACGTCCCGGTCCAGGCGGCCGATGATTTCCTCGACCGGGCGGCCGATCACCTCCGCCATCTTGGCGTTGACGTAAACATAGCGGCGCGACTGGTCCTTCATGTAAACGTGGGCTTCCACGTTATCGAGCACGCTGTCCAGCAAGCGGCGCTGCTCCATGGCACTGCGGCGCTGCGAATACATGGTGAAGAAATAGCCGTAAATCAGCAACGTGCCGCTAAAGCCGGTCAGCAAGGCGGTGATCGGGAACCAGCGGTCGAAGCCCACGATCATCGCATCCTTGCGGGCATAGAATTGCGCCTTCCACAGGCTGCCGTTGAAATCGATCGGCAGCACCGACATGAAATAGTCTTCGCGGTTGCCCGGCAGCGCGGCCGGCTTGTCGATCGAGCCGTTATCGTTGAACAGCAGGCGGTCGTCCGGCTCGATGTTCAGGCTGCGCTTTTCCGGGTCGCTGGAGGAATCGGCGTACAGGATCATGTGCACGTCGCGGTCAGCCATTTCATCGATGGCGCCCTGGATCAGCTTGGCCACCGAAAAGCCGATGCCGACCGAGCCGAGGAAGGCGGCGCGGCGGCTGCCCACGTCGTGCACCGGCATGCCGCGCCGGTAGACGGGCAGGCGCATGCCCAGCCCGATATGGGGCACCGGCTGCATCACCACCACCGGCTGGCCGGAGGCGCTGATCTCGCCCGTGTCGCGCGACAGCTGCATGGCGCGGTCGATGTTCGGGTTGGCCGTGATGTCGACGCCGAACTTCTCCATCAGCATGCCCATCGGTTCCAGATAGGTCAGCGGCGAATAGTGCGCCCGCTTGCCGGGCGGCTTGATGTCGAATTTCGGATAGCCGCCCGGCGTCAGGCTGGTATCGGCGCGCACCGCCGCCACGAAGGCATCGCGCTGCTCGTGCGGCACGTCGGGTGCATAGTTGATCGCCTCGATGGCGGGGAAATGCTTGCCGATGTTGAGGGTGGCCACGTATTGGCGGAATTGCAGGCGGCTGACGTGGTCGGCGGTCTGGAACAGCGCCACCAGGCCGCGCACCACGTCCGAATACGACTTCACGCGCGCCGAAATACTGTATTGCGTGGCACGGTTCATATTGTCGAAGCGCAGTTGCGCATCGGCCTCAACCGTGCTGGCGGCGGTGGCATAGAAGGTGGCGCCGACGGCGGAGGCCAGCGTCAAGCCCAGGACCCATAACACGGTCCTTGGCCCACGCAGCTTACGCCTGATCCATTTCGAAAAGTCTTGCATTTGAGCAGCATACTATTAAAGCAGGCCTGGACGGAACCAATTCCTTGCCCCCTGATCCAAAGCGCGACAGGAGGGCTCATCATGAAGAATGGATCCCACATCTTACCGGCATCCCGGGCCTGCCGGGGTTTCCTATCCCGTGTGCATCGCCTAACCTTGTGCGCACTGGCATGCGCCGGCCCCACCGGACCAGCCCAGGCGGCCCCACCCGTGCTGGAACACCGCGAATTCGATGCCATGCTGGAGGCCGCTTTCGCACCGCCTCGACCGGGCGAGGAGCGCGCTTTCATCGCGCACTTTACACTGCCGGGTGCAACCGGCGCGCGCCGCATAAAGTGGACTATTGGTCTCTACCGCCCCGATGGCCGCCTGCTGCGCGAGTGGCGCGGACGCCACGTCCTGCGCGGCGGCAACGGCCAGGTGCGCGTCGCCTGGCGCGCCACCCCGGCCCTGCCGGCCGGCATTTACGATGTGCGCCTGCGCGCCGGCGCAATCCGCCAGCGCCGCCCGATCGCCATCGGCCAGCCGGCCCCCTTGCTGGCCGCGGCGGCGCCACTGCCCGCGCCGGGCGCCGCGGCCGCCAGTGGCGCACACGCGCCGCCGCTGCGCGGGCCGGCGCGCCTGGAAGGCTTGCCCTTCACCATCGCCTACGGCAACCTGCACAGCCAGACCAGCCACAGCGATGGCGGCGGCGATCCCGCCCGATGCCATGGCGCGCAGGCGCCGCACACGGGTGCCTTTGGGCCGGAACACGCGTTCCGCTTCGCCCAGCGGCATGGCTTGGACTTCCTGCTGACTTCCGAGCACAACCATATGTTTGACGGCAGCGACAGCACGGATCCCGGCGCCGATCCGCTGGGGGCCCGCCAGCTCTACCGGCTGGGCCAGTCCAATGCCGAGCAATACAATGCCGAACACCCCGGCTTCGTCGCCCTGTATGGCCTGGAATGGGGCGTGATCCGCGCTGGCGGCCACCTCAACATCCTGAACAGCCCCGCCCTGCTGGGCTGGGAACGCAGCGCCGGCGGCGAGCCGTTTGCCGACGTGGTGACGCCCAAGGGCGATTATGCGGCATTGTATGCATTGATGAAGGAACAGGGCTGGCTGGGCCAGTTCAACCACCCCAGCCGCACCCAATTTGCGGTCGGCGGCCAGCCGCTGGGCTTCAGCGCGGATGGCGCCGCCGCCATGGCCCTGTGCGAAGTCATGAACAGCCACGCCTTCTCCAACCGCCTCGATGAAGGCGAAGCGCGCCACAGCTTTTACGAAGCGGCTTGCGAGCAGTTGCTGGAAGCCGGCTACCGGCTCGCCTTCAGCAGCAACCAGGACAACCATTGCGCCAACTGGGGCGCCGCCTACGGCAACCGCACCGGCATCCTGCTGCCCGCCGGCACGGCGCTGACGCCGGAAGCGCTGTTCGACGCCATCCGCGCCCGCCACGTGTTCGCCACCATGGACAAGCACAGCGCCATCGCGCTCACCGCCAACGGCACCCTGATGGGCGCGCAGATCGACCACCGCGGCCCGCTGACGCTGGCGGTGCACTTCGCCAGTGCCGCCGGGCGCGGCGTGGCCGCGCTGGAGATCATGCACGGCGTGCCGGGCCGGCGCGGCGCCGTGGCGGCCCTGCCGGGGGTGTCGGCCATGCAGCACAGCTTCACGCCGGCGCCGGGCGCCCATTTCTACTACGCCCGCATCACCCAGGACGATGGCAGGCAGCTGTGGTCGGCCCCCATATGGGTCAATCAACGCTGATATGGACCGACTTGATCTCCCGCGCCAGCATCTGGCGCACATCGTAGGCTTGTTTGCGCGCCGCGGCTGCCGCCTGGGGGCGGCGTTCGCACTCGGCGAGCAATTGCTGGGCTGCCTGCGCATCGAGCTGGGCGCCGTCGCGCGACAGGCGCAGCAAGCCATAGCGCAGCGCCACCTTGCACAAGCCTGCACTGTCCGGTTCACCCAGCAGCTCGGCCGGCGCCAGCCGGCGCGCCACGCCCAGATCGGCCCGGGCGCATGAACCGCCCAGGCGGAAATGCAGCACCTCCATGGCGGGGGCGCGCGGCAGCACCGCCTGGGCATCCTGCGCCGAAAAGGGTTGGCCCTCGCCGCATGCGGCCAGCACCCGCGCGGCAGCCGCCGGCTCGCCCTGCAGGGCCGCCGCGCGTGTCCAGCCGATGGCCAGCGCCGGCTGGCGGGGACGGTAATAGTCGGCCAGCGCCACCATGGCTGCGCGCTCGCCGCGCGCCGCCGCCGCCGACGCCTGGGCCAGGCAGGCCGCGCTCAAGCCGGCGGCGGGCTGCTGCGCGCATGGCACGGCGGTGGCCCGCTCCTGCCAGCGGAGGTACCACCATGCGCCCGCCCCCAGCGCCAGCGCGGCCAACGCCACTGCGGCGGCGCCCAGCGCCAGGCGGGATGTCCCGATATGGATCTTCATGAGCTGCATTGTACGTGCGCCCGGGCTGCGCACCAATGCGTTACACTTTGCGAAAACAAGCAAGGAGTTATACAGATGCGCTGGGAAGGCAACAGGGAAAGTGACAACGTTGAAGACCACCGTGGCGACGGCGGCGGGGGCGGCGGGTTCGGTTTCGGCGGCCGGTCGATCGGGATCGGCACCATCGTGGTGGCGCTGATCGGCGGCTGGATCTTCGGCGTCAACCCGATGACCATCCTCGGCCTGCTCAGCGGCGGCGGCCCGGTCCAGGTCAGCGAACAGCAGCAACAGTCCCCGCGCACCGAGGGCACCGACCGCGAATACAAGTTGATGAAGGTGGTGCTGGCCGATACCGAAGACGTGTGGACGGACCTGTTCCGCCGCAATGGCGGCCAGTACGCCATGCCCAAGCTGAAGGTATTCAGCGGCAGCATCCCGACCGCCTGCGGCATGGGCCGCTCGGCCACCGGCCCGTTCTACTGCCCCGGCGACCAGGATATCTATATCGACCTCGACTTCTTCCGCCTGATGGAACGCCGCTTCCACGCGCCGGGCGAGTTCGCGCAAGCCTATGTGGTGGCGCACGAAGTCGGCCACCACGTGCAGAACCTGATGGGCTTGAGCGACAAGGTACATAACGCCCAGCGCAACGCATCCGAACGCCAGGCCAATGCGCTGTCGGTGCGGCTGGAATTGCAGGCCGACTGTTTCGCCGGCGTCTGGGCCCACCATGCCAACCGCGCCCGCGCCATCATCGAAAACGGCGACGTGGAAGCGGCGCTGGCCGCTGCCAGCGCGATCGGCGACGATGCGCTGCAACGTCAGGCCGGCGGCGATGTGGTGCCCGATTCCTTCACCCACGGCAGCTCGGCGCAACGCGTACGCTGGTTCACGCGCGGCATCGAATCGGGCGAAATCGCCCAGTGCAATACCTTCGAGGCGCGCCAGCTTTGAAGCCGTCCTACCGAAAGATGGCCTCCGGCATGGTGCTCGGGCTGGCCGCGGCCGGTGGCGCCGACGCGCAACAGGCCGATCCCTATCTCTGGCTGGAAGACGTGGGCGGGGAACAGGCCCTGTCCTGGGTGCGCGCGCACAACGCCGTCGCCCTGGCGGAATTGCAGGCGCAGCCGGACTACCCGCGCATCCATGACCGCCTGAAAGCCATCCTCAATTCCAGCGAGCGCATCCCCTACGTGACGCGGCACGGCGAGCATTACTACAACTTCTGGCGCGATGCCCGGCACACGCGCGGCATCTGGCGGCGCACCACGCTGGAGCAGTACCGCAGGGCCGAGCCGCAATGGGAAACCGTGCTCGACATCGACAAGCTGGCGGCCGACGAAAACGAGAGCTGGGTATGGCATGGCGTATCCTGCCTGTACCCGAAAGGCGAGCAATGCCTGGTGCAGCTGTCGCGCGGCGGCGGCGATGCGCACGTGGTGCGCGAATTCGATATCGCCACGCGCAGCTTCGTCGCCGACGGCTTCAACCTGCCGGAAGCGAAAAGCGACATCGGCTGGATCGATGCCGACACCATCTTCGTTGCCACCGACTTTGGCGCCGGCAGCATGAGCACCTCCGGCTATCCGCGCATCGTCAAGGAATGGAAGCGCGGCGCGCCCTTGTCCGCCGCGGCCACGCTGTACGAAGCCCGGCCGGACGACCTGGGCGTGGGCGCCTACAAGGACTTCACGCCCGGTCACAGCTACCAGTTCATCACGCGCCAGATCGGTTTTTATGCGAGCGAACTGTTCCTGCGCGAAGGCGACAAGCTGAGCCGGGTGGACAAGCCGGACGACGCCAATGCCTATACCGTGCGCGACCAGTTGATCATCGACCTGCGCTCGGATTGGGCCGTCAACGGCACGACCTACCGCCAGGGTTCCCTGCTGGCGGCCGACTTCAAAGGTTTCATGGCCGGCGAACGCCGCTTCGAAGTGCTGTTCACGCCGACCGCCACCCGCTCGCTGGACGGCGTGTCCGCCACCCGCTCCGCCTTGCTGCTCAACGTGCTCGATAACGTCAAGAACCGCCTGGTCGAACTGCGCCACGTTGACGGGCAGTGGCAGCGCCGCGACGTCGATGCCCCCGCCTTCGGCACGCTGGCCGTGCAAGCCCTGGAGCCCATCGAGTCCGACCAGTACTTCCTGACCGTGACCGACTTCCTGCATCCCACCACCATGTACCTGGCGCAGTCGGGCAGCGATGCGCGCACTGCGCTCAAGTCCCTGCCCGCCTTCTTCGATGCCAAGCCTTACACGGTGCAGCAGTACACGGCGGTGTCGAAGGATGGTACCCGCGTGCCCTACTTCGTGCTGATGAACAGGAAGGCCAGGCTGGACGGCAAGAACCCCACGGTGCTGTATGGGTACGGCGGCTTCGAAGTATCGATGAAACCCTTCTACAGCGGCACCACCGGCGAAGCATGGCTCAAGCACGGTGGCGTCTATGTGCTGGCCAATCTCCGCGGCGGCGGCGAATTCGGTCCGCGCTGGCACCAGGCCGCGCTGAAGGAGCACCGCCAACGCTCCTTCGACGACTTCATCGCCGTGGCGCAGGACGTCATCAAGCGCAAGATCAGCAGCCCGCGCCACCTCGGCATCATGGGCGGCAGCAATGGCGGCTTGCTGGTGGGCGCCGCGCTGACCCAGCGCCCCGACCTGTTCAACGCCGTGGTGTGCCAGGTGCCGCTGCTCGACATGCAGCGCTATCACAAGCTGCTGGCCGGCGCCTCCTGGATGGGCGAGTACGGCGACCCCGACGACCCGCAACAGTGGGCGTATATCAGCCAGTATTCGCCCTACCAGAACGTGTTCAAGGACAAGCATTATCCGCGCGTGCTGTTCACCACCTCGACCCGCGACGACCGCGTGCACCCCGGCCATGCGCGCAAGATGGTGGCCAAGATGAAAGACCAGGGCCACGACGTGCTGTACTGGGAAAACACCGAAGGCGGCCACGCCGGCGCCGCCAACAACGACCAGCAAGCCCAGATGTGGGCCCTGACCTACGCCTTCCTCCTCAAGCAGCTTAAGTAACAAAAGTCGGGGTCAGGTCTGGCACAAAATGGGGACGTACCCTTTAAAGGGGTACGTCCCCATT
>CAMLRG010000079.1 GCA_946482335.1 uncultured Duganella sp. | reverse complement strand
TTTCATCCACGAGACTCAGGGTGTGCTGGCGAGCTTGATGCGGCGGCGCAGGCGGGAGGCTTCGATATTGTCGCCGGCTTGTTCGGCGCGCTGCAGCTGGACGTTGAGCCAGGCCAGCACGGCGCGGCGCCAGCCTTGCGAAGAGGCGGTGTTGACGGCCATCGTCAACAGCTCGGGGGGGGCGCGGTTGGCGCGCAGCAGGGCGCCGGCGGCCACCAGGCGCGATAGCGGGTCGGTGATGGCTGCGGCGGCGCTGGCTGCGGCTGTGTCGCTGGCGGCTGCCGCGACGGCGCGCTGGGGCTCGGGCAGCAGGGCGGCATCGGCGGCGCTGGCGCTGCCGGCCAGGTAGCGGGCGTAAGCCTGGTCGGCAGCCGAGGCGTCAGGTTGCAGCGGCGTGAAACCTGCGCATTCTTCGAATACCAGCGCAGCCACCTGCACGGCGCAGCGCAGCAGCTCGACGCGGATGGCCAGCGCGGGCTGGCCGGTGCTGCCGACCTGCTTGCGCGCCATGCCGAATTCGCGCTCGGCCACGGCGGTCTTGCCTTCCAGGTAGGCGGACGTGGCGCGTTCGGTGGCGCTGGCGGCATTCAATTGCCAGTCCGGCACGCGCGGACCGCTGCCGCAGGCGGCCACCAGCACGGCGGCCAGCGCGGCGGAAAGACGGTTCGTCTTCATGGCAGCTTGATCTCCGGTTCGTTGCGCTTGAACGGCCATTTGCGGTTCAATTCATTGATCATCTGTTCGATCTTGCGCACATTGGCGTCGACTTCGGCGCGCAGGGCGCCCAGGTCTTCGGTGGCGGCGCGCGTGTTGGCGCCGACCGCTTGCGCTTCCACCAGCACCGCGTCGAGCTTTTTCAGCGAGGCGCGCGCATCGACCAGCAAGGCGTTCAGCTGCTGCACGGCGGCCTGGGTGTCGCTGGCCAGGCCCTTCTCGCCGAACACGCGCTTGTCGGCATTGCCCACCAGGCTGTCGGCCTTGACCACCAGCGAATTGGCATTGCGCAGCAGTTCACGCGCTTTCTGGTCGTCGCCGGCCAGCACGCCCAGCGCCCCCTCCGGACCTTTGAGTTTTTCGGTGACGCCCTGCACGTTGCGCAGGCTCGCGCCCAGCGCCGATTCTTCCGCCGTCAGGGCGGCGAGGTTGTTCAGCAAATCCTTGGCCGATTGCAGCAGGCGCGGGATTTCGGCGGCCATGTCGCCCACCAGCAGTGCGCGCTCGGAATCGGGCTCCAGCGGCGGGTCGGTCGGAATGCCGGTGAAGGCGCGCAGCTTGGCACCGCCCACCAGGCTTTTTTCCAGCGTGAAGATGCTGCTGGTGCGCAGCCAGTGGGCATCCTTGCGCGGCACGTCGACCAGGATGCGCGCCTTGCCGTCGGGTGCGAGCTCGATGCGCTGCACGCGGCCGATCGGGAAGCCGGCGAAGGTGACGTCCATGCCGACCGCCACCCCTTCCGAGTCGTCGGCGGTCAGCACCAGGCGCTGGGTCGGTTCGAAGGCGCCGCGCGCGTACATCAGGTAAAGGATGGCACCCAGTACCAGCGCCACCAGCAGTACCAGCAAGGCCACGGCCTTGGCTTCCGCATGGCGGATGGGCGCGGACTCGGGGGCGGGGGGAGGATTGGTCGTCTCGCTCATAGCGTCAATAGTAATTACCCATCAGGGAAGCTGCTTCCACCAGCAGGATCACGGAAAACATGCGCACCATGTCGGCCAGCCCGTGGGCGGTGCCGACGCGCCGCTGCAAGGGGCTGGATGCGCCGCTGTAATAGGACGATGCCAGCGGTATCACCGCCACCGCCAGGCTGAAGAACACCACCTTCAGCACCAGGATCAGGCTCACGGCCGGATTGAAGATCTGGCCCACCACGCGCGTGTAGCCTGGCAGTGCCCAGGGCGTGAAGCCGTACATCACCAGGTAAGCCAGAACCAGGGTCAGGGCGCAGCTGACCGCCGCCAGCATCCAGACCGCGAACACGCCGGCCGCCGCGCGCGGATAGAACTGGGTGCGCAAGGCGGCGCGCGGCTCGGGCGCATTGCCGGCCAGCCGTTGCTGCGCGAACTCGACGCCGGCCGGCAGCGTGGTGCGCAGGGCCACGAACAGGGCGGCCGTCAGCGGCACCAGTTCCAGCACCAGCACGCGCACCACCATTTCCAGCGCATAGCGCGACAGGCCGTAGCTGGCCGAGGTCACCACCACGATGCGGATGATGACGAGGCTGATCAGGGCGCTCAGCACTGAAAACCAGGCCAGGTTGACCGTGGTGGCGATGACGACTTGTTCCGACAGGTTGCGGCGGTTGTCGCGCCGGTAGCTGGAGGGCGCCATGGCGCGCGTCAGCAGCAGGGCGGCGAACTGCAACAGCTGCCACCAGCCGGTCAGCCAAGCGATTGCAGAGCGGTGGGCGTTCATAAGTTGCGATACTAGCATTAAGGATGGCCGATGGTGTATCGTACGATGTTATGAAACTACTAAAATTGCTCCTGGCAGCCATCCTGGTGTGCTGCAGTTTCGTGGCTTTCGCCGCGCCCGATTTAGCCACGCCGTTGCCAATCGACCCGCAAATCAAGGTCGGCAAGCTGGCCAACGGCCTGACGTACTATATCCAGCAGAACCGCCGCCCCGAGAAGCGCGTGGAACTGCGCCTGGTGGTCAAGGCCGGGTCGGTGCTGGAGGATGAGGACCAGCTTGGCCTGGCCCATTTCACCGAACACATGGCCTTCAACGGCTCGACCCATTTCAAGCGCCACGAACTGGTGTCGTGGCTGCAGTCGGTAGGCGTGAAATTCGGCGCCGACCTGAACGCCTATACCGGCTTCGACGAAACGGTCTACATGCTGCCGATCCCGGTGGACAGGAAGGAAAACCTGGACAAGGGCTTGCTGGTGCTGGAAGACTGGGCCCAGGGCGTGACCTTCAACGACGCCGACATCGAGAGCGAGCGCGGCATCGTGCTGGAGGAACTGCGCCTTGGCAAAGGCGCTACCGACCGCATGAACAAGGTGTTGCTGCCGAAGATCTTCAACGGTTCGCTGTATGCCCGCCGGCTGCCGATCGGCAAGGCGGAAATCCTGAAGGGCTTCAAGCCGGAAGCGATCCGCCGCTTCTACAAGGACTGGTACCGGCCCGACTTGATGGCCGTGATCGTGGTGGGCGACGTTGATCCGCAGGAGGCCGAGCGGCTGGTCACCAGCCATTTCTCGAAGCTGGTGAACCCGGAAAACCCGCGTCCGCGCGAGTATGCGACCATCCCCGAGCGCAAGGAGTCCGAAGCGCTGGTGGTGACCGACCGCGAGGCGTCCTCCAACCTGGTGACGATCCGCTATCCCTTCCTGCAGCGCAGCGAAGCGCGCACCGTCGGCGAGTACCGCGACAAGATGGTGGAGCAATTGTCGGCGGCGATACTGGGCCAGCGCATTGCGGAATTGTCGCAGCAGAGCAATCCGCCCTTCCTGCAAGGCTTCAGCAGTATGGCCAAGGCGGTGCACGGCTACCGCGCCTTCGTCTCGAGCGCGGTGGTCGGCAAGGCCGGTGCGCTGCCGGCCATCCGCGCCGTGGTGGCGGAAGGCGAACGTGCGCGCCAGCTCGGCTTCAGCGCCGCTGAACTGGAGCGGGCCAAGAAGAATATGATGCGCTTCATCGAAAACCTGTACAACGAACGCGACAAGACGGAATCGGCGGTGTATGTGAACGAATTCACGCGCCATTTCCTGGATGGCGAGTCGATGCCGGGCATCGCCAACGAATACAGCTATTACAAGGATCTGCTGCCCGGGGTGACGCTGGAGGAAGTCAACGCCCAGGTGCGCGATGCGATCCCGGTGGGACAGAAGAAGCTGGTCATCTTCATGGGCAACGACAAGTCCGGCACCGTGGTGCCGCAGGCGGCCCAGATGCTGGCGACGGTGGAGGAGGCGGAAAAGGCGACGGTGGCGGCGCATGAGGAAAAGGCGCTGGCCGCCAGCCTGATGGCGCAGCCGCCGAAGGCGGGCCGCATCGTCAAGGAAACCGTCGACAAGGCGCTGGGCACCACGGAACTGCTGCTGTCGAACGGCGTGAAAGTCGTGCTGAAGCCGACCGACTTCAAGAACGACCAGGTGATGATGTCCTCGACCCGCTTCGGCGGCCAGTCGCTGGCGGAGGAGGGCGATATCGTCAACGCGCGTTATGCCAGCGCCATCCTGTCGAGCATGGGCGTCAAGGATTACACGCCGTTGGACTTGCAGAAGATCCTGGCGGGCCGCAGCGTGCGTTCGGCGCTGGCCATCGGCGGCGCGACGGAGGGCTTCGGCGGCGGTTCCAGCAGCAACGATGTGGAAACCCTTCTGCAGCTGGTTTACCTGCAAATGACCCAGCCGCGGCGCGACGAGGCGCTGTTCAATGTCTTCATTGACAAGCAGCAGGAGCAGGCGCGCAACGCCCAGGCCCGTCCGGAGGCGGTGCTGACGGACACCATGCGCACCACCATGTACGGCAACCACCCGCGCGTCGGCCTGACGCCGCGCCCGGAGGAACTGGACGGCATCCGTCTCGAGCGCGTGATGGCGCTGCACAGGGAGCGCCTGTCCAGCGCCTATGGCATGACCTTCTTCTTCGTCGGCAGCTTCGAGCTGGCGAAAATCAAGCCGCTGCTGGCAAGCTACCTTGGCGCGCTGCCGGCGCCCAGGATTGCAACCGAATACAAGGACCGCAACGTGCGGCCCGTCCGCGGCGTCGTGAAGAAGGAAGTGCGGCGCGGACGCGAACAAAAGAGCCAGGTCAGCATCTCCTTCACGGGCGAGGCCAACTTCAACGAAGTCGAGCAGATGCGCTTGCGCGCGCTGATCGAGATCATGCAGATCAAGCAGACCGAAGCCCTGCGCGAGCAGCGCGGCCTGGTGTACACCTCCAGCATCAACGGTGGCATGAGCCGGCATCCCTACGGCAATTACAGCATCAATATCGGCTTGCCGACCGCGCCGGAAAACGTCGATAAGGCGATCGAGACCACCTTTGCCGAAGTGCGCAAGCTGCAGGAAAAGGGACCGGAGGAAGCCGACCTGGCCAAGGTCAAGGAAAACTGGAGCACCAATTACCGCAAGTCGCTGCGCGAAAACGGCTGGTGGATCGCCGGCCTGCAGTCGTCGCTGGTGAACCGCGTCGATCCGAAACTGATGCTGCGCCAAAACGAGATGATCGCCAAGCTGACGGCGGCGGATGTGCAGGCAGCCGCCAAGCGCTACTTCGACTTCAACAATTACGTGCAAGTGGTGCTGCACCCGGCCGAGAGCAAGGCCGAAGCCAAGCCGGAAGCGCCGGCCGAAGCTGGTAAACTCTAGGGCTGTCCGATTTTGAGTTGTAATCAATGCATGGTTTTCGTCCCGACCTGGCGCGCTGGCGCCAGTTGCCATCGCCTGCCTGGCTGGCGCGCCTGCTCGACGGCGTGCCCGTACTGGCGGCGCCGGACGGGGCATGGCGCCTGTTCGAGGTAGGCTGCGGCAACCAGTCCGTCTACCGGTCCGGCCACATCCCGGGCGCCGGCTTTATCGATACCAACCGCCTGGAGCGGCAACCTTTGTGGAACAAGGTGTCGGACGATGCCTTGCTGGCGCTGCTGCTGGAGAACGGCATCCGCCGCGACACCACGGTGATCCTTTACGGCCGCAGCTCTCTGGCCGCCGCCCGTGCCGCCCACCTGATGCTGTACGCCGGCGTGGCCGACGTGCGCCTGCTCGACGGCGGCTTCGATGGCTGGCTGCGCGCCGGCTATGCGCTGGAGCAGGGGGCGGGGCCGGCGCCGCAAACGGTGGCGAGCTTCGGCGCCCCATTTCCCGCGCGTCCCGACTTCCTGATCGACACCGCCCAGGCGCGCGAACTGCTGCAACAGCCGGACGGCGCCCTGGTCAGCATCCGTACCTGGCAGGAGCACGTGGGGGCCACCTCGGGCTACAGCTACATCGAGGCGTGCGGCGACATTCCCGGCGCACGCTGGGGCCGGCCGGCAACGATGGCGACGTCCATAGCATGAGCGAGTACCAGCGTGCCGACGGCACCATGAAGCATGCGAGTGAAATCAGCGCGCTGTGGCGCCAGGCGGGGATCGTGCCCGGCCAGCGTACCGCTTTCTACTGCGGCACCGGCTGGCGGGCTTCGCTGGCATTTTTCTATGCCTGGCTGATGGACTGGGAGCGCATCAGCGTGTACGACGGCGGATGGTGCGAGTGGAGCCGGATCAATCCGCCTGCATCATGTAGCGGATCGCGGCTTTGAGCTGGGCATCGCTCAGGGTGTTGCGCCCGCCGCGGGCGGGCATCGCGCCGACACCCTGCACCGCGTTGCGCACCAGGCCATCCAGGCCGCCTGCACGCGCCGTGCGGGCCTGCCACTCCTTGCGCTCACCTAGCTTCGGCGAGCTCACCATCACGTTCTCGGCGGCGTGGCAGGCGATGCAGACCGCTTCGTAGACTTCGCGGCCCGCCGCCGTGGCTTGCGCCGCGCTGTGTGCCGGGGCGGCGGCGGCCGCGCCGGCGGCCAGCAGCCCGAGGGCTGCCAGCAAGGCGGTGGCTGGCCGCACGATCACTTCTTGCCTTCCTTGGCGTTGAACATTTCCTTGGCATAGACAATGCCCAGGCCATAGCCGCCGCCGTGTTCAGTGGCGATCTTGGTGACGGGAGCGTAGGTTTCGCCGCGTGCCCAGTCGCGCTGCAGTTCCAGCATGTATTGCAGCCAGGTCACCGGACGTGCGCCGGCCTGCACCATGCGCTGCACGGCCATGTCATGCGCTTCCTTGGTCACGCCGCCCGACGCGTCGGTCACGATGTAGACCTCGTAACCCTGGTCGATCGCCGACAGTACCGGCTGCACCAGGCATACCTCGGTCCACAGGGCTGCCATCACGACCTTCTTGTGGCCGTTCTTCTGCACCGCATCGACCACGCGCTGGTCTTCCCAGGTATTCATGGTGGTGCGGTCGATCGGCGCCTGTTCCGGGAAGACGGACTGCAGTTCGGGGAACAGCGGGCCGCTGAAGGACTTGGCGGCGACCGTGGTCAGGATGGTCGGCACCTTGAAGGTCTTGGCGGCCTTGGCCAGGCCGGTCACATTGTTGCGCAGTTCGGCCACGTCGATGGAACGCGTCGCGAAGGCCATTTGCGGCTGGTGGTCGATCAGCACCAGGGTGTGGTTCTTCGGCGTCAGCAGCTGTTCCGCGGGCGGCGCGGCCAGGGTGGCGCTGGCGCTGAAGGCGAAGAACACTGGCAGGGCGGCTTTGATCAGGGATTTGAAGTTCACGATGTGCTCCTTGTGGTGGGGTTGCGATGGGATGAACTTTAATAAATCCGCGTAACGTAATAAACTGGGCTGGTCGAAAAATATATTTACGCAAAATGGAACAATATGACTTGACCGATCTGCGCGCCTTCATCGCGGTGGTGGAGAGCGGCAGCTTCGTGCGCGCCGCCGAACAGCTGGATGTCAGCACCGCCGCCATCAGCCGCCGTATCGCGACGCTGGAGGCGGCGCTGGGCAGCCAGCTGATCACGCGCACCACGCGCCGCAACGACATTACCGATGCCGGGCGCGCTTTTTACGCCGATGCCCAAGCCGTGTTCCAGCTGCTCGACGAAGCCCAGGACCGCGTGCGCCAAGGCCAGGACACGGCCAGCGGCATCCTGCGCGTTGCCGCCCCGCTCAGCTTCGGCATCCAGAAGGTGGCGCCGGTGCTGCCTGGTTTCATGCGGCGCCACCCGGACCTGAAAGTGCAACTGCTGCTGGAAGACCGCACCACCGACCTGCAGGCTGAAGCGATCGACGTCGCATTGCGCATCGGCTTCCTGCGCGATTCCTCGCTGGTGGCCACGCGCATCGGCACCGTGGGGCGCGTGTTCGCGGCCGCACCGGCCTACCTGCGGCGCTCCGGCAAGCCCAGGACGCCGGCGGACCTGCGCGGCCACTCGGTGTTACATTACAGTTTGCTGAGCGTGCGCGAGGAATGGGGACGCCTGATCGGCGATCCGGGCGAACAGCTGGACTTGAAAGTGCCGCTGGCGGCCAACAATGCCGAAGCCCTGGCCGAATGCGCGATCCAGGGCATGGGTATCGTGCTGCTGCCGCACTTCGTGCTGGCGCCGGCGCTTGCCGATGGCCGCCTGGTGCAGTTGCTGCCGCAGGCGAGCCCCGAGCCTTTCGGCCTGTTCGCGGTGCGGCCTTCGCGACAGTTCACGCCGGCCCGGCTGCGGCTGTTCATCGACTATTTGCGGGAGTGCGGTTTCTGAAGGAGGTGCAAGATGGATCACCTGCCTGGTCCGGCCGGCCTGCCGCTGGTGGGCAATGTCGGCTTCGATACGGCGCATTTCCACCAAAGGCTGGAGCAATGGGCGCGCGAATACGGGCCGCTGTACCGCTTCCGCATGATGGACCGGCGCTTCCTCATCACCAGCCGGCACAAGGACATCGCGCAAATCCTGCACGACCGGCCCGACCAGTGGCGGCGCTCGCGGCGCGTGGCCAGCATCCTTGAGGAAGCGGCGGCGCGCGGCGTGTTCTCGGCCGAAGGGGAAGAGTGGCGCCGCCAGCGCAAGCTGGTCATGCATGCCTTGACGCCGGAAGTCATCAACCGCTTCCATCCGACCCTGGCGGCCATGACGGAGCGGCTGCGGCGGCGCTGGCTGGCCGCGGCCGAGGCAGGGCAGCCGCAACACTTGCTGCGCGACCTGAAAGCCTTTGCGCTCGACGTCATCATCGGCATGGCCATGGGCCAGGACCAGAATATGCTGGAGCATGAAGACAATCCGCTGCAGCGGGATATCGAATTCGTGTTCAGGCAGGTGGCGCGCCGCCTGGTGGCGCCGGTCAGCTACTGGCGCAAGATCAAGCTGCCGGTCGACCGCGACACCGATGCAGCCGGCTTGCGCATCCGCACCGCCGTCGATGGCTTCATCGCCGATGCGCGCCGGCGCATGGCCGTCAACCCGGCTTTGCACGACAAGCCGGGCAACCTGCTGGAAGCCATGCTGGCGGTCTGCGACGTGCCGGGGTCGGGCATCAGCGACGCCGTGGTGCAGGCCAATGCCATCAATATGGTGTTCGCCGGCGAGGACACCACGGCCAACACCATCGCCTGGCTGCTCCACCTGCTGTCGCGGGTGCCGGAGGCGGCGGCGCGCCTGGCGCAGGAAGCCGATGCGGCGCCGGCGCTGGACCAGATGCCCTACCTGGATGCCTGCGTGCAGGAAGCCATGCGGCTCAAGCCGGTCGCCCCCATCATGGGGGCCGAGGCGGTGCAGGACGTGGCGCTCGACGGCGTCCGGGTACCGGCCGGCGTGGTGGTGTTCATGCTGCTGCGCCATGCCTTCGAACGTGACGTGCCGCTGGCCGACGGTGCCGAGTTCCGCCCCGAGCGCTGGCTCGATCCGGCGCTGAAGGAAAAGTTCGACGACCCGGGACGCAAGATGCTGCCCTTCGGCGGCGGGCCCCGGTTCTGCCCGGGGCGCTACCTGGCCATGTGCGAAATCCGCATGGTGATGTCGATGCTGGCACGCAGCTTCACGATCCATGCGCTGCCCGCTGCACCGCCGGTCGAAGAATTGTTCACCTTCACGATGACGCCCAGTGCGCTGCCGCTGCTGTTGCGCCCACGTGCCCTGTGATAGGCTTGCGTGCATTCTCCAACTTCCGAGCGAGGCCGGCATGGCAAAGAAAATTTCGATGGCATTGACCTTGGTGATCGTCGTGATCCTTGGCCTGGCATTGATGCAGCCAGACAGCTTCACGGTGCAGCGCAGCGCCGCCATCAAGGCGCCGCCGGCCAAGGTGATGGGCTACCTGAACGACTTCCACCAGTGGGAAGCCTGGTCGCCATGGGAGAAGCTCGATCCGAACATGCAGCGCACCTTCGCCGGGGCCGCCAGCGGCACGGGCGCGGTGTACGGCTGGAGCGGCAACGATGAAGTGGGCCAGGGCCGCATGGAAATCGTGGAGAACGCCGTGCCGACGCAATTGGCCATCAAGCTCGATTTCATCAAGCCGTTCGAATCGAGCAACCGCACCGAATTCAAGCTGCAGCCGCAAGGCGACACCACGCTGGTGACCTGGACCATGTCCGGCCCGAGCCAGTTCGTCACCAAACTGATGAGCGTTTTCGTCAGCATGGACAAGATGATCGGCAAGGATTTCGAGAAGGGCCTGGCGCAGCTGAAACAGGTCGCCGAGAAATAATGCCGTACGCGAGGGCAACAGGAAAGTGCAAATAGCCTGACAGGGCTATACTGGATGTAATCTCTCCAGGGGGCTGCCATGAAACCAAGCCTGTTGTTCACCGCAGCCCTGCTGGCTGCCCAAGCGGCGCCCGCCGCTCCCTTGCGCGCCGACCATCCGATCGTCGGCACCTGGCGCTTTGAATTGCCCGATGGCTCCTGCCACGAAATGTACCGCATCCGCGCCGACGGCACGGCCCTGATCACCAGCGCCGCCGAGATAGCGGAAACGGAATTCGACATCGATGACCAGCCCGACGGCGATGGCTTCTACCGCTCCAACGACAAGATCGTCAAGGATAACGGCAAGAAGGATTGCACCGGCGAGGTGACCGCGGTCGGCCACGTGATCCAGGCTTTCATCGTCTTCCATCCCTCCAACAACATGTTCCTCATGTGCCAGCGGCGCGACATGGCCAGTTGCATCGGCCCTTTCATCCGCGTGAAAGGCCAGGAAATCTGAGCTAGCGCTGTGCGGCGCGCCATGCGCCCGGATTCATGCCCGCCCACTCGCGGAAGGCGTGGGTGAAGGCGCTCTGCTCCTGGTAGCCAAGCAGGAAGGCGATATCGACCAGCGACAATCCCGGCTGGCGCAGGTAGTCGCGCGCCAGCGCAAAACGCGTATCGTCCAGCACTTGCTGGAAGCTCGAACCGGCGTCGGCCAGTTTGCGCTGCAGCGTGCGTGGCGCCAGGCCCAGTTCTTCCGCCACGCTGGCGACCCGCACCTGGCCTTGCGCCAGGCGGCCGGAGATCGCTTCGCGCACCCTGGCGGCAAGGCCGGCATTGGCCGGCAGCGCGCGCTGTTTGAGCAACTGGTCCGCGTGCTGCTGCAGCACCGGGTACAGGCTTACGTCCGCATTGGGCACCGGCCAGGCCAGCAGCGAGGCCTCGAACTGGGCGACGTTGGCGCTGGCGTTGAAGCGGGGCAGGGCGCCGAACACGCGCATGTATTCCGCATGGCCGACCGGGTCGCCGCCATCGTGCGTCAGCGACAGTTCGGCGGGCGGCAGGGTGGCGCCCGCCAGCCAGTTGCCGAACACGCGGATGCCGGCGAACACGCTGTCGACCAGGTGCCGGCAGCGTGCCGGATAGTTGGAATGCCAGGTGTAGTCGGCCAGCAGGCCGTTCACTTGCAGGGTCGAGCGGCCCAGGTCATGCGCCAGCTGTTCGTAGCGCATGGTCTGCTCGAAAGCCTGGCCGAAATCGCGGCAGCTGAGCAGGATCAGGCCGTACACGGTATAGGTGCCCAGCTTGACCCGTTCGCCCACGTGCAGGCCGAAATGCGGGTCGTCCGCCAGTCCAGCGGCGATGTCCAGCAGCTTGACATAGGTGTCGGCCGGCAGGGCTTCGGGCAGCGGCGCCAGGGCGCCGGCGGGCAGGCCTGCTGCCTGCTCCAGCGCCTGCGCCGTGACGCCGTGCGCCGCGGCGGTTTCCAGCAACGGTTGCAGGTAGGAGCCCGCCACGCGAGGTGGGTTGGCATGATCGAACAATTCGGCTGGCATGAAAACGCAAGACTGGCGGGTGGCAATGGGTTAAGCTTTTATTGAGTAAAGTATAACAAGGGAATCGATATGAAGCGTTGGAACGGTTGGGGCGAGGAGACCATCGTGTATCCGCTGCACACGGATGCGCTGGCATTCCTGGCCAGCCGCATTGGCCCGGGCCGGGCGGTGCAGGACGCCAGCTTTGAGGCGGCCTGCGGCACGCTGGCCGCATCGCGCCTGCCGCCCCATGCACTGATCGATACCACGCCGGCCGTGCGGCTGCGCAATGCCCTCGGCCAAAGCTTGCCGGATTGGTTCAGGCTGCGCTACGGCCGCATCGGCAGCGCGCCCGATGGCGTGGCGTATCCGGAAAGCGCGCAGCAGGTGCGCGAGCTGCTCGATTATGCCCAGCGCCATGGCGTGTCGCTGATCCCTCAGGGCGGCGGCACCAGTGTGGCCGGCCACCTGACCGCACCGCAGGACGGCAAGCCGGTGCTGGCAGTGAACATGACGCGCATGGGGCGACTGCATTACCTGGACAAACAATCGCAGCTGGCCACCTTCGGCGCGGGCGTACTGGGGCCGGACCTGGAAGCGCAGTTGCGCGCCCACGGCTATATGCTGGGCCACTTCCCGCAATCGTTCGAATACTCCACGCTGGGCGGCTGGGTCGTTACGCGCTCGTCCGGCCAGCAATCGCTGCGCTATGGACGGATCGAGCAACTGTTTGCGGGCGGCGTGGTGGAAACGCCGCGCGGGCGGCTCGACCTGCCGACTTTCCCCGCTTCGGCCGCCGGTCCCGACTTGCGCGAAATCGTGCTGGGGTCGGAAGGCCGCATGGGCATCCTGACCGAAGCCACCGTGCGGGTTTGCCCGGTGCCGGAGCATGAAGCCTTCCACGCCGTGTTCTTCCCCGATTGGGAGCGCGCCGAGGCGGCGGTGCGCTCCCTGGCGCAGGCGCGCGGCGGTTTGTCGATGCTGCGCCTGTCGAACCCGATGGAGACCGTGACCATGCTGGCGCTGGCCGGCCATCGGCGCCTGGTCGGGCTGCTGGAAGCCTGGCTGCGCCTGCGCGGCTGCGGCGAAGGCAAATGCATGCTGATGATCGGCGCCAGCGGCCAGCGCGCCATGGCCCGCGCTGCGCTGCGCAATGCGGTTGCCGCCTGCCGCGACCATCAGGGCGTGCACGTCGGGCGCCACCTGGGCGACAAATGGAAGCAAGGGCGCTTCCGCAACGTGTATCTGCGCAACGCCGCCTGGGAGCACGGCTATGTGATCGATACGGTGGAGACGGCGGTGGACTGGCCGCGCGTGTCCTTGATGATGCGCGCAGTGGAAGCGGCGGCAAGCGGTGTGCTGGCGGGAATGGGCGAGAAGGTGCATGCCTATACCCACCTGTCGCACCTGTATGCGCAAGGGGCCAGCGTATATACGACCTTCGTGTACCGGCTGGGCGGCGATTTCGAGACCGATATGGCGCGCTGGCGCGCCCTCAAGCATGCGGTCAGCATGGCGATCGTGGACAACGGCGGGACCATCAGCCACCAGCACGGCGTCGGCAGCGACCATGCGCCTTATCTGGCGGCCGAGAAGGGGCCGGCCGGGATCGCCGCCATGCAGGCGCTGTTCGCGCATTTCGACCCGCAGGGCATCATGAACCCGGGCAAGCTGGTGGTGGCGGAGCAGATGGCATGAACGCCTCGGCACCGCGCGTGGGCGATGGCGGCGCGGCGCACTGGGCGCCGGGCGGGCGGGCACTCGTGCCTGGCTTGCTGGCACAGGAGTGGGATTTGCTGGTGATCGGTGGCGGCATCACTGGTGCCGGCATCCTGCTGGAAGCGGCGCGCCGGGGCTTGCGCGCATTGCTGGTCGAGCAGCGCGACTTCGCCTGGGGCACGTCGAGCCGCTCGTCCAAGCTGGTGCACGGTGGGCTGCGCTATTTGAAGGAGGGTCGTTTCGCCCTGACGCGCGAATCGGTGCGCGAACGCGACGCGCTGCTGCGCGATGCGCCGGGCCTGGTGGAGCCGCAAGGTTTCGCTTTCGGCGACTATGCCGGGCGCAAACCGGGGCGCCGCGCCTTCCTGCTTGGTTTGGCCATTTATGACCGCATGGCGGGACAGCGCGCACGCCATTATTACCAGGCACCGGAATTCCTGGCGCTGGCGCCGCGCATCCGCAGCGACGGCCTGCAGGGCGGGATCTGCTACCAGGATGCCAAGACTGACGATGCGCGGCTGGTGCTGCGCGTGCTGCAGGAGGCCCAGGCCCACGGCGGCGTCGCGCTCAATTACTGCGCCGCGCAGGCGCTGGTTCGCGACGATGCCCTGGCCGCGACGGCCGGTGCGGCCGCAGCGCCGCTTGCCGCCGGACCTGCGCTGGTCGTCGGCGCCGCCATGGTGCCGGCCAAGAGCGGAGGCGCGGCCCGATCGCCGGCGTCGGGGCCTGCGATGGCGCCAGCGGCTTCGGTGGCAGGAGCGCGGGCGGCGGCGGAGGAGGGGACTGGGGCGTCGGCGCGCGCCGGGCGGGTGTGCGGCGCGCTGGTGCGTTGTGCGATCAGTGGCGCTTCGCACGAAGTGCGCGCGCGGCTGGTGGTGAATGCCACAGGCGCCTGGGCCGACCGGCTGCACGACGCGCCCTCGGCGCGGCTGCGGCCACTGCGCGGCAGCCACCTGGTGCTGCCATCCTGGCGCCTGCCGCTGGCGCAGGCGATCAGCCTGATGCACCCGCACGACGGCCGGCCGGTGTTCGCCTTCCCGTGGGAGGGCGTCACCATCGTCGGCACCACCGACGTCGACCATTGCGCCGACCTGCAGACCGAAGCGGCGATCACGCAAGAGGAAACCGACTACCTGATGGCCGCCCTGCGCGACCAATTCCCAACCCTGGCGCTGGGCGAGGAGGACGTGCTGGCGACCTACGCCGGCGTGCGCCCGGTGATCGACAGCGGCAAGGCCGACCCATCGAAGGAAGCGCGCGACCACGTGCTGTGGCTGCGGGATGGCCTGCTCACCGTCACCGGCGGCAAGCTGACCACCTTCCGTGCCATCGCGCTGGACGTACTGCGCCACGCCGCCGCCCAATTGCCGCATTGGCGTGCCGACTTGGCGCCGCGCGCCATTTTCGCCCCCGTCCCATCCTTGCCCGCGGCAGGCACGCGCTTGCGGCCCGGACAGGCGCAGCGCCTGCAAGGCCGCTATGGAGAGCAGGCCGTCGCCCTGGTCGGCGCCGCCCGCGAAGGCGAGCTTGACACCGTCCCCGGCACGGAAACCCTGTGGGCACAGCTGCGCTGGGCCGCGCGCCACGAATCCGTGCAGCACCTGGAGGACTTGATGCTGCGCCGCAGCCGTCTCGGCATCCAGCTCGCCCACGGCGGCGCGGCAGTGCTGGCAAAGGTCCGCGCCATCTGCCAACCAGAACTCGGCTGGGACGACCAACGCTGGGCCGCCGAAGAAGCGGCATATCTGGCATTATGCCGGGCACATTACAGCCTGCCGAAAGCACGCGCATGACCCAATACCTTCTCGCCATCGACAATGGCACGCAAAGCGTGCGCGCCTTGCTGTTCGACCTGCAGGGCAACCTGGCCGCCAAGACCCAGGTGCATTTGCAGCCCGCGTATTTTTCCGAGCAGCCCGGCTGGGCCGAGCATAAAGCCGAAGGGTATTGGGATGCGGTCTGCGCTGCTTGCCAGCGCCTGTGGACCGTCACCGACATTCCCCGCACGGCGGTGGCCGGCGTCGCCGTCACCACCCAGCGCGGCACCGTGGTGCCGGTCGACAGCGATGGCAAGCCGCTGCGCCCTGCCATCACCTGGCTCGACCAGCGCCGCACCGAGCAAGTGCCGCCGATCGGCGCGCTGTGGAAAGCCGCGTTCAGGCTGGCCGGCGTGCAGGGCACGATCGACTACTTCCGGCGTGAGGCGGAAGTCAACTGGATCAAGGCCCACCAGCCAGGCTTGTGGGAGCGCACCCACAAATTCCTTCTGCTATCGGGTTACCTGAACCACTGCCTGAGCGGCCGCTTTGCCGATTCCACCGGCTCGCAGGTGGCCTACATGCCCTTCGATTACAAGCGCCACGCCTGGGCTGGCGCGCGCGACTGGAAATGGCAGGCGCTGGCGGTGCGCCCCGACCAGTTGCCCGCGCTGGTGCCGCCGGGCGAAGTGATCGGCGCGGTCACCGCCGCCGCGGCGGCAGCCACCGGCATCCCCCAAGGCGTGCCGCTGGTCGCCGCCGCCGCCGACAAGGCATGCGAAGTGATCGGCGCCGGCGGCCTGGAGCCGCACATCGGCTGCCTCAGTTACGGCACCACCGCCACCATCAACACCACCACCAGCAAGTACGTCGAAGTCACGCCCTTCATCCCGCCTTATCCGGCGGCGATCCCCGGCGCCTACAGCACGGAGGTGCAGATCTTCCGCGGCTACTGGATGGTCAACTGGTTCAAGGAGCAGTTCGGCCACCTCGAGCAATCGGCGGCGCTGGAGCAGGGCATGGCGCCGGAAGCATTGTTCGACCGCCTGGTCAACGAGGTGCCGCCGGGATCGATGGGCTTGATGCTGCAGCCTTACTGGAGTCCGGGCATCAAGGTGCCGGGGCCGGAAGCAAAGGGGGCCATGATCGGCTTTGGCGACGTGCACACGCGCGCCCATATGTACCGCGCCATCCTGGAGGGCCTGGCTTACGCGCTGCGCGAAGGCCGTGAACGCATCGAACAACGCAGCGGCACCAGGATCACGGAATTGCGCGTGGCCGGCGGCGGCTCGCAGAGCGACGCCGCCATGCAGCTCACGGCCGACATTTTCGGCCTGCCAGCGGCGCGGGCCCACGTGTACGAGACCAGCGGCCTGGGCGCGGCCATCGCGGTGGCCGCCGGGCTTGGCCTGCAGCCGGACTTCCATGCCGCGATCAACGCCATGACGCGCAAGGGCCGCGTGTTCCAGCCCGACCCCGCGCACCGCAAGACGTACGACCAGCTCTACCACCGGGTCTACCTGAAAATGTACAAGCGCCTGCAGCCGATGTACGCCGAGATTGCAAAAATCACCGGCTACCCGGAAAAGCTCTAGCGAAATGTCCACTTTGGGGTCAGGAACTGAAATGGACATTTCTTTGGGAAATGTCCACTTTCGTTCCTGACCCCAAAGTGGACATTTAACGTTTGGCGAGCGCGGCGCGGGCGGCTTCGATGGCGGTGGTGGGGGGACGGGTGGCGCGTACCTGGTTGCGGCCGTCTTCCTTGGCCACGTACATGGCGCGGTCGGCGGCCACGAACAGCGATTCGATATTGTCGGTCGGCGTCGGGCACAGCGTGGCCACGCCGATGCTGACGGTGATGTGCGGCGAGGTCACCGAACGCGGATGCGGAATGTGCAGCGATTCCACGTGGCTGCGGATCGATTCGGCCATCTGGAACGCGGCGTCGGCGTCGGTCTCGGCGAACAGCAGCACGAATTCCTCGCCGCCGTAGCGCGCGGCCAGGTCGGTCACGCGCAGCGCGTGCGCGCCGATCGCTTGCGCAACTTGCTGCAGGCAGACGTCGCCCTGTGCATGGCCCAGCGTATCGTTGTACAGCTTGAAGTGGTCGACGTCGAGCACCACCAGCGACAGCGGCGCGCCCGTGCGCATCGCCCGCTGCCATTCCTTTTCGAGGAAGGAGTCGAAGTGGCGGCGGTTGGCGATTTTCGTCAGAGGGTCGATCATGGCCGCGCGCTGCAGCGCGTCTTCCGACAGCTTGTGGTGCGTGATGTCGTGCAGCAGGCCGATGAACAGCGGCTGGCGCAGGAACATCGGTGTCAGCGTCAAGTCCATGCACACCGATTTGCCGGTGCGGTGGCGGATGATCACTTCGCGCGTGCCGTGGCTGTGCGCCGTTTCCGGGTTGGCGGCATAACGTGCAAAGTATTCGAGGTATTCGTCGGCGACCAGCGGGTTCAGCAGGTCGGAGATCGACTTGCCCGCCAGCTCGTGCGCCATATAGCCCAGGTACTGGTCGCACGCCGGGTTGGTGAACTGGATGCGGCCGTCGGCTTCGATGATCAGCAAGCCTTCGGCCATATTGTTCACGATGGTGCGCAGGCGTTCCGACTGCTCCTGCTGCGTCTCGGTGGCGAAGCGGATCTGCAATTGGGTGCGCACGCGCGCGCACACTTCGGCCATGCGCAGCGGTTTGCCGATGTAATCGACGGCACCCAGCTCGAAACCGGTCACCACATCTTCCTGCTCGTTGCGGGCGCTCATGAACAGCACCGGGATGTCTTCCGTCGCCGGGTGGGCTTTCAACTGGCGGCAGGTCTCGAAGCCATCCATGCCGGGCATGATGACATCGAGCAGGATCAGGTTCGGGTGGACGCGGCGCGCGATCTCCAACGCACGCTCGCCGGAATTGGCGACATACGTTTGGTAGCCCTGCTCGACCATCAACTTGCGCAGCACGGAAAGGTTGTCTGGCGCATCATCAACAATCAAAATCACGGCGTCCCGCCGTGGGGTAAAGCTGATACCGCCTTGATTCATGCTGGCTTGGTGGGAAAGGAGGATATGGCGTCGATGATACCGTGTTGCCAACTGGAATTGTAAAAAATCAAGGAAGGTTTTGCCGAAAAAAGACGATGAATTCTTGAAAGTTGATCAAAGTTTCCGCTATACAGCGCGAAATTGTGACATTTTGTGAATATTGAGACATTTTTGTTGGCTGATAGTCAACGGTAATCGGGGCCACATTTGCATGATTTCTATCTGTCTGGAAAGCAATAAAATACAAGTCCTTTCAACTCTTAGAGATAGTCATGAAAAAACTTCCGCTCCTGCTGATCCCGGTCCTTGTTGCCGCGCTTGGCGTCACCGGCTGCAAGGTGATCGACACCGGCGAAGTGGGCTTGCGCGTCAATTTCGACAAGACGGTCGAACCGGAAGAAAGGGTGGCGGGCAGTTTCAACCAGACCATCGTTGGTTCGGTGCTGACTTTCCCGATCAAGGATGTCAGCGTCGACGTGCGTGACCTGATGCCGCTGGCGGCTGACAATTCGACCATGAAAGACTTCGACCTGGCCGTGATCTACAACATCACGCCTTCGTCGGTGTCGGACCTGTACGTCAACAAGAGCCGCTCCTTCCACACGCAGGATGCCAGCGGCGATATCTACCTGATGCACGCCTACATCTACCAGACCGCGCGCAATGCTGTGTACAAGGTGGCACGCAAATACGAGGCGCTGAACATGAACGACAACCGCACCCAGATCGAGCAGGAAATCCAGGCCACCATGGTCGCCACGCTGGCCGATGAAAAGCTGAACGGCATCGTGATTTCGCAGGTGCGCGTGGGCAGCATGGTGCCGAGCGATGCGGTCAAGGCCAGCGCCGACAACCTGGTGCGGGCCAAGAACGAGGAAAAGACCAAGGAGGTTGAGGTGCAGATTGCGAAGAAGGAGGCCGAGCGTATCGCCGCCCTGAACGCCAATGCCGGCGCGATCTCCTACATGCAGGCGCAAGCGCAGATGAAGATCGCCGAAGGCATCGCCGCAGGCAAGGTGCAGACTGTCGTCATCCCGTACGACTTCAAGGGCATGGTCAACGTGACGAGCAAATAAACCGGCGAAGCGCCGGCCGCGTCAACGGCGCAAGGTTGGCGCGGCGTAGGCGGCGGTGCGTGCCAGTTCGTCGCGCGTGAAACTCGCACGCGCGTCTTCGCAGCCGATGCCGGCGGCACACGCGGCCTGCAAGGCTTCGACCCGCTGACGCCAACTCTTCTCGGCCGCTTCCATCCGGGCCAGCACCTCGGCCTGTTGCGCCGGCAACTGCGCGACGCGCAAGCGGTGCACTTCCTGTTCGTCCTTGCCTTGACGGCGCGCCGCCTGTACGGCGGCTTGCGCTCGCAAGAGCCTGGCGGCCGCGCTGGCCGCATTGGCCGCGTGGTCCGCCGCGGGCAGCGCCGCGGCGCTCGGCCCCTGCCCGCGAGCGGGGCCGGGCGGCGCGGACGTTGTGGGCGGAGCCGGGGCTGTGGAGGGCGCGGAGCGCGAAATGGCTGCCGGCTGCACCGCCACCGTCGCGCGGGCAGGCGAGGCCGGGCGCTCCGGCCCGCCAACCCGCCAGAGTGCCGCAAGCACGCCCAGCGCCACGATGGCGACGGTGGCGCGCATGCTTACAGCCCGCCCAGGATGCCCAGAAGATGGTCGTAGATCGGATACACGGCCCAGGGCGCCGAATCCCATCCGATCACGTCGAAGTGGTCGTACTGGTCGTAATAGCCGATGTAGTTCCAGCTGCCTTTGACCGGCGAGCCGTCGAAGTTCCGCAGCGGCTGGCCGGCTGGTCCGCGCATGGAGCCGGTGTTGACCACCCCATCGTTCGCATACCAGTCCGCCGCGCGGTAGGAGCCCATGCCGCGCTGCAGGATGGATGGCACCACCCATTCCCCGGCCGTATTCTTCAGGAAGAAGATCATGTCGTTGCGGGCGTACTGGTAATCGCTGTTCTGGAAGGGCGCGATGATGCGGTCCGTGTTGTTGCAGCACCAGCTGCCTTGCTCCGTGGCGCGCGAACCGATGGAGAAGTAGTACACATGGGGTGACGTCTTGACCCACCCATTGAGCTGCGCCGCACCGTCCGGCCCCAGGTCCCATTGCGCCGCGTCGCGGTTGGTCAATTGCCAGAAGGGAGCGCCGTGCGTGCGGCCGATAAAGTCGCCGATCGATTCCGCCGGCCCTTGCGCCAGGCCGTACTGCTCGAGCCGGAACTTGTAGCCGCTGCCGCCCGAACCGCCCAGGCCCGCCACTTCGACGATACTGCCAGCCAGTTCCGACACTTTCGGCACGAATTCCACCACCACGTCGCGCAACGTGGTCCCGTTGTGCGGCGACGAGATCGAGGTTGCGCTCTTGACCCAGCCCACCTTGCCGCCGCCGTACAGGGTACCTGCACCCTCGCTGCCGGCGCCGTTGGGCGGGCCGTTTTCCAGCAGCTGGATCAGGGTACGGATGGTCTGGCCGCCCTGGCTGTGCGAGACGAAATGCAGCGGGTGCTGGGCGTCCCACTGCGGATACAGGGCAAGCGGATAGTTGTTGGGATTATTGGCAGGATCGGCCGCCCAGCATTTGCCGGCCGGTTTCTGGAGATGCCCTGCTGCCGCATGGTCCGCCGTGTGGCGCAGGCCATAGTCGGCGCAGCCGCCCTTGATCTGGTAATACAGTTCGACCGCGCGGTCCCAGTTGGAGCTGACCGGCCCCACACCGGCCGTGAACACCTGCCTTTGCGTGCCGCGGATGTGCGCGGCGATGTCATTGAAACCGCCCCAGTACTTGAAGCCGGTGGCGGCAAAGGTCTCCGGCCCGAAGCCCAGGAAACCGTGCACCAGCACGACCGGGTCGTTGTTGGCGGCGTGGACGGAGGAAGCGGCCAGGCCGGCGGCCAGGGCCAGGTGCGATAGCACTTTCATGCGGTGTCTCCCGTGGTTTTTGTGTGGTTCATTTCACCACGGCGAAGGGACGCGCGGTTGCGGCACAACCGTGCCTCACGAGCCAATCGCATGCCTTGGCGAGCCAACGCGGGCCCACCTGTCTTCTTTAACACATAAAAAAGGCTGGCCCTTGCGGAACCAGCCTTGTTCGCCATGCAGCGTCGGCAGCTTACATGCGGGCCTTGATCAGCTTGCCCAGCACCTCGATGCCGGCGCGGATGCGTTCCGGCGGCACGGTCACGAAGGACAGGCGCAGGGTGTTGGTGGCCGGCTCGTTGGCGTAGAACGGGGCGCCCGGCACGAAGGCGATCTTGTTCTTGATCGCTTCGTCCAGCAGTTCCATCGCGTTGATGTGCTGCGGCAGTTCGACCCAGATGAACATGCCGCCGTCCGGCTTGGTCCAGGTGGCTTCTTTCGGGAAGTGCTCGTCCATCGCGTCCAGCATGGCCTTGCACTGGTTGCCGTACAGTTCGCGGATGGTCGGGATGTGCTTGTCGAGGAAGCCATCCTTCACCACTTCGTGCACCACCATTTGCGTCAGTTGCGCGGTGTGCAGGTCGGCCGCTTGCTTGGCCAGTTCCAGGCGGCGCACCATCGGCAGCGGGGCGACCACATAGCCCAGGCGGATGCCAGGGGTCAGCACCTTGGAGAAGGAGCCCATGTAGATCACGCCTTCCGGATTCATTGCCACCATCTTCGGGCTTGGCTGGCCGGAGTAGGACAGGGCGCCGTACGGATCGTCTTCGATCAGCGGCAGGTTCAGGCGGGCGCAGGTTTCCACCAGTTCCTGGCGGCGTGCTTCGGACAGCGAGCGGCCGGTCGGGTTCTGGAAGTTCGGCAGCGCATACAGCAGGCGCGCGCCGTCGGCGATGGCGTCCAGCGACGACGGCACCAGGCCGTGTTCGTCGGTGGCGACGGAATGGAATTCAGGACGGTATACCGAGAACGCTTGCAGCGCGCCCAGGTAGGACGGGGTCTCGACCAGCACCTTGCTGCCTTCGTCGATCAGCACCTTGCCGATCAGGTCCAGCGCCTGCTGCGAACCGGACACCATCAGCACCTGTTCCGGCGCGATCTTGGCGCCATTCTGGGACAGCGAATCGGCGATCCACTGGCGCAGCGGCATGTAGCCGTCGGTCGGGCCGTATTGCAGGGCGACCTTGCCGTTGGTCGACAGCACCTTGTCGAAGGCCGCCTGCATGATCTCCACCGGGAAGGTGGCTGGCGATGGCAGGCCGCCGGCGAAGGAAGTGATCTCAGGCTGCTGGGTGACCTTCAGGATTTCACGGATGAAGGATGCCTGCATGCCTTTGGCACGTTCGGAAAAATGCCACTGCAATGGGTTTGGGTTCTCGATTTTCATGGTGATTCTCGTATTAAGCGATTTCGGCGATCAGTTCGATTTCAACGCAGGAACCGCGCGGGATCTGCGCCACGCCGAAGGCGGAACGGGCGTGCTTGCCGGCGTCGCCGAACACTTCGCCCAGCAGCTCTGAGCAGCCGTTGGTGACCAGGTGCTGTTCGGTGTAGTCGGGGGTGGAATTCACCAGGCTCATGACCTTGACGATGCGCTTGACGCGGTTCAGGTCGCCGCCGCAGGCTTCCTGCAGGGTGCCCATCAGGTCGATGGCGATGGCGCGTGCCGCCTGTTTGCCTTCTTCGGTCGAGATATTCTTGCCCAGTTGGCCAACCCATGGGTTGCCGTCGGCGCGCTTGGCGATGTGGCCGGAAATGAACACCAGGTTGCCGGTCTGTACGTACATGACGTAGGCGGCAACAGGGGCGGCTGGCGGTGCCAGGGTGATATCGAGCGACTTCAGTTTTTCGTAGACAGACATGTGATTTCCAAGAAAAAAGGTTCCGTGAATACGCTATTGTACTCTGCACGTTGCCGAATTCGTCACGGTCAGCGGGCCACTTTCATGCGTTTTCCTGCGCCGACGACTGCGATAACGGCAAAAGTGAACAGAATATGCTCAATATGCAAAGTTTCATTCAGGATCAGTGCGGCGCCCAGCAGGGTCAGTCCCGGCTGCACCAGTTGCACCTGGCCGACGCGCGCCACGCCGCCCACGGCCATGCCGCGGTACCAGAAAAAGAAGCCGATGAACATGGAGAACACGGAGACGTAGCCAAAGCCCAGCCAGGCGCTG
>CAMLRG010000078.1 GCA_946482335.1 uncultured Duganella sp. | reverse complement strand
TCGGTGGCAAAACCCTGCGCCGACTCCAGCTGGCCATCCACGAAGCGCAGCAATCCCGGTTCGCCATTGACGATGGCGGCACGGTATTCGATGGCGCCCAGCTTGGGCATGCCGGCATACAGCGCCGCGATCTTGTCGGCATCAGTGATCACGATGCCGAACGACTTCACCTTGCCGCCGCCATCGCCCACCAGCTCCATGTCGTCCGCCAGCAAGGCGCGGATGGCGGCCTTTTCGCCCGTCGCAGCCGCCGCCACGAAGCGCTGCAGCAGCTGGCGGTGCGCATCGGGCGCGACGTCGAAGCGCGTGTGCGGCTGCTGCACGCGGTTGCCGGCGCGGCTCACCATCTGGCGGCAGGCCGCTTCCGACTTGCCCAGCTGCTCGGCCACGTCGGCATAGTCGTAATCGAACACCTGGCGCAGCAGGAAGGCGGCGCGCTCCTCCGGCGCCAGGCGCTCCAGCAGCCACATATAGGCCAGCGACAGGTCGCTGGCGCGTTCGGCCTGCACTTCCGGCGTCTCCTCGTCCACCGATACCAGCGGTTCGGGCAGCCACAAGCCTTCATACGCTTCACGCTCGGCGATCGCCGCCCGCAAACGGTCGATGGCCAGCCGCGTCACCACCGTCACCAGCCAGGCTTCGGGCGACTGCAGCGCGCCATGGTCGGCGTCGCGCCAGCGCAGCCAGGCATCCTGTACCACGTCTTCCGCATCGGCCCGCACGCCGAGCATGCGGTAAGCAATCGAAAACAGCCGCGGACGATGCGCGGCAAAAGCAATCGGATCATTCATGCGTGGAACTATACCCGACCTTATGCACTTTCAGCAGGACCTCGCGCAATTCGCGCACGCGCGGCGGCTTGCTCAACACTTCATCCACACTGGCTGGCTTGGCATCCACGTCGCCTTCCGGGATCAGGCGCTGGCCCCAGCCGGTGACCAGGATCACCGGCGTCGCCGGCGACATTTCCTTGATGCTGGCGGCGACCTTGCGGCCGTCGACGTGCGGCATGCCCAGGTCGCTGAACACCGCGTCGAACGGCGTGCTGGACGCTTGCGCGGCACGGAATTGTTCGATGCCGGCGGCGCCGCCATCGGCCGCCACCACCGTATGCCCGTCGCGCTGCAGGATGGTGCGCATCGAGGCCAGCACGGCCGGGTCGTCGTCGATCACCAGCAGCCGCATGGGTTCGGCCACCGCCACCGAGCTGGCCGGCGCCTCCAGCGGCGGCAGGGGCGGATGCGCCTGCGGCAGCGGGAAGGCCAGCGATACGGTGGTGCCGCGCCCCAGTTGCGAATCCACCTGCACCACGGCGCTGTGGCGCTCGGCCATCGAGTTGACGGTGGCCAGCCCCAGGCCGCTGCCGCGCTCCCCTTTGGTGGTGAAGAATGGGTCCAGGCAATGGCGGCGCGTCGATTCATCCATGCCGACCCCGCTGTCCACCACTTCGACGATCGCGTGCTCGCCGGTGCTGCGGGTGCGCAAGGTCAGCGCCCCGCCCTCGGGCATGGCATCGACCGCGTTGAATACCAGGTTGGTCAGCGCTTCCCGGATTTCGCTCTCCGCCCCCATCACCGTGGGCAAGCCGGGCGCCAGCTCCAGGTTCATGGCGATGACGACGCCGCGCTGCTGCGGCATGTCGCTCCAGCGCGCCCGCGTCAAGTCCGCCACCTGTTGCGCCAGCACGTTCAGGCTCACCGCGCCCAACTCCACCTGCGGCTCGCGGCGCCGGTACAGTTCACGCATGCGCGCCACGGTCGCCGCCACGTCGTCGATGGCGCGCGCAATCACCTGCAGGTTGCTGCGGCCGCCGGCACTGAGGCCGGTTTCGGTTTCCAGCAGGGCTTCGGTGTACAGGGCGACCGGCGAAATGGCATTGTTGATGTCATGCGCGATGCCGCTGGCCATCTGGCCCAGGGCGCGCAAGCGTTCCTCGCGCGTGACCGACTGCTGCGTCGCGTGCAGGGTGTGGTAAGCCTGCTGCAGCGCGCCGTACAACTGCGCCTGGCGCGCCGCCAGCGCCGCGTGTTCGCTCAACTGGCGCAGGAATTCGCACTCGCCGCTGGCAAAGGCGTTGGCCGCCTTGCGCGCCACGGCCAGCACGCCGAACACCACGCTCTCCGCCTGCAGCGGCGCCAGCACCAGCGAATTGAGCCCGCCGCGCGCCAGGCGGCTCGGGAAGGGGAATTCGGTACCGGCGATGTCCGGCTCATACACCAGTTGCCCCTTCACGCAGCGCGACAAGCCATTGTTGTCGATCGAGACCTGGGCGCCCTCCTTCAGCGCCGCCTCGCCCGGCAGCAAGGCATTGCCCAGGCCGACGCAACTGGCTTCCAGCACCCCGTCCTGCAGCAGGAAGACGCAGGCAAAGTCCACCGGCAACTGGTCTTCCAGGTTGCGCACCAGCACTTGCAGGATGCTGCGCAAATCCTGCCGCTCGCCGATCGAACGCGTCATCTGGTGCAACAGGCTGAGGCGGCCGACCTGCGCCTGCACCTTCAACTCCACACCGTGGCGCACCGCCATTTCCTCGTGCAGGGCGGCATTGGCGTGCACCAGTTCATCGCGCGACACCGTGGTGCTGCGCAAGCGTTCGGTCATGGCATCGAAGGCGCGCGCCAGGTCGCCCACCTCATCGAGCGCATGCAGGTTGACGCGGTGGTCGAGCTGGCCGGCGCCCACCCGTTCCGCGCCATGCTGCAGGCGCTGCAAGGGGTTGGCCACGCTGCGGATGGTCATGGCCAGGGCGCCGAGCACGGTCAGGGCCAGCAGCAGCCCGAAACCGCCCGCCACGAAGGAGGCATGGCGCTGCGCCGCCAACACGCCTTCGCGGCTGCGCCGCGCCAATTCTTCGGCGCTGCTGATCATGCCTTCGGCCCTGCTCATGAGCTGGCCGAACAGGCGCGCCTCCAGCTGGCGCAACACGTCGGCCTGTACCGGATCGTCGCGCAGCTCGCGCCGCACCAGCACCAGGTCGTTGAAATGGCGCGCCAGCTGCGGCAAGCCTTGCTGCAGGGCAAACAGCATGCGCGCATCGGCCTTGCTGTCGAACAGGTCCTCGCGCTGCAGCAGCGCGTGCAGCGATTCGCGGCGCAGTTTCCACTGCACCAGGGCGCGCTCACCCTGCCCTTGCGCGTATTCCAGCGACAGATAGCGCAGCGACGTGACGCCTGACACGATGGCGGCGGCACGTTCATTGCGCGCCAGTTCGCGCTTGACCTGTTCCGCCGCCAGCAGCATCAGCACCGCCGCCAGCGCCACGCCGGCAATGCACAGCCATTGCGCCAGTTTAAGCCGGGTGATAATCCTCATGGGGACCCTTGTTCAATGGATGATGGTGACCGCGGCCGGGCGCACCTCGTCCAGCCCGCGCAGGTAGACGTTGTCGAGGAAATTCGGCATTTCCTTGGTCGATCCCATATGGTTGCGGATCACCCAGCGCGCGCGGTCTTCCAGCGCCAGCAGCAGCGACTGGTCGAGGTCCATGCTGAAGTGGTAACCGCGCCAGGCGGCCAGCAGTTCGGCCTGCGTCATCTGGGCCGTGGCCGGCAACACCTTGTGGATGTCGGTCGGATGGCTGCCGCAAAAAGCGGCGCCGTCCGCCAGCGCGCGCAGCAAGCGCTGGACGGCACCCTCGTGGCCGTTGATGAAGCGCGGCAGGGCCACCACGTTGTAAATCGTTTCATAGGCTTGCTCGCCGGAGAAGCCCACGCCGTTTTCGCCCAGGCCCTTCAAGCTGTTCTGCAGATAAGGCTCCCAACTGGCGATGGCGTCGACGTCGCCGCGCTGCAAGGCTTGGCCCAGTTCTTCCGGCTTGTAGTTGACCATCGTCACGTCGCTGCCCTGCAGGCGCGCCGTGTTGAGGAACACGTCCAGCGTGAAATGGCCCGAAGTGCCCTGGGTGACGCCGACCTTCTTGCCCTTCAGGCTGGCCGGGGTCAGCACGCCATGGTCGCGCCGCCCCACGATGCCATGGTCGGTGCCGCTGCGGTAGACCGTCCCCATCACTTGCACCGGCTTGCCATCCATGATCGCCAGCACGATCGGGATATCGGCCACGGTGGCCACATCGGCCCGGCCGTCGAGCACGGCTTGCAGCGACTCCTTGCCGCTGGACGCCTTCAGGATCGTCACTGCCAAGCCGTGCGCTTCGAAATAGCCCTTGTGCTGGGCCGCCACCACCGGACAGGAAGCCACGTAGCCGGTGTGGGCAGCGAACACCACTTGCTGCGGCGGCGCCAGGTGCTCGCCGCCGCGCAGCAGCCAGAGCGCGCCGCCCGCCAACGCCAGCGCCAGGACCAGGCCTGCCGCCCACTTCCATGCCTGCTCACGCATGTTGCCCCTCCTGTACCGGTTGCGAAACCTGCTCGAATTCGATCCAGAACGTGCTGCCTTGGCCGGGCAGGCTGTCGACGCCGATGGCGCCTTGCATGGCTTCCACCACGCGCCGCGTCAGCGCCAGCCCCAGCCCGCTGCCCTCGGTGTCTTCATCGCGGTCGAGGCGGTTAAATGGCTGAAAGATCTGCATCTGCTGCTGCTCGTCCAGTCCCGGCCCGGTGTCGCGCACGGCAATGCGCAAGCGCCCGCTGCCGGCGCGACTGCATTCGACGGCGACCCGCCCCTGCTCGCGGTTGTACTTGATGGCATTGGACAACAGGTTGATCAGCACTTGCATTAGCCGCGTGCGGTCGGCGCGCAAGCTGCACGCGGGTACCGGTCCGAACCACAAGCCGATGCCGCGCGTTTCGGCCAGCGGCGACACCATCATGCGGCACTCCTGCAGCACGGCCGGCAAGTCGACCGCTTCCATCGCCAGCGGCACCTTGCCCGCCTCGATCCGTGCCAGGTCGAGGATTTCATTGACCAGCTTGAGCAAGTGCTGGCCGGACTGCACGATATTGCGCGCGAAGCGCTGCTTTTCCAGCTGCGTGGCCGGCAATTTGTCCGCAGCCAGGATTTGCGCAAAGCCAAGGATGCCGTTGAGCGGCGTGCGCAGTTCATGGCTCATATTCGACAGGAAGCGCGACTTTTCCGCGTTGGCATGTTCGGCGGCCAGCCGCGCCTGTTCCAGGCGGTGGTTGGCTTCGGCCAATTCGATCACATGCTCGCGCAACTGGTGTTCCAGCGCGGCATTGGCCATGCGCAAGCCGCGCGTGGCCTGGGCGCGCGCCAGCACCGGCAGCAGCGATGATGCTTTGAAGGGTTTGACGATATAGTCCAGGGCCCCGCCCTGCATGGCGCGCACCGCGGTCGCGATGCTGCCCTCGCCGGTCATGATGATGCAAGCGAGGTCGGGGTCATGCTGCAAGGCGGTCTTGACCAGGCCGATGCCATCCATGCCGGGCATATTGAGGTCGGACAGCATCAGGTCGAACGGACGGCTGCGCAGCAAAGCCAGCGCTGACTCGGCACTGCCGCAGCCCTCGGCTTCGAACTGGTACTGGCGCAATACGTCGCACAGCGCCCCCATCTGGGCGCTCTGGTCGTCGACGATCAGGATGCGCTGCTTGCGGACTTCCGTCATGCAATCCTCGCTGAAGCGGGAGTTGCTTTGATTATGCCGCTTGACAAGACGCAAAAGTCTCACCAAATCTATCCCCCATTGGGCGCCATGCGTGTTCCACGCCACAGTCGCCGCCGATTTACTGCTGAGCTATAGCATTCGCAGAGTTCCGCCTTTAGAATGGGCGAGCCACTGCCTATATTTTGGGCAGACGGCCCGATGGCATGCCCTTCCTCCACCAACAGGACACTGCGACTGAAGTACGACGCTCGCCGCCGCCGGCAATGCCGTCCAGGCTGGCGGGCATGCTCGCCCGCTGCGACCGCCGCACGGCGATGGTCCTGATGACCTTGTCGGCCCTGTGGCTGGGCAGCCACCCGTGGCGCGGCATCTGGCATGATGGCCTCTTATATGCGGTGCAAGCGCTGCATCGGCTTTACCCTGGTAATTTCGAGAACGATCTGTACTTCCTGCATGGCTCGCAGGACGCATTTACATTGTTCAGCCCGGTGTATGCGGCGGCCATCGCCATGCTGGGACTGGAACCGGCAACCATGGTGCTGCTGCTGGCCGGCCACGTGCTCTGGATCGCTGCGGCGGCCTATCTGTTCGCCGCGGTTCTGCGCGGCTTCCATTTCTGGCTCGGACTTGCCATCTTGTTTACCTGGCCTGCCGATTACGGTCCAAGCCCTGCGATCTTCCGACTGGCCGAGCCGTTCCTGACGCCGCGCCTGATTGCCGAAGGCCTCGGCATCCTCGCACTTGGCTGCTTCGTGCGCCAACGCTGGGGCTGGGGCGCCCTGCTGGCGCTCCTGGCCTCTGCCCTGCACCCGCTGATCGGTGGCGCTCCCCTGCTGGCTGGATTGCTGCTGCGGGGCTGGGGCAACTGGCGCTTGCTGGCCGCGTTCCTCGGTGTTGGCACCGGCTTGCTGGCCGCCGGCGTGGCAGCGGGGTTGGCGCCTTTTGACCGGCTATTGATGAACATGGACGCCGAATGGCTGGCCCTGGTGGCTGCGCGCGCGCCCATGGTAAGTTGGAGCGCCTGGCTGGCGCAGGAATGGCTCAGCCGCACCACGCTTGCCTTCAGCCTGGTCCTGGCCGGCGCGTATCTGGCCCGGGGCATGGTTGCGCGCCTGTTCCGCTGCGCGGCCCTGCTGGGCGCCGCCGGCCTGCTGGCCAGTTGCGTCGGCACGGGTTTCCACGACAACCTGCTGCTGATACAAGTGCAGCCATGGCGCCTGCTCTGGATGACCCAACTGTGTTCCTGGCTGGCTTTGGCTTGGCTGGTGGCGGCTTACTGGCCGCACAGCCGCTTGCTGCGCGCCCTGCTGCTGGTGCTATGCCTGGCGGCCCTCACCCGCAACACGGTGGGCGGCGCGGTCGGCTTGGTTGCTGGCGCCGCCCTGTGCCATTTTGCTGGCCGTCCGCCAGTCCCGTGGCCCGCATGGGGCGGCAGGATGACCGGGGCCGCGCTGGCTTTGCTGGTCGCCGCCTGGTTATGGGAAGTCAGCTGGGTGACCCGCATCGCCGCACCGACCTTGCGCGATCCATCGGCAGCCTGGCTGGCTGCCTTATGGGGTATGAATGCGCTGGAATTGGGTGCCGGCGCGGCATGCGGCACGACACTGCTGATCTTGGTCTGGCATGGGGCCGGCAGCCAAGGCAAGGCACGGCACCTGGGCGCATTTGCCCTGGCATTTGGCAGCCTCGGCTTGTCTGCGCTATTTGCCGGTTTCCCCACCCACCGCACGTATGACCTGTCGGCGCAAGGACAACGCGCTGTCCAGGCAGCGTTCCTGCCGTTGATTCCCGAGGACGCCGTGGTGTATTGGCAGAACAATGCAGCGGTCAGCTGGTTCCAGCTGCACCGTTCCAATTATGCCTCGACCACGCAAATCACCGGCCTCGCCTTCAATCGCGGCACGGCCATCGAAGGCCGGCGGCGCATGGCGCGTCTCGACCGTCTGGGAAGCGAAGATGCCATCGTCCGGCGCAACCTCGTGCAGACGAAGCTCCTTGCCAGAACACTGCCGCCCGCCAGCCGCGACGGCCTGCTGTTCGTGTGCGCCGATCCGCTACTGGATTTCGTCGTGCTTGGCCAAGCCTTGGGTGAAGGGATCGTCGCCCGGGCCGACGATGTGGTATTCGGCAAGTCCTACTACCTGTATGCCTGCGCCCGGTTGCGCGCAGGCGGCACCTGAAGCGCGCGAGGCACCAGCATGTTGACGCAATTATTCGGTAAGCAGAAGTCGCACAGCAATCTGATCCAGTTCCTGCGCTATACGCTGGTGGGGGGCGCGGCCTTCGTGATCGACTTCCTGTGCCTGTTTGCACTGGTGCAGTTCGCCGCCCTGCATTATGTACTGGCAGCGTGCATGGCTTACCTGGCGGGCATGGTCTGCAACTATATGTGTTCGATCCACTGGGTGTTCGGATTCCGGCGGGTAGCGCAATGGCAGCGCGAATTTGCGATCTTCTTTTCGATCGGCATCGCCGGCCTGGTCTTGAATGGCTTGCTGATCAGCCTGGGGGTGGAAGTATTCCGCTTCAACTATCTGGGCGCCAAGCTGTATGCCGGGGCCCTGATCCTGCTATTCAATTTTTCGGCGCGCAAGCTGCTGCTGTTTTCAGCAGCAAGCTTGCAGCGTCACGACAAATAAGCCCTATTTGGACAGCAGCATCTCGTTCATACGCTTGACGAACGAAGCCGGATCCGCCAGCGTGCCGCCTTCGGCCAGCAGGGCCTGGTCGAACAGCAGGTGGGCCCAATCCTTGAACTTGTCGCCGGCGGCGTCTTCATACTTCAGGCGCGTGACCAGCGGGTGTTGCGGGTTGATTTCCAGGATGGGCTTGGATTCCGGCGCGGCCTGGCCGGCGGCTTTCAGCATGCGCAGCAGGTTGCCCGACAATTCGTGCTCATCGGCCACCAGGCAGGCGGGCGAGTCGGTCAGGCGGAAGGTGACGCGCACTTCCTTGGCCTTGTCGGCCAGCGCTTCCTTCATCTTGCCGACCAGGTCCTGGTACTGGCTCTCCGTCTCGGCGTGCTCCTTCTTTTCCGCCTCGTCTTCCAGCTTGCCCAGGTCCAGGCCGCCCTTGGCCACGGAATGCACTTCCTTGCCGTCAAACTCGTTCAGGAAGGACAGCATCCATTCGTCGACGCGGTCGGTCAGCAGCAGCACTTCGACGCCCTTCTTGCGGAAGATTTCCAGGTGCGGCGAATTCTTGGCGGCAGCAAAACTGTCGGCGGTGACGTAATAGATCTTGTCCTGGCCTTCCTTCATGCGGCCGACATAAGCTTCCAGCGAGACATCCTGCACCTCGCTCTCGTTATGGGTGGAGGCGAAACGCAGCAGCTTGGCCAGGCGATCCTTGTTGGCAAAGTCTTCGCCAATGCCCTCTTTCAGCACCTGGCCGAATTCGGTCCAGAAGGTGGCGTACTTGTCTTTCTTTTCCTGCTCCTCGGCATTGGCCAATTCTTCCAGCATGCCCAGGACACGCTTGGTCGAACCTTCGCGGATGGCTTTCACGTCGCGCGATTCCTGCAGGATTTCACGCGATACGTTCAGCGGCAGGTCGGCCGAATCGATCACGCCCTTGACGAAGCGCAGGTAGGTCGGCATCAGCTGTTCGGCGTCGTCCATGATGAAGACGCGCTTGACGTACAGCTTGATGCCGCCGCGCTTGTTGCGGTCCCACAGGTCGAACGGCGCCTTGGCCGGGATGTACAGCAGCTGGGTGTATTCGCTGCGGCCTTCCACCCGGTTGTGGGTAAAGGTCAGCGGCGCACCGAAGTCGTGCGACACGTGCTTGTAGAATTCCTCGTACTGCTCGGGCGTGATGTCGCTCTTGCTGCGGGCCCACAGGGCGCTGGCCTGGTTGATGGTTTCCAGTTCATCCTTCAGGACGGTTTCCTTCTTTTCCTCATCCCACTCTTCCTTCTGCATCTGGATCGGCAGCGAGATGTGGTCCGAATACTTGCGGATGATGGATTTCAGCTTCCAGCTCGACAGCAGCTCGTCTTCGCCCTCGCGCAAGTGCAGGGTGATGTCGGTGCCGCGGCCGGCTTTCTCGATCTGTTCGACCGAATAATCGCCCTCGCCCGCCGACTCCCAGCGCACGCCTTCCGATGCCGGCAGGCCGGCGCGGCGCGATTCCACGGTGATCTTGTCGGCCACGATGAAGCCGGAATAGAAGCCGACGCCAAACTGGCCGATCAGGGCCGCATCCTTCTGCTGGTCGCCCGACAGCTTGCCGAAGAATTCCTTGGTGCCCGACTTGGCGATGGTGCCCAGGTGGGAAATCGCTTCCTCGCGGCTCATGCCGATGCCGTTGTCGGAAATGGTGATGGTGCGGGCCGCCTTGTCGAAGCTGACACGGATCTTCAGCTCGTGGTCGTTGCCATACAGTGCGTCATTGTTGATCGCTTCGAAACGCAGCTTGTCGGCCGCATCGGAGGCGTTCGAAACCAGCTCGCGCAGGAAAATTTCCTTGTTCGAGTACAGCGAATGGATCATCAGCTGCAGCAATTGCTTGACTTCAGCCTGGAACCCCATGGTTTGCTTATCTTGAGCCATTTTTACCTCAATAGTCTTCTGGATATGATTCGGAGTGCCCCAGATGGGGCCGCCCAACCGGAATTCAAGGCCTGGCAACGTTTCAAAAATACAACCTTGTTGTGGACAAAGATAAACCGTTCTCTTAGCATGGTATTAACATACGAGCCGGAGAAACCGTGATCAACGACGGCCTGCTGCACGCGACCTTGCCGAAGGATACTTCGGACGCTTCCATGGTGCGCTGGATGCGCATGGTACTGGCAGTGGCCTGTCTGTTTACGCTGCTGGTGGAGCCGGACGGGCGTACCGACGTGCTGTCCCTGGGCGTGTTCCTGGCCTACCTGGTCCAAAGCGTCATCCTGCTCCTGCTGGCCAACCGCTCGGTCCTGGTGCGTAGCAAACTGGTGTACTGGCTCGACGTCGGCTGGTTCACCCTGATGGTGTACGTCACGGGTGGCGATTCCAGCTTCTACTTCCTGCTGTTTTTCTTCGCCATCCTGACCTCGGCCTTCAGCCATGGCTTCGAGGAAGGTGCCCGCATCACCATGGCGGCGTCGCTGGCGTTCACCCTGACCTCGTTCTATACCAGCGGCGACGCGGAGATGGCGCTGCTGATGCTGCGCGCCACCTTCCTGCTGGCGCTGGGCTATATGATCGCGCACTGGGGCGGCATGGCCATGATCCAGCGCCAGCGCATGGGCTTGCTGCACGCGGTGAGCCAGATGTCCAACCCGCGCTTTGGCGTCGACCGTACCATCAGTTCGGTCCTGGAGCAGACGCGCCAGTTCTACCGCGCCCACAGTTGCATCCTGCTGATGCACGAGAATAATGCCGCCAGCTGGACGCTGCGCGCGGCCAGCGCCGCCAATGCCGGGCGCCCGATCCATGCTAGCAACCTGGCGCCGGACGCCGCCGTGCCCCTGCTGGTCGGTGGCGAAGATGCCATCCTGTTGTTGCGCCAGCCCCGCGGACGCTGGGGGCGCCGCGTCCTGCAATTAAAAAGCTACGACGGCGAGCACCACCGCTGGGTGCCCGAAAGCGCCGAAGGCGGCGCCACGCTGGCCGAGTTGCTCGACGCCCGGTCGCTGATTGCCGTTCCATTGCCGCTGCGGCGCGGTACCGGGCGCTTGATCGTGGCGTCGCAGCGCCACCACTTCAGCAAGTCCGATGCCCTGTTCCTGTTGCAGATCGCGGCCCAGGCCTTCCCTGTCATCGAGAACATCGAACTGCTGGACCGCATGGCATCGGAAGCGGTGCTGCGCGAACGCGAGCGCATTGCACGCGACTTGCATGACACAACTATCCAACCCTATATCGGCTTGCGCCACGGTGTGTCCGGCATCCGTTTGAAAGCCGACCCCGGCAATCCGCTGGTGCCGGACCTGGACAACCTGCTCGACATGACCTCGCAGGTGATCCGTGATTTGCGCAATTACGCGAAAAGCTTACGCGGCGGGCTGGAAATGAAGGAACCGGAATTGCTGATCGCCTTGCGCCGCCAGGCGGCACAGGTGCGCCAATTCTACGACGTGCACATCAATGTTGAAACGAAGGGTGAATTGCATATGAGTGACCGGCTGGCTGCCGAAGTGTTCCAGATCGTCAATGAAGGGATGAGCAATATTTGCAAACATACGACAGCGCGTCATGGCTATATCGAGCTGGCGTGCACCGCCGGCCAACTGACGGTGCGCATTGAGAATGAATGTGCAGGGCAGCCGGTGCTAGACTTTACTCCAAATTCGATCGCTGAACGCGCCGCAGCCCTCGGTGGCGCGGCGCGCGTCCAGCGCGGCCGCCAGAACAACACTGCCGTACAGATCGTGATTCCGGTGTGAGGTAAGCATGCTTGCAGACAAACGCATCCGCATCCTGATGGTCGATGACCACAAGACCCTGCTGTGGGGACTTGGCAAACTGATCGAAAGCGAAGCCAGCCACATGATAGTGGCCGGCACCGCACGCGATTGCGATAGTGCGCTGGAGATGGCCGAGCAGGTCCTGCCCGACGTGATCCTGCTCGATATCGACTTGGGTGGCACCTGTTCGCTCGACATCATGCCGCGCCTGCTGGCCGGCTGCAACGGCGCGCGCGTGCTGGTGCTGTCGGGCACGCGCGACCGGGAACTGCTGGACCGCGCAGTCATGCTGGGCGCGCGCGGCGTCGTCAGCAAGGACGAGCCCGCCGAAATGGTATTGAAGGCCATCGAGAAAGTCCATGAGGGCGAGCTGTGGCTCGATGGCGCCATGTTGAGCCGCGTCTTCGACGCGATGCGCAACCCGCAAGCGACGCGGCGGCAGGATCCGGACAAGGAAAAGATCGCCCAGCTCACGGCCAAGGAGCGCCGCATCTGCAGCCTGATCGCAACTGGCGGCGGCGCCGTCAATAAGGCATTGGCGCAACAGTTGTTCATTTCCGAGCACACTTTACGCAACCATTTGACCGCCATTTACCACAAGCTGGGCGTATCGAATCGCCTCGACCTTTACGTCTTCGCCACCAAGCACAGGCTCGACCAGCCCGACCTGTAGCGCCCCCTTCGCCCGCGGCCTACTACCGGCAGCGGTGCCGAAAATATTTCCTTTCACCCATCTTCATTGAATCGGGACAAATGTCACGATTTGTCACGTGAAAAAAGGACTTCTGTCCCATCAATAAAAGGACAGATGTTTGATGGAAGTCAAAACGCTCACGCCTAAAGTGAACTCATCAGCACGGCAGACATGTCGGCTGAGACTAAACCAGGCAAGGCCAACACAACCATGTCCGGAGTACAAAATGCGTGAACCATTCCTGCCGCCAGCCGTCGCCAGTTTCATGACCGATGAACGGGGCAGCGTGTTTTACGAATTTGTGCTTGTAGCCTCACTGACAGTTGTCGTCGGCATCATTGTGCTTCTGGCGCTTGGAAAAGGCAGGTAAAGCGGAGCTTTCTCCGTGGAGCTGCAAACACTTTGGTGCAATTTCTTACCCATCCTGAAAGGAATCATCATGAAAGCCATTCAAAAATTCATCCGCGATGAACAAGGCGTGACCGCTATCGAATACGGCCTGATCGCAGCGCTGATCGCCGTGGTCATCATCGCTGTGGTGCGCACCGTCGGCACCGAATTGCAGACTACCTTCAGCACCATCGGCACCGAACTCAGCACCGCGAACTCGGGTTCCTGATCCCCGTGCCTGTCAGTCCGGGGTGTTCCCCCCCCCCTGGCATCCCGGACTGCCCTTTTTTGCGGAGGAAAGCATGAGCCAGGCCGCCCTCATCAAATTCTGCCGGCAAGAACACGCCACCTCCGCCATCGAATACGCCCTGCTCGGCAGCCTGATCGCAGTCGTCATCGCCGCCACGGTCGGCACCGCAGGCGACAGTTTGTTGGCATTGATTACTTTTGTAAGTGAACAGGTTGCGCAGGCCACACCATGAACACGGCACTTTCCCATCCGGCCCCACCGCTCTTGCTCCGCTCACGCGGCATCCTGCGTGAACATGCGGTGCTCCTGTCCATCGTCGGGCTCCACTTTGTTGCGGCACAAGCCTTGTGCCTCGCATACCCCGGGCAATACCGCAGCCAGGTGCAATGGGCCGGCTTCGCGCTGGTCATGCTGCTGGGTGCGACGCTCATCGCATGCGCCTACACCGCCTATGTCATGCTGTGGCTGCGCCCGGTGCAACTGGTGCGCCAGCTGCGCGCCGCCCTGGCCGGCTACCTGACCCGCGAACGCCTGCTGCATGCGGCCCCGGTCCTGCTGGCCCTGCCCCTGTTTACCACCAGCTTCACCATCTTCAAGGCCGCCGTCAGCCACTTCGAGCCTTTTGCCTGGGATAGCCGGTTTGCGGCATGGGACCAGGCATTGCACGGCGGCGTACAGCCCTGGCTCCTGTTGCAAGGCTTGCTGGGCCACGCACCGCTCACCGCCCTGCTCGATGCCACCTATCTGTTGTGGTTTGGCGTGATCTGGACCGCCGTCATCTGGCAGGCACTGTCGCTGGGCCGGCGCCACCTGCGCATGCAATTCCTGCTCAGCTTCCTGGTTGCCAGCATTGTGCTGGGCAATGTGGCCGCTGTGCTGTTCGCCTCCGCCGGCCCGTGCTTCTACAGCCAGGTGGCGGGCGGTGCCAATCCGTACGCCGCGCTGTTCGACTATCTGCGCCAGGTGGATGCCGCGTACCCGGTGACTGCGCTCGATGTCCAGCGCGCCCTGTGGGCCAACTATCTCGGCCATGGCAGCCAGCACTCCCTCAGCATCTCGGCCATGCCAAGCATGCACGTCGCGACCACGACCCTGGTCGCCCTATTGGGCTGGCGCATCAATCGCTGGCTCGGCCTGGCGGCCACTGTCTTCTTGCTGCTGATCGTCCTCGGCTCCATCCATCTTGGCTGGCATTACGCGATCGATGCCTATGCCGGTGCATTCGGTGCGCTCGCCATCTGGCTGGCCGTCGGGCGCCTGCCTTTCCTGCCATCCGCAACGGAGGACCGCCATGGCATTTGACGTTCGCCACCTGCTGCCGGTTGTGCTGCTGGCCGTGTTGCTGACGTTCGCCGTCGTGCGCGACTTGCGCGAGCGCCGCATCCCCAACCTGCTGGTGCTGGCCGGCATGGCCGCCGGACTGTTGCTGCACGCCCTGCTGCCACGCGGCGCAGGCCTGTTTGACGTGCCATTCGGGGCCCTCGGCATCGTATCAGCGGCGGGCGGCCTGGCGCTCGGCCTGCTGCTGCTGTTGCCGATGTACGCACTGAATGCCATGGGCGCCGGCGACGTCAAGCTGATGGCGATGGTCGGCACTTTCCTCGGCCCGCGCGACGCGGTGGGGGCCGTACTGGCCACCCTGCTGGCCGGCGGCGTCATGGCCGTGCTGGCCGCCCTCTACGGAGGCAATTTGCGCAAGGTGCTCTGGAATGTGAAAGCCATGATGCTCGGATCGGCCTTGGGCGTGCTGGCCGGGACGGGTGCCCGCATGGAGGGACCGGTGGTCCCGACCGGGAAACTGCCCTACGCCGTGGCCATCGCCACCGGCACCATTACTTACCTGATCGCGAGCCGGTGGCTGGGTTGGCACCTGCCGTGGATTTCTTGAGCGAGACGAACCATGCCAGCAGACTTTGACGAAATGCAGAAGCGCCCCTGGGCCGACGATCCGCTGCGCGTGGCGGCGCCGCGGACGGTCGAAGACACCGGACTGCCATTCCAGCTACTGGTGGAGTTGACTTGCAAAATCCTGTTCCAGCGCGGCCAGGTCAAGCTCAACGACTTGTCGAGCCACTTGAAACTCCCATTGTCGGTGCTGGATCCGGTGATCGCCTTCCTGCGCACCGAACATCTGATCGAGATGCAGCGGCGCGGCATCAGCAATACTGACGCGGACATTGTCTACAACCTGACCGACACCGGCCGGGCCCGCGCCGCCGACTTTGCGCGCCGCGACAGCTATGCCGGCGCGGCACCGGTCACCTTCCGCGACTATGCGGAGCGCGTGCGCGCCTTCAGCATCGCCCAAATGCGGATCAAACGCAGCGATATCCGGAACGTGTTCGACGGTATCGTCGCCAACCCTGCAGTGCTTGACCAGTTGGGCGCGGCCATGAACAGTGGCCGCGCCATCTTTGTCCATGGGCCGGCCGGCAGTGGCAAGACATACCTGGCCGAGCGCCTGAACGGCTTGCTCAACGGCCTGATCGCCGTGCCGCATGCCCTGCTGGTCGACGGCGACATCATCCCTGTCTACGACCCGGTCGTGCATTGCACGATCGAGGACAGCGCGCCCCCCGGCACGCTGTTCGACCGCCGCGCCCCGCGCGACCAGCGCTGGATCCGCAGCAAGCGCCCGACCGTCATCACCGGAGGTGAACTGACGCTGGAAATGCTGGACTTGCGCTTCGACCCCACTACCCGGCTGTACCAGGCGCCACCGCACCTGAAGGCCAATGGCGGCATCTTCATCATCGACGACCTGGGCCGCCAGCGCTGCTCGCCGGTGGAATTGATGAACCGCTGGATCGTGCCAATGGACCGCCAGGTCGATTACCTGTCGCTGCAAAACGGTTACAAGTTCCCGGTGCCGTTCGACGTAGTGGTGGTGTTTTCCTCCAACCTGCCGCCGGACTCCCTGGCCGACGGTTCCTTCCTGCGCCGCCTGGGCTACAAGATCCATGTCGGTCCGCTTCAGCCTGAACAATATGAAACAGTGTTCCGCCAAGTCTGCCAGCGCTATTCGGTGCCGTTCGACCCCGAAACATTCGCTTGGCTGATGCGCCACCACCACTTGCAACAACGGCCCTTGATGGCTTGCTACCCGCGCGACCTGGTATCGCAACTGCGTGACCTGGCCGCCTATGAAGGACGATTGCCCACGCTCGATGTCGGGTCGCTGGAATGGGCATGGAACAACTATTTCGCAGCTGTCTGACGCAAGGGGAATATCATGAGGAACACACGAGCAATGATCATGATGGTGGTAGCCATCGGCCTGGCCTTCGTAGCCGTCGTTGTAGCGGCGCGCTGGATCAACGCGCAAGCGACCGGCACCACCGCCAAGGTGGCCGTGGCACAGGTGGACATCAATCTTGGCGCACGCATTTCACCCGACATGGTGCGCCTGGTCGATTGGCCGGCCTCGGTCCAGCCACCCGGCACCATCAAGGACGACAAGCAGCTTGACGGCCGCGTCGCCCGCAGCAGTATCACGCGCGGCGAACCGATCCTGGAAAGCAAATTGGCGCCACCGGGCACCCAGGGCGGCCTGTCGGCGGTGGTGGCCGAAGGCAAACGTGCCATGACAGTGCGCGTCAACGACGTGGTGGGCGTGGCCGGCTTCGCCCTGCCCGGCAACTACGTCGACATCCTGGTCAACACCATCGAGGAAGGCCAGCGCAGCCAGGGCAAGGATGCCAGCATTTCCAAGATCGTGCTGGAGCGCATCCTGGTGCTGGCCGTGGCCCAGGAGTCCTCGCGCGACGAAACCAAACCCAAGGTGGTCAATGCGGTGACGCTGGAATTGTCGCCGGACCAGGTCGAAAAGCTCGACCTGGCACGCAGTGTCGGCACGCTGTCGCTGGTGCTGCGCAACCAGATCGACCCCAACCCGGCCCTGACCAGCGGCGCCACCAAGACCACCCTGCTCGGCCCGCAAGCGCCAGCACCGAAAGTTGCGGCAGCGGCAGCGGCGCCCGCACCGGCGCGGCCCGTGGTGCGCCGCGTCGCCACCGTACCAGCCCAGGCACCCGGTGTGAAAGTCGAGATGATCAAGGGCCTTGACCGCAGCAGCCAGCAGTTCTGATTCCCTCAATGGAGCGCATGATGAAAAGAACGATCACCGCCGCACTGAACGCCAACCTGCGCCGGCATTGCGCAGTCCTGGGGACGGCCGCCGTCCTGCCGCTACTGATGGCGCCCGCCGCCGCCCAGGTTGCCGCCGAAGCCGCTGTCGTGGCCCAGAAGCCGGCCATCAAGACCAAACGCAGCAAGGCCAGCCCCGCGCCGGAGCGCCCGTCCAGCATACCGCCCTCGGAAGGCCGCACCGAGCTGGCACCGGCGATGCAGCTGGCTGAAGGCAAATCGTCGATCGTACGCCTGCAGCATCCGGCGGCGCGGGTGGCGGTCGGCGATGCCCGCGTGGCGGACGTGATCCTGCTCAATCCGAAGGAACTGTATATCCTGGGCCGCAACGTCGGTACCACCAACCTGATCCTGTGGCAAAAGACCGGCGATACCATCGTCGCCGACCTGACGGTCAGCATCGACACCAACGCCCTGCAGGTCGGTATCGACAAAGTGACCGGGCAGGCGGGGATGGTCAAGGCCAGCGCCGCTGCCGATTCGATCATCCTCAGCGGGACAGTGCCCGACGTGCAGATGGCCGACCACGTGCTGAACGTCGCCAACGCCTACGTCACCAAGCATCGCGCACCCAACACGCCGGGCGCATCCAGCCCGTCGGCCGGCGGCCAGCAACAGCAGCAACGCAGCGGCGACGAGATCTCGGCCAAGATCATCAATATGATGACCATCGCGGCCCCCCAGCAAGTGATGCTGGAAGTCAAAGTGGCGGAAGTGTCCAAGTCGCTGGTCGACCAGCTGGGCGTCAGCCTGGGCGCCAGCCACGCCATCGGCAACTGGACCTATACCCTGCTGTCGAACCTGTTGACCGGCAACCCATCCATGTTCGATGCGTTCAACCGCCGCAACGGCAACTTCCTCACCATCGACGCGCAAAAACGCGACGGCCTGGTGAAGATGCTGGCCGAACCGAACCTGATGGCGATCAGCGGCCAGGAAGCCAGCTTCCTGGCCGGCGGCAAGATCTTCATCCCAGTCGCTTCGACCCCGGAAGGCGGCTTCACCCGCATCACGCTGGAAGAAAAGGAATTCGGCGTGGCGGTCAAATTCACCCCGACCGTGCTGGAAGGCGGCCGCATCAACCTGAAAGTGGCACCCGAGGTCTCCGAGCTGAACAAGGACGGCGTCGGCATCACCGCCAATGGCATCAATGGCACCGCCATCCTGCCCTCGTTCACGACCCGGCGCGCAGCCACCGTGGTGCAGCTGTACGACGGCCAGAGTTTCGCGATCGGTGGCCTGATCAAGAACAACACCACCACCAATATCAAGGCCATGCCTTTCCTGGGCGAGGTACCGGTGCTGGGCGCCCTGTTCCGCTCCAACGACTTCCAGACCGACCGCTCGGAACTGGTGTTCGTGATTACGCCACGCCTGGTCAAGCCACTGCCGCCCGACTTCGCCGAGCGCCTGCCCACCGCCAGCTACACCGAGCCTGGCCGGGCCGAGCGCCTGTTCAACGGCAAGATGGAAGGCGCGCCGCGCCAACCGGCGGCGCCTGCCCAATCCCCGGCCGCCAAGCCCGCCGGCGGCTTTGACCTGAATTAGGAGAACACCATGAACCGTCCCTTTGCCCGTGCCGCCGGCGTCGCCCTGCTGCCCCTGACCCTTTCGGCCTGCATGGCGCCTGCGCCGTACACGGAGGCGCATCTCGGCCAGGCAGTCAGCGATATGCAGAAGGCGCAAACCATGAACCCATCCGCGGACCGCAACACGGCTGCGCCAAACGGCATGGCGGCCAGTACCGCCAAGCTGGGTTATGAGCAGTACCAGAAGTCGTTCAAGACCCCTGAGCAGCGCAACAACAATGCGTTCGTGATCGGGGTTGGTCGCTAAGGAGCGCATCATGGCCCGCCGTCATCCAACCCTCCACCGTCAGCGCGGCGCCGTCGCCGCCATCACCGGCCTGTTGCTGCTGCTCGTGCTCTGCGCGGCAGGCGGACTGGTGATCGACCTGGGTCGGCTGTATATCGTCAAGAGCGAGCTGCAGAACATCGCCGATGCGGCTGCGCTGGCCGCGGCAAAGGACCTCGATAACTCCGACACTGGCTTGAACAACGGGGTGGCTGCCGGCAAGACCATCGCGGCCAGGAACCGTTACGACTTCAACACCACACTGGTGCTGGATAACGCCAACTTCCGCTTCGGCCCGAGCCCGGAGGGCCCCTGGTACAGCTATGCCGAAACGCTGGGCAATTCGGAAGGGCGGACTTTCGTCGAAGTCGACACCAGCGCCGGCGGCAATGGCGGCACCCCGCAAAGCGTGGTGACCTACCTGATGCGCATCATGGGGATCAACAGCACCGCCACCCTCGGCTATGCGGTCGCAGGGCGCTACGTCAACTCGATCACCCCCATCGGCGTGTGCGCCGTCGATCCGGTCAATCGCACGGCCAGCTACAACTATGGCAGCTTTACTGAGCTGGTCGAATACGGCTTCCGGCGCGGCATGGCCTACAACATCTTCGACCTGGGCAAACTGGCCGGTTCCAGCCCCGACCCTTACCTGATCAACCCGGTCAATTCGCCACCCAACGAATGCGTTGAAGCCAATTCCTCGGCCAATGCCACGGCGCCGTTCATGTGCGTCGGCAACAGCGCAGTGCTGCCGACCGGATCCGGCGAGGTCTACACCAATACCGGTATGACTTCCGCCCTGTCCAAGGCGCTGAACTCGCGCTTCAACGATTACACCGGCGGTTCGCAGTGCGAACCCAGTTCGGCACCGCCAGACGTCAACGTGCGCGAATATCCCTGCCGCGGCACCGACACGAACTGCGTACGCAACGTGCCTGGGACCGTGTCGGTTACGCCGCCAATCAACTGGATGGACAGCGGCGGCAACACCCTGCCAAGCATCCAGTCGATCGCCACTTACGAATCGAGCAGCGGCCTGTACTCCCCCAAATATGCCCTGCCGCATGAGGTCAGCGGCGCCAATGTCTGGCCGTCGGTCGACTATACGCGCAGCAGTTCGGCAGGCCAACTGGCCAGCTTCACCAACCATGGCACCCTATGGGCATATACGCCGCCGGTACAATCGGATGGCACCACGGCCATCACGCCGGCCCAGGCCAACAGCACGGTCGGCACCGTGAAGAACACCGACAAGATGATGTACGGCCCCAAAGACGCGGCCACCGACTACATCCAGTCTGCCAACTACCCAACCACAGTCGGCAGCGGCTTCCCTAACACCCGGCCGGCAGCGCCCTACAACCAGACCGGCAACGCCAACTACTTCGAATCCCCCAGCGGGCGCACCGGCGAAATCGACCGCCGCATATTGAACATCGTGCTGGTCGATTGCCGCACGCCCCCGATCGGCAGCGCCGCCTGCGGCCGCATGACCGCCGTTGGTATCGGCAAGTTCTTCATGCTGAAGAAGGCGGACTTCACAGGCTCGCCGAAAAAACTGTTCGTGGAGTTCACCGGGCTGATCGAACCGGTACCCACTTCCGAAGTCAAACTCTACAAGTGAACGCCATGGCCCGCCTGCGCACCTCCCCCCAGCACGGATCGGCGATCGTCGAATTTGCCCTGGTGCTGCCCATCCTGCTCCTGCTGCTGGCCGGAATATACGGCATCGGCCGCGCCTATGCGCAGTACGAAACGCTGACCAAGGCCACGCGCGATGGGGCACGCCTGCTCAGCATCACAGCCAAGTCCACCATCAATTCGACCGGGGTGGCCGCCGCCAAGGCCCGCGTCACCCTGATCGCGCAAAACGGCGGCATGCCGGACTTCAGCGATGCCAACGTGGTGGTGACCTGCCTCGATGCCGGTACCTACGCCGATGGCAACTGCGCCGACGGCACGGAACCTGGCGGGGTGCGGGTCGAAACGACCGGCTGGACTTACGACCTGGGCAGCACGATGCCGATCCTCGGTAAGGCTACCCGTACCCTGTCGCTGAAGGCGTCGACCACCATGCGTTACATGCATCCATGAGGACCGCCATGACAACCTTGCGCCCAATCACCAGCAACGCCCGCCAGCGCGGCGTAGCCGCGGTCGAATTCGCACTGCTGTCGCTGTTCGTTTTCTTCCCGCTCTTGCTGGCGCTGATCGAAGTGAGCCGCTACATGTTCTTGTACAACACCATCCAGGAAGTGACGCGGCGCGCGGCGCGCGAAGCGAGCATCCGCTGGATCTCGAGCGCCGACCAGAACATTATCAAGCGCAAGGCCATGTTCGGCCGCAGCAACGTGCCCGCCGGCCCGGAAATCACGGCCGATAAGATTTCGATCACCTACTGGAATGCCAGCGGCAGCGAAGTCACCACCGCACCGCTGGATGCGGGCGACAACATGTCCGCTTGCAACGACGCCTTGCGCACACTGCAATGCATTTACGCCGTCAAGGTCGAGATAGACGACGTCGACTTCCAACCGTGGATCGCGCCCAGTGGCCTGTTCAACAGCGACACACTGAAGATCACGATGCCCAGGTCAACCGTCTACATGCCCGCCGAGAGCCTGGGCTTCACGAACTAGCGAACATCCGGAGCGCACTATGAAGATCACCGCCATTTCAAGCAACGAAAAGCAACTGTTTGAGATTGCGCGCATGCTGCGCGAGCGCAGCCAGACAGACCAGGTCGACGTGCTGAATGGTTTGCTGGACAAAGCCAGGCTGTCCGAACCGGGGGCGCCCGACGTGCTGCTGGTGGCTCAGCCACTGCTCAACGAGGATGACCTGGAACGCCTGGAGACCCTGGGCATCCAGAACCCGGAGATGGCAATGATCATCGCCTGCCAGCAGCAGACCCCCGATTTCCTGCTGCAGGCGATGCGCGCCGGCGTGCGCGAGGTGCTGCCGCTGCCGATCGACCCATTGCAACTGGGGGCGGCCCTGCGCCGCATCGAGGACAAGCGCCAATGCAACGCCCGCACGCTGGGCAAGGTGCTGGCGTTCATTTCCTGCAAAGGCGGCAGCGGCGCCACCTTCCTGGCCACCAACCTTGGCTATGCGCTGGCTGCTGCCGAGGGCAAGAAGGTTGCGCTGTTCGACCTGAACCTGCAGTTCGGCGACGCTTCCCTGTTCGTCTCCGACCAGCGCCCCGCCGCCAGTGTCGCCTCCGTGGCGCAGCAGATGCACCGCCTTGACATGTCGCTGTTGCTCTCCAGTATGGTGCAGGTGAACCCGAATTTCCACGTGCTGGCCGCGCCGGATGACCCGACCCAGGCCAACGACGTGCATCCCGAGCACATCGACGCCTTGCTGCGCCTGGCGCGCCAGCATTACGACTTCATCGTGCTCGATATCGGGCGCAGCCTCGATGCGGTTTCCGTGCGCGCCCTGGACCAGGCCGATATGATCTTCCCCATCCTACAGGCCACGCTGCCCTATATCCGCGACGGCAAGCGCCTGCTGCAAGTGTTCCGGTCGCTCGACTACCGGAAAGAGAAGATCCACCTGATCGTCAACCGCCATTCCAATAACGGCGATATCCGGCTGCGCGATTGCGAGCAAGCCTATGGGATGGAAATGTTCCGCACCATCCCCAACCACTATGAAGCAGCAGCCGCTTCGGTCAACCAAGGCGTGCCGATCCTGCAGCTGCAGCGCACCAGTCCCATTTCCAAGGCCCTGCAGGAACTGGCGCGTACCCTGGCCGGCGACCATAACAGCGAGTCGCGCGGCTGGCTGTCCCGAATCCTCCAGCGCGCCTGACCAGGCGCAAGCACCAAGTACCGGAGCGCATCATGCAAATCCCCGCCCAAACCCTCAGGAACCGTCTCGGCGCCAGCGCCCCCGCCTCCGCCAACGGCAATATTGCCTCGCTGCGCAATGCGGATGCGATCGACAACCGGGCTTACCAGCAGCTCAAGCACCGCATCCACCAGACCCTGCTTGACCGCGTGGACCTGGAGAGCATGCAGCGCCTGACCCAGGACCAGATCCGCGACGAACTGAAGATCCTGGTCGAGCGCCTGCTCGAAGAGAACATGGTGGTGATCAACGACAGCGAACGGCGTAACCTGACGCGTGACATCCAGTACGAAGTACTGGGCTTCGGGCCACTGGAGCCTTTGCTGGCCGACCCCAACGTGTCGGACATCCTGGTGAATGGCCCGCGCCAGGTGTACGTGGAGCGCAAGGGTTGCCTGGAGTTGACCCCGGTCACCTTCAACGACGACGCGCACTTGATGAAGATCATCGACAAGATCGTGTCGCGCGTGGGCCGCCGCATCGACGAATC
>CAMLRG010000077.1 GCA_946482335.1 uncultured Duganella sp. | reverse complement strand
GGCGGGCAAGCTGTCGATAAATGCCACGACGCTGGAATTGAGCTTTGCCGGCACCACCTTCGGCCTGGACGGCGCCAAGGTCGGCGGCCAGCTGGGCGGGCTGGGCGACTTTGAAAAGAACTATCTGCTGCCATTGCAAACCTCGATCTCGCAGATGGCCGAGCAGATGTCGACAATGGTGAACGACCAGCTCAAGCTGGGGCGCAAACCGGATGGCCCTCCCGGCAGCGCCGGCACCGATCTGTTTGCCTTCAATGCCTCGGGCAGCGGCGGCATCCTGAGCCTGGTGCCGGGCTTCCAGGCTTCCGACCTGGCGTTTGCCGGCGCGTCCGGCGCACCTGGCGACAGCAGCAACCTGCAACAGCTGGTCAAGATCAAGAACCAGGATATCAACCTGACCTCGGTTGGCCTCGTGAAGATCGGGGACGCGGATACCCAGCTGGTCGGCAAGCTCGGCATCGACAGCGGCCAGAACAAATCGCTGCTGGACATTGCCGCCACCATCCGCCAGCAATCGGAGGACGACTGGGCTGCCACCAGCGGGGTCAACAAGGATGAGGAAGCGATCAACCTGGTCGAGTTCCAGAATATGTACCAGGCGAACATGAAGGTGATCGCCGTGGCCAATGAGTTGTTCGACGCCACCCTGGCGCTGTTCTAAGGAAGAGTCACATGCGTATCGCCACCAGCCAGTTCCAGGCATCCATGAACCGCTCGCTGCAGATCAACCAGGGCGAGGTCGCCAGGCTGACCGAGCAATTGGCCACCGGCAACAAGATCCAGGTGCCGTCCGACGAACCGATCGCCAACGTGCGCCTGTCGCGCCTGCGCCGCGAAGAGAATATCGTCAGCCAGTACGTCGAGAATATTGAAGCGGTAAAGATCCGCCTGTCCAAGAACGAGACTTACCTGAGCTCGATGGTCGAAGACATCGGCGCGGCACGCGACCTGTTCGTCTGGGCTTCCGACGGTTCCAACACACCGGCCGACCTGAACGCCATGGTCAGCAGCCTGGTGGCGATCCGCGACTCGCTCTTCGCCAACGGCAATACGCTCGACCAGGAAGGCAAGTACATCTTCTCGGGCACCCTGACCAACCAACCTGCCCTGACCTTCAACTCCGGCGCCGGCGTCGGTGCACGCTATACCTTCTCCGGCAATAATGGCGCCCAGGAAGTGGTGGTCGGCAATGGCATCACGCAGACGGCCAACGTGACGGTGGACGGCATGCACGTCTACCTGAACCAGCTGGACCAGGCGATCGCCATGCTGCAGGTGCCGACCGTCAACCCCAGCGACCCGGCACTCCAGGCTGTGCTGAAAACCGCCCTGGACGGCTCCGACAGCGCCTTGGCCCTGGTATCGGGCAAGATCGCCACGTTCGGCGGCGCGCAGAAAGTGATGGAAACCCTGGTCGGCAACCACGCCAACGTCAGCCTGTCGAACAAGATGGCGATCACCGATATCGCACAGTTGGATTACGGCCTCGCCGCGACCCAGCTCAGTGGTTACAATAATGCCTTGCAAGCGACCTACCAGGCGTATGCCAAGGTCAGCAACCTGTCCCTGTTCAACGTCCTGTAACCATCATGGAAATCGCCCAGCGCCCCAGTACTCCAGGCCTTAACACCCGCGCCACCGGCCATCCGGTCGCGGGCCAGGCCGAGTCCGCGCTGGCAGAGGCAGGCGCCCCGGTCGAGCAGGCGTCCGCCGGCAGCGCTCCGGTCCAGGCGCCCCTGCGCCGCGGCTTGAGCCGGCTCGACGCCCCTTTGCAGAACGATGTCTCGGGCGCCCAGCAAGCCATCGACTTCCTCGAGCAAACCGCCGCCCAGCTGCGCGCCCTGAAAACCGACCTGGCCGCCAAGCTGGCCGCGCGCCAGATGCGCGATGGCCAGGTCGAACAGCGCGTGCGCCAATTCGCCGACACCTGGCGCACCCGCACCCAAGCCTCCGGCGGCACCCTCGACGCGCAACTGAATTACTCCAGCCAGCCCGCCATGCAGCGCTTCACCGTGCGCGGCATGACGCTGGCCAACCTGCGCAACGGCGCCCGCGAAACCCTCGCCGTGTCGGTCGGCGGCGGTACCGCCGGGCTGCGCTCGGTACACTTGGCGCCCGGCCTGTCCGATGCCGAGATCGTGGCCCGCTTCGACCAGGCCCTGGCCCCCGTCGGCGTGCGCGTCAGCCTCAACAAGGATGGCGAGCTGGCCTTCTCGACGCCTGAAAGCGCCTGGCCCGCCGTGCGCGACTCGCTCGCCGTGCAAGGGGCAGGCATCCGCTTCCCGGCCGGCCAGTTGAACCGCATCAAGGCCGAAGCCGACGCCCCCATCGTGATGCCCGAAGGCTGGGGCACCAGCGACATCGAAGCCATGCGCGCCACGCTGCAGCAAGTCACCCAAGCGCTGGCCCACGTCGAAGCCGCGCTGTCCAAGGTACGCCAGGAACTGGCCGCAGCCGCCCAGCGCGTGCAAGCCGAGCTGCCCGAAATCGAAGTGGCCGGCATGGGCCAGATGGCCGAAGTCTTCGCCAGCTTCGCCAAAGAACCCGGCTATGCCGCCCTGGTCTCCCTCACCTCCGCCCTGGTCGGCATCAACCGCGACCGCGTCGTCTCCCTGCTCCGCCTAAGTTAAAAGTCGGGGTCAGCTCTGGCAACCGGACATTTGCTTGTGCGGGCGCAAACAGATTCTGACAGGCGACGTCTAAACTTGACGCATGAGCCGCCCTCTGCGTATCGAGTTTGACAATGCTATCTATCACCTGACCGCGCGCGGTGACAGGCGCTGCACGATCTTCCGCACCGACAGTGACCGCTTGACCTGGCTGGCCTTGCTCGGCGAGACCTGCGCGCGGTTTGGCTTTTCCGTCTATGCCTATTGCCTGATGGGTAATCATTACCATCTCGTGCTGCAAACCGTGCATGGGCAACTGGCGCGTGGCATGCGCTACCTCAACGGCAACTATTCACAATATTTCAACCGGCAGCATGGCTTGGTCGGCCACGTCTTCCAGGGGCGCTACCACGCAGTGCTCTGCCAGGGAGAAGACTACTTGAAACAACTGTCTCGCTATACGGTGTTGAACCCGGTCCGCGCGCGGTTGGTGGCGCATCCCGCCCAGTGGATCTGGAGCAGTTACGCTGCCATCGTCGGCAGCATCGATGCGCCGGCGTGGCTGCAACGCGAAGCGGTCCTGGCGCAATTTGGCGGCGATCGCGCGGCGGCAATCCTTGCCTTCCAGGCCTTTGTCGTCGATGGAACAGTCCACGAAAGTCCGTTCCGCGCGGTACGCAACCAGATCTTTCTCGGTGACGATGCATTCTGCAAACGCGCTGCCCAACAGCAATTCCGTGGCGATCTGCTGGAAATAAAACGCGCGCAGCGGCAAGCGATCGCGCGGCCCCTGTCCGAGTATTTCACCCTATATCCAACCAGGGCCGAAGCGATGGCGCAAGCATACCTGTCGCACGCCTACACCATGCTCGAAATTGCGCAATTCTGCGGACTTTCAGTCCGGACCGTCAGCCGCGCCGTGCGCGCATATCGGGAAATGTCCGGTTGCCAGAGCTGACCCCGACTTTCAAGCGTCAAGCGATGCGGGCCGGGCCGCGGGCCATGGCGCCGAGCAGGGCGGCGGGCATGGGGTGGGCGTAGACGTAGCCTTGGGCGTAGTCGCAGCCGGCGGCTTTCAGCAAGTCGAGCTGGGTTTCGGTCTCGACCCCTTCCGCCACCACTTTCAGGCCCAGCTTGTGGGCCATCACGATGATGCCTTCGCATAAGGCCAGGTCGCCGGAATCGCCGGCCAGGTCCATCACGAAGCTGCGGTCGATCTTCAGGTAGTCGATGTCGAACTTCTTCAGGTGCGCCAGTACCGAGTGGCCGGTGCCGAAATCGTCGAGCGCGACCTGCAAACCCATCGACTTGAACTGGCGCAAGCGCTCCACGGCAGGCCCGCTTTCGTCCAGCAGCAAGCGCTCGGTGATTTCGATGACGATGCTGCGCGGCGCCAGCTGCAGCTGGTCGACGTAGTGCAGCCATTGTTCGAAGAATTGCGGGCCGGAGCGGAATTGCACCGGCGATTGGTTCACACTGACCTGGAAGGGCTGCCCCAATTCCTGCTGCCAGCGCTTGGCCTGGTCGGCGGCGCTGCGGAACACCCAATCCCCGATGTCGAAGATGATGCCGCTGGCTTCGGCGCTGCTGATGAAGTCGCCGGGATTCAGCAGCCCGCGTTCGGGATGGCGCCAGCGTAGCAAGGCTTCGGCGCGTTCGATGGCGCCGCTGTGCAGGTTGACGATCGGCTGGTAGTACAGCTCGAATTGCTGGTTGGCCACGGCCATCTGCAAGTCGCGCGCCAGGCGCAGCCGCAGTTGGGCGGCCGCTTGCATGTCCGGCGTGAAATAGCTGTAGCGGTTGCGGCCGCCATTCTTGGCGGCATACATGGCCTGGTCGGCGTTGCGCAGCAAATGCTCGGGGTCGCCGGCGTCCGAAGGGTGCAGGGCAATGCCGATGCTGGCCGAGACGGAACCGCTGGCGCCGCCCAGCAGGAAGGGCCGGTTCAGGGTGGCGATGATTTGCTGCGCCACCCGTTCGGCGCTGGTGACATTGTCGAGCCCCGGCAGGATCACCACGAATTCGTCGCCGCCCAGGCGGGCCAGCGTGTCGGAGGCGCGCACGCAGGCGGCGATGCGCGACGCCGCTTCCACCAGCAGCGCATCGCCCATCTCGTGGCCGAAGCGGTCGTTGATTTCCTTGAACTGGTCGAGATCGATGAACAGCAGCGCCAGGAACAGCCCGTCGCGCCGCGCCTTCTTCATTTCCTGCGACAGCCGGTCATGGAACATATTGCGGTTCGGCAGGGCCGTCAAGGCATCGTAATTGGCTTGATGCCAGATCAACTCGGTCGACAGCTTGCGTTCCGTGATATCGCTGACCAGGGCCAGCGCGCCGATATAGCTGCCGTCGGCATCGAAGATCGGGTTGGTGGCCAGGGTGGCCCACATTTCGCTGCCATCCTTGCGCAAGAACTTGAATTCGTGGCGCTCGGCGATGCCTTGCTGGCGGCGCGCGATATTGCGCTCGAGCATGGCGCGCCCTTCGTCATCCATGAAGCTGACCAGGGGCTGCTCCAGCATCTCTTCGATGGTGTAGCCGAGCATGGCGGCCATCTTGGGATTGACGAAGCTGGTGCGTGCAGCGGCATCGATTTCCCAGATACCCTCTTCCGCGCTGTGCACGATGCGGCGGAAGCGCTCTTCGCTCTTCTCCAGCGCCGCCAGTTTGCCCTCGGCCATTTCCAGCACCACGCGCAATTGCGCCGCCCCGGGCGCACCGCTGCCAAGCAGGGTCACGGCGAAACCGCGGTCGCCGCGGCCGCGCGTCATTTGCAGCGCCAGGCGCTGCGGCGCCTCGTTGGCCAGGCAATTGCTGACGAAGGCGTCGAAGTCGGCCACAAAGCGCTGCGCGATATAGCTGCGGAACTGGGCCCCCTCGGGATTGCGGCGCGACAGGCCGAGCAGGTCGGCGCCGACCAGGTTCATCTGCTCGATCGTGGTATCGGCGGCCAGCACGAAATAGCCGACCGGCGCCAGCAGGTACAGGTCGTTGAAATAGTCTTGTTCGCTGGCGAACTGCAGTTCGCCGTTGGCGCGCTGCAGGTTGCCGGCATAGCGCGCCAGCGGTGTGCCGCCCATCGCGGCCAGCACGGCTTCGCCGGGCAACAGGGTATCGAGGCCGGCCAGTCCGGAGACGGCGGGCCGGATGGCGGTCAGCTGCTCCGCCTGCCTGGCATGCTGGTCTTTATCCATATGGCTTCCAGCCTAGCATGCCTTTATGGCATTGTCGAGCAGCTAACTTTGGCGGTGTGCGCGGTTCAGGCGCTGCTCGGCAAAACGTTGCAATTGCTCGAATGCGAGGCTGAGGATCCAGTAAATCGCGGCGGCCGCCAGGTAGAGCGGCAAGGGGCGGAAGGTGGTGGCAATCACTTCCTTGGTCGACAGCATCAGCTCGGTCATGGTGATGACGGAAACCAGCGAGGTATCCTTGATCAGGCTGATCAAGGTGTTGCTCATGGACGGCACCGCGATGCGCAACGCTTGCGGCAGCACGATATGGCGCAAGGTCTGGCCGTAACCCATGCCCAGGCTATAGCTGGCCGACCATTGGCCCTTGGGGATGGACAGCATGGCGCCGCGCAGGCTTTCCGACAGGTAGGCGCCGGCATTCAGGCTCAACGCCAGGATGCCGGCCGTGACCGGCGTGAATTCGATGCCGACCGAAGGCAAGCCGTAATAGATGACGAACATTTGCACCAGCAGCGGGGTGCCGCGCATCAGGCTCACATAGACATTGGCCGGCCAGCGCAGCCATTTCCATGGCAGGATGCGCAGCACGGCTGTGGGAAAGCCGAGCGCCAGCCCGCCCACCATCGAGGCCACGGCAAACACCAGGGTGTAGCCGGCGCCCGTCAGCATCACGGGCGCCGCTTCATGCAGCAGTTCCAGCCAATCCATGTTCAGGGCGCCTTGCTGACGTCAGCCCCGAACCATTTCATGGAAATGGCTTTCAGGCTGCCATCGGCTGCGGCGTCGGCCAGCACCTTGTTGAGGGCGGCCTTGAATGCCGGATTCCCTTTCTGGAAGGGGATGCCCATGCGCTCGACGGCGCCGACGCGCGCGCCAGCCTTGATCGGCAAGCGCGTTGTCTTCAGCAGGTAGGCCGTCATCAGGCTATCGTTCAGGGCGGCGTCGATGCGGCCCAGGGCCAGGTCTTGCAGGTTTTCCGGCGCTGCCGGGTAGCTCTTGATCTCGATGCCGGGCACGGCCTTGAGCTGCATTTCATAGACGCTGCCCTGCCCCGCGCCGACGCGCTTGCCTTTCAGCTGCTCCAGCGAGGTCCAGTTGTTTTTCTCGTCGTTGCGCACAATCAGCATCGGCGACGAGTAGATATAGGGCGTGCTGAAATCGAAGGCTTGCTCGCGCTTGGGATTGATGCCGACCTGGGAGATGATCACATCGTATTTATTGCTGGCCAGGCCTGCCAGGATCGAGGCCCATTCCGTGGTCACGAATTCCGCTTTCACGCCCAGCTTGCCGGCCACCAGCTTCGCCACGTCCACATCGTAGCCGGCCAGCTCGCCATTCTTTTCCTTGTAGTTGAAAGGGGGATAGACCCCTTCCATGGCCACTTTCAGCGTGCCGCGCGCCTTCACGGTGTGCAGCAGGTCGGCGGCATGGGCTTGCAGGGCGGCGGCGGTCAACAGGAGGGCGAGCAATGGTTTGCGCATCAGGGATCCTTTAATAAGAACGGCGGCGTCCGAAATTGTGGCCCACGACGAGGGTGGTGCTGGCGACCAGCGTGGACAGGCCAAGGATGAGCTGCACCAGCTTATCCTCCGGCAGCACCCACAGCCGCCCCTTGGGCGGCTCGGTGCCGGCCACGGCGCACAGCAGGGGCTCCACCCAATCGGCTTCTGGCGTAACATCGAGGATGACGGCACCCTCGCTGGTTTGCATGACGATATCGCCACCCTCGGCCAGGCTGAAGCAGACGCCGTAGCCGGTCTCCTGCTTGCCGACGTGTTCCTTCAGCGCCAGGTCGTGCTCGGCGATCCACAGCTCCACGTCCTGCGGGGTTTCCAGTGCGGTCCATGGCACCGGGCGAAAACGCGGCTTGGCCGCTTCGTCATCGTGATTAAACATGGGTCAGGAGTGTAACCGAAACGTCGGGAGGCAGTATGAAAGTAAACGAATATGTTTCTGAGTTTGAACGCTTTTTCGGGCAGTTGCTGGATGAGCATCCGGAGCTGGTGGAAGACCAGCGGCGCGGGTGGAATATCTGGTGGGATCATCCGGTGGACCTGGAGGCGGAGCGGCTGGCGCGCACCGATGCGGTGCCGACGCCGGCTTATTACTACCACTGAAACCGGTAAACCGGGGTCAGACCCGGAGGGTCAGACCCCGATACGCGGCCGCCGCGGGCCCGGGGTCTGGCCCTCGCCGGATGGCCGTCCCGCCTGACCCCGCCTTACCGGTTTTAGCCTTTCCAGGACCGCTGCAGCCCCGTATCCGCATGGATCCACCCGCCCCGCGGCCCCTCGCGGTAATAGAACCCCACGCCCCCCTGCCGGAAACTGCGCACCAGACTCCCCAGCACTTCCGCATTCAAATTCGGAATCCGGATATCCGCCGCCTTCCCGCTCATATGCAGCGACTGGCGCGCCGCCGGGATCCCCTGCTCGATCAGCCGCTTGTTGGACGCCGGCGTGCGATACCCCGACAAGATCTCCAGCGGACTCTCGATCCCGAAGCGCTGCACGAAGGCCTGCGCCCCCCACAGGGTTTCAAACAATTTCGGATCGATCGGCGCCGTCTCCCTGCCGTTCACGTCGCGCAGCAGATGGCACAGTTCCTGGTAAGCCGCATCGATGATTTCCCCATCCTTCCAATACGTCAGCCGCGCCTTCTCCCCGCTCTGCGGCCGGATCACGCTGATGGTGCGCGGCTTGACCCAGAATTCCAGGTCCAGCATCTGGGCGTCGAAAATATCGGGCGGCGGTTCCGGCTCCTGGGCCGCGCGGCTGTGGCCGACCAGCGGCAGCCCCGCCAGCGTGGTCCCCGCCACCATATGAAGGAAGTCTCTACGTGTTGTTGCCATGGCAAATCCAGCTATTGCGATAGGGTTACTATAGCAATAGCTGGGGGAATTGAGAAACCCCTTTAAGAAATTGGCGTAAACCGTGCCGCCGGCGCTATGAGGACCAGGTCGGAGGTGGCCACCGCCACGCACGGCAGGATATAGCCATCCTGCTGCTCTTCCCGGCTCAGGCCCGGCCATTCGATCAGGTGGCGCGCCGCGCCGCTTTGCAGCTGGCACAGGCAGGTGCGGCAGGTGCCATTGCGGCAGGAACTCGGCAACACCACCCCGGCGCGCGCGGCCGCCACCAGCAGGCTGGCTTCGCCATCCGTTTCGAACGATAATCCCTTCGGCTCAACTCTTATCTGAAACACAATGCCTCGCTATATTGCCCTGCTCCGCGGCGTCAGCCCGATGAATTGCAAGATGCCGCAATTGAAAGCGGCCTTCGAGAGTGCCGGATTTTCCAACGTAAAGACACTTCTATCAAGCGGCAATGTCGCCTTCGACGCCCGCGCCGCCAGCGAAAGCGCGCTGGAACGCAAGGCCGAGGCGGCCATGGAACACACCCTGGGCCGCACCTTCTACACCATTATCCGCTCCCAGCAGCACTTGCAAGACTTGCTGGAGAACGACCCCTACCCCGGCTTCGGCGGCGCCACCGGCCCCAAGCGCGTGGTGAGCTTCCTGCGCGCAGCGCCGGCTGCCGCGACCGTGCTGCCGCCGCCCATCAGCGGCGCCGCCATCGTGGGCGTGCGCGGCCGCGAAGTCTTTTCCGCCTACGAACCGAGCGCCGACGGCCCGGTTTTCATGCGCCTGATCGAAAAGACCTTCGGCAAGGACATCACCACCCGCACCTGGGACACGGTGCGCAAATGCGCCGCCGCATAACCCTACGGGTAAGTCCCGATTACCAATATTTCCTCAACAGCGCGTACAATATGCGCCTTAATCCGCTGCACACCATCCGCATTTGAGGGAATACCACATGTCTCAAAAGTCCAAAATCATCTACACCCTTACCGACGAAGCGCCGCTGCTGGCGACTTATTCCCTGCTGCCGATCGTGCAGAAGTTCGCGGCCCCGGCCGGCGTCGACGTCGTGACCAGCGATATTTCGGTCGCCGCCCGCGTGCTGGCCGCCTTCCCGGAATGCCTGACCGACGAACAGAAAGTGCCGGACAACCTGGCCGAGCTGGGCGCCCTGACCCAGAATCCCGACACCAACATCATCAAGCTGCCGAATATTTCGGCATCGGTCTCCCAGCTGATCGCCTGCGTGCGCGAACTGCAGGCGCGCGGCTACAAGCTGCCTGACTACCCTGAAGACGCCAAGACCGAAGAAGAGAAGGCACTGAAAGCCCGTTACGGCAAGTGCATCGGCTCGGCCGTGAACCCGGTCCTGCGCGAAGGTAACTCCGACCGCCGCGCGCCGAAGGCCGTCAAGGAATACGCCCGCAAGAACCCGCACTCCATGGGCGAATGGAGCCAGGCATCGCGCACCCACGTGTCGCACATGCACCATGGCGACTTCTACCACGGCGAAAAGTCCATGACCCTGGACAAGGCGCGCGACGTGAAGATGGAGCTGATCACCGCTTCCGGCAAGACCATCGTGCTGAAGCCGAAGGTCTCGCTGCAGGCCGGCGAAATCATCGACTCCATGTTCATGTCGAAGAAAGAACTGCTGGACTTCTACGAGAAGCAGATCGACGACGCCTACAAGACCGGCGTCATGTTCTCGCTGCACGTGAAGGCCACCATGATGAAGGTGTCGCACCCGATCGTGTTCGGCCACTGCGTACGCATCTTCTACAAGGACGCATTCGCCAAGCACGCCAAGCTGTTTGACGAACTGGGCGTGAACGTGAACAACGGCATGTCCAACCTGTACGAAAAGATCGAAAAGCTGCCGGCTTCCCAGAAGGAGGAAATCCTGAAGGACCTGCACGCCTGCCACGCCACCCGTCCGGAACTGGCCATGGTCGATTCGGCCAAGGGCATCACCAACTTCCACTCGCCGAACGACGTGATCGTCGACGCCTCCATGCCAGCCATGATCCGCATCGGCGGCAAGATGTGGGACGCCAACGGCCGTCCGAAGGACGTCAAGGCCGTCATGCCTGAATCGACCTTCGCCCGCATCTACCAGGAGATGATCAACTTCTGCAAGTGGCATGGCAACTTCGATCCGAAGACCATGGGCACCGTGCCGAACGTCGGCCTGATGGCGCAGCAAGCCGAGGAATACGGTTCGCACGACAAGACCTTCGAAGTGCCGGAAGCCGGCGTCGCCAACATCACCGACCTGGCCACCGGCGAAGTGCTGCTGACCCAGAACGTGGAAGAAGGCGACATCTGGCGCATGTGCCAGGTGAAGGACGCCCCGATCCGCGACTGGGTCAAGCTGGCCGTCACCCGCGCCCGCAATTCCGGCATGCCTGCCGTGTTCTGGCTCGACACCTACCGTCCGCACGAAGCGGAAGTGATCAAGAAGGTCGAGACCTACCTGAAAGACCACGACACCACCGGCCTGGACATCCAGATCATGTCGCAAGTGCGCGCCATGCGCTACACCCTGGAGCGCGTCTCGCGCGGCCTGGACACCATCTCGGTGACCGGCAACATCCTGCGCGACTACCTGACCGACCTGTTCCCGATCCTGGAACTGGGCACCTCGGCCAAGATGCTGTCGATCGTCCCCCTGATGGCGGGCGGCGGCATGTACGAAACCGGCGCCGGCGGCTCGGCACCGAAGCACGTCAAGCAGCTGGTGGAAGAGAACCACCTGCGCTGGGATTCGCTGGGCGAATTCCTGGCCCTGGCCGTCTCGCTGGAAGAGCTGGGCATCAAGTCCGGCAACGCCAAGGCCAAGATCCTGGCCAAGACCCTGGACGAAGCCACCGGCAAACTGCTGGACAACAACAAGTCGCCATCGCCACGCACCGGTGAGCTGGACAACCGCGGCAGCCACTTCTACCTGTCGATGTACTGGGCCCAGGCCCTGGCCACCCAGACCGACGACGCGGAACTGCAAGCCAAGTTCGCACCGCTGGCCAAGGCGCTGACCGAGAACGAGGCGAAGATCGTGGAAGAGCTGAACTCCGTGCAAGGCCATGCCATGGACATCGGCGGCTACTACCTGCCGGACGCCGCCAAGACCTCCGCCGTGATGCGCCCAAGCGCCACCTTCAACGAAGCCCTGGCAGCCCTGTAAGCCGCCCGGCTCCGTCCGAAAGGCCCGCATCTCCGATGCGGGCTTTTTTTTGAAGGTATCCGGCAGCGACGGGGCGCGCGGCGCGCCACGACGGCAAGTCCGGCCACGACACCCTGCCATGCGCCCGTCAATGGCGCCAACCCTGCCCCAAGGTTTACTGCGGTGGGGCCGCCGGGCCGATGGTCAGGGCTGGCGCCGCCGGATCGGCAACATCGAGCACAAAGCGATAGGTGGCGCGGCTTGGCACTTCGATGCGGATGTTGCCGCCGGCTTCCATCACCGCCAGCTTGCGCGCCTGGCCCAGCACCACCGCGCCCTCTTTGATACCCTGCCCAAGATCGATCTTCGCGTAATCCGACGTGCCGATCTTGAATTCATGGCTGCCCGGCTCGATCAGGATGGCAGCCTCCAGCCGCTTGCCGCCGTCGGCGGGCACCAGGCGGTCGCGCATGCTCCATCCGTTCATGCTGCCGCGCAAATAGACCGGCTCCTGCGCGAATAGCTTCGCCTTGTCCGGGCGCGCCGGCAACAAGCGTTCGGCGAAGGTCACTTTGGTGAACTGGAGATCGCGCGCCCTCGGGTTCCTCAAGGCGAAGCCACGGCATGCCGCGGCCTCGCACTGGAACTCAATTTCCCCGACCGGATAGCCGGCAGTGAACGCCGTCCCTTCCCTGACCTGCCCCAGCGCCAGCTGCCCGCGCGGATATTCCAGCATCAGCTTGCCGTCGCGGAAGAATACCGAATACAGCACGTGCAGCTCGTCGCTGTAATACTCGCCCACATAACGCTGCGCCCCAGACTCCCCCAGCGGCTGGCTGGACATGCGCTGCAGCACCAGCGAACCGCCATTCATATGCAGGGTGCCGTTGGCCACCACGCCATCGGCACCGGGCGCGTCGAAATCGATGCGTGCCTTGTGTACCGGCGATTCGAAACTGCCGGCCCGCAGCATCCTCAACGCAGTCTGCTGCACCTCATCGTTGCGCACCTGCAGTTGCCCCTTTTCGACGAAAAACTGCAAGGTGATCTGCGGCGAGCCAAACCGTCCGGCATAGGCCTCGAGGTTCGCCGGCATGGCCGCCGTCTCGGCCTTGGCCGCCACCGGCGCGGGGGCAGCCTTCGGTCCCATTTTTGCGCCAAGGTAGATTTCCGCCACCTCCTGCGCCCGCGCGGCCGGCGCCATGCGGCCATCGTTCGACAACAAGGCCACCGCAAATTTCTGCTCGGGGAAACGCAGGTAGGTGCTGCGGAACGCCGCATCGGCGCCATCATGCGACATGGTCGGTAAGCCGCGATAGGTCCCGACCGCCACGCCGGAGGCATACGAAACCTCGCGCCCGTTGGCCAGCACCGCGCGCTCGCCCATGCGCGCCACCGCGCCTCGGGCGCCCACCACCGGCTTCAGGAAGTTCGCTTCCCAGCGCGCCAGGTCCTCCACCGTGGTACTCAAGCTGGACGGTCCGACGTTCGAATAGGAGAGCGCGACATAGTGGTAGCCCTTGCCATCTTCGTCCGGCTCGTAGGACGAGGCACGTCCCGGCACCAGCGCGCCGTACCGCTCGTGGAAATGCGTCTGCTTCATGCCCAATGGGCCGAAGATGCGCTCTTGCGCGAACTGCGCCAGCGGGCGGCCCGAGACGCGCTCCACAATCCGGGCCATCAGCATGTAGCCGGTGTTGCTGTAGCTGTGCCGCGTGCCGGGCGTGAAGTCGAGCGATTGCTGCCGCCCCACCACCCGCATCAGGTCCTGCTCGGTGATCACGTCCTCCAGGCGCCAGCCGGCCAGCGCCATCAGGGCCCACTGGTCGCGCAGGCCGCTGGTATGATGCATCAGCTGGCGCACCGTGATGGGGGCGCCCAGTTCGCGCAGCTCCGGCACGTATTTGCGCACGTCGTCGTCGAGCGCCAGCTTGCCGTCATCGACCAGCAGCTGGATGGCAAAGGCGGTGAACTGCTTGGACACCGAGGCGACGTGGAACGGCGTGGCCGGGGTGTTGCGCACCCTGTGCTCAAGATTGGCCAGGCCGAAGCCCTTGCTGTAGACCAGCTTGCCATCCTGGTAGACCGCGATCGCACCGCCCGGGGCATCGGGCTTGTCCCACTGCGCCACCAGGCGCTCGACCTGGCCGGTTTCCGGGGCCGCCGCCTGGGCCATGGCGCCGCTGCCGGCGAAGATGCTGGCAACGGCCAGCGCGTGGATCCTGCTCATCGAAGTCCTTTCTGCTTTAGCCGAAGCTGGCCACGAAGGCGTCGCGTGCGGCGTGGTGGGGAATGTCGCGGCGCCAGACTAGCATGGTTTCCACATTTGCAACATCGGGCGGCAGCGTGTGGCATTGCACGGTGCGTCCCAGGCCGCGCTGGCGCAGCACTTCGCGCGGCATCATGGCCACCCCCATGCCGGCCGCCACGCAGCCGATGATGGCTTCGAAGGTGCCGAATTCGGCCACCCGGCTGTGCGCCACGCCGGCGTCGGCAAACCACCATTCGAGCCGGCGGCGGTAGGAGCAGCCGCTGCGGAAGCCCAGCAGCGTGCGGCGCGCCACGTCGGCCGGTCCGCTCACCGGGCCGTGCAGCGCGTCCGTCAGCAACACCAGCTCTTCGACGAACACCGGCACCTGTTCCAGCTCGGGGCGGTCGACCGGGGCCGAGACCAGGGCCACGTCGACCTTATGGTTCAGCACCGCATGCAGCAGGTAGTCGGTCGGGCCGGTGTCGAGCAGCAGGTCGACCTCCGGATACTTGCGGTGGAAGGCGCCCAGCACGCGCGGCAGGCGTGCCGCGGCCGTGGTTTCCATCGAGCCGATGCGCAAGGGCCCGGACGGCTCCTGCCCGCCGCGCACCGACATTTGCGCTTCATCGGCCAGTTGCAGCAGGCGCTCGGCATACGCCAGCAGGCGCGTGCCCTCCGCCGTGATCAGCATGCGCCGCCCCGAGCGGTGGAACAGGGTCACGCCCAGCGATTCCTCCAGCTGGTTCAGGCGGGCCGAGACGTTCGATTGCACGCGGTGCAGCCGGGCCGCGGCCTGGGTCACGCTGCCCTCTTCGGCAACGGTCTTGAAAATGCGCAGCGAGGAGAGTTCCATATCGTTCTCCAATTGAGAATGTTCGCTTCATTATTATTCATTTTTATTGATGCGTGAAGGCTTATATAGTGCACTCCATGAACACGCCCTCGCCCATCATCCTGCTGGCCGCCAGTTTCGCCTTCATCATCGTGCAACTGGACGTGACCATCGTCAACGTCGCCTTGCCGGCCATCGGGCAGGAGCTGGGCGCAGGCGTCAGCGCCTTGCAGTGGGTGGTCGACGCGTATACCCTGGGCTTCGCCGTGTTCCTGCTCTCGGCCGGCGTGCTGGGCGACCGCTTCGGCGCGCGCCGCGTGTTCCTGGCGGGGTTTGCCCTGTTCACGCTGGCCTCGCTGGCTTGCGCGCTGGCGCCCGGGCCGCTCGCGCTGAACCTGGCGCGCGCCGTGCAAGGCGTCGGCGCCGCGCTGCTGGTGCCAAGTTCCCTGGCCATCCTGAACGCCGCATACGCCCACGACCGCGCCCAGCTGGCCAAGGCCATCGCCTGGTGGACGGCGGCGGGCGGCGTGTCGATCGCGGCCGGTCCCGTGCTGGGCGGCTTGCTGATGAGCCTTGCCGGCTGGCGCAGCATTTTCTGGGTCAATATCCCGATCTGCGTACTGGGCTTCTGGCTCACCCTGCGCGTGGTCCCGCCCCTGCGCGGCAAGGAGCCGGCGCGCGCCTTCGACCTGGCCGGCCAGGTGCTGGCCATCATCGCGCTGACCGCCTTCATTGGCGCCGTGATCGAATTCCATTCCCTGGGCTTTGCCAGCCACCTGCTGCAGGGCGCCTTGCTGATAGCCGTGGTGGCGGGCGCCCTGTTCCTGCGCCGCCAGCGCCGCAGCGCGGCGCCCATGCTGCCGCTTGGCCTGTTCCGCGATGCCGGCTTTTCCGGCGCGGTGCTGTTCGGGGTGCAGGTCAACTTCGCCTATTACGGCGTGATCTTCGTCCTCAGCTTCTACCTGCAGAAAGTACGCGGCTTCTCCGTGCTGCACGCCGGCCTGGTGTTCCTGCCGCTGACGGGCACCTTCATCTTCTCGAATATCGCCAGCGGCCGCCTGCAGGCGCGTGCGGGGCAGCGCCTGCCCATGGTTGCCGGCGGCCTGCTGGGCGCCGCGGGATATGCCTTGCTGGCCATCCTGGGCATGGGGGAGCACGCCACGTTCCTGGAAATGCTGCCGGGGCTGGTGCTGATCCCGGGCGGCATGGGCCTGGCCGTGCCGGCCATGACCACCTCGATCCTGTCCGCCGTCGAGCGCAGCCAGGCGGGTACCGCCTCGGCGGTGCTGAACGCGGCGCGCCAGGTCGGCGGTGCCATGGGCGTGGCGCTGTTCGGCGCCCTGATCGCCGCACCGGGGCCGGGCGCCGCCACGCGCGGCATCGCAACCGCGCTGGCCATTGCCGCCGTACTATTGCTGCTGGGCGCCCTGCTCGCCTGGCGCTGCATCAAACCACCACTGTCAACCCAAGGAGAGTCACTATGCCGTACGTAAATATCCGCGTCACCAAGGAAGGCGTCACCGCCGAACAGAAACTGGCCCTGATCAAGGGCTCGACCGAGCTGCTGCAGCGGGTGCTGAACAAGAACCCGGCCACCACCTTCGTCATCATCGACGAGGTGGAAACCGACAACTGGGGCATCGGCTATGACAACGTGACCACCCTGCGTGCCAATGCGGCAGCCAAGGCCGGGACCACTTGATCAGCCGCGCACGATGCGCAAACGGCCCTGGGCGTGCCACGCCTTGAGCAGGTCGGCGCCCACGCCCTCGGGCCACGCCAGGCCGGGCCCCGGCTCGGCCAGGGCGCTGCCGTCGCGCCCTTCGCTTTTCACCACGTACAGCGCGTAATCGGCCAGCTTCAGCGCATGGTCGAAGCTGCGCTCGTCGAGCGTGCCGCGATCGAGCGGCAGCACGGCGATGCCGAGCGACGCCGTGACCGGGCCGGCCGGCGTGCCGCCCGCATGCTCGGCCAGCGCGGCGTGCACGCGCCGCGCCAATGCCCACAATTCCTGCACGTCCCTGGCGTGCACCAGCAGCAGGAACTCTTCCCCGCCCCAGCGCGCCGCATGGTCTTCGCCGCGCACCACGCAACGCAAGCCTGCGGCCGCGCCCTGCAGCACGGCGTCGCCGGTGGCGTGGCCAAAGCCATCGTTGATCTGCTTGAAATGGTCCATGTCGACCAGCAGCACGCCCAGCACAGGGGCCACCTCCCCGGCCGCGCGTTCGCGCCGCAGGCGCGCCAGCACGGCAGGCAATTCCTGCTGCACGAAGCGGCGGTTATGCAGGCCGGTCAAGGGGTCGGTCACGCTGGCCTGCGCCAGCGAGCGGTTCAGGTTCTCCAGTTTGGAATTGGCCGCGCGCAGTGCATCGGTATGACGCTCCACTTCGCGCTGCAGCAGGTGGCTGCGCGTGCGCACCCGCCGCAAGCGCCATTGCATGCTGCCATACACGCCCAGTCCCGCCAGCAGCAGCAGGCCGGCACGCACCGGCCAGCGCTCGCTCCAGCGCGGCGCGAAACGCACTGGCACCGTGGCGGCCGGTCCCCAATGCTGGCCATCCCAGCTGGCCTGGGCTTCGAATTGCAGCTCGCCCGAGGGCAGGTTGGTGAAATAGGCGGCGCGGCGCTTGCCGGTTTCCTTCCACTCCTGCTGGAATGGCGGCAGGCGGTAGCGGTATTGCAATTGCTCGGGGAGGCGGAATTCGACGCCCTCGAACGCCACTTCCAGTTCGCGCGCCGCGCCATCCTGTACCACTTTGCGCAGCACCACTTGCGGCAGCGCCGGCGGCGGCACGTCGAGGCGCGTGCGCACCGCGCCGGCCAGGCTGGCCGACCAATGGTAAGGGGGCGCCAGGTGGCCTTTGTCGCGTCCCAGTCCGTTGCAGCAGCGGATGCGGTTGCGGCCGGCCGCATTGCCGGGGTCCACGTGCAGCATCTGCACCAGCGGCGCACCGCCATCCTGCGACAGCCGGAAGCGGAACACGCCATCGAAGTGCGTGGCCCAGTACCAGCCGTCGTGCTGGTTGAGCGTGATGACACTGTCGGACGGCAAGCCATCCTTTTGCAGCCAGCGGCGATGGCCGGCGGGACCGATGGCGTGCAAGCCATGCTGGTAGGTGCCGACCAGCAAACCATCCTTGCCCCATGGCGCCAGCGACATGACCAGGGCCTGGCCCAGTTGCGCCTCGGCCTGCGGCTGCAAGGTATCGCCGCGCCAGCGCCACAAGCCGTTGGCGGCGCCGATCCACAAGCTGCCGTCGCCCGCTTCCTGGAACAGGCTGACCGTGCCGGGCAACTGTTGGCGGAACAGGCGCTCGGCATGCCGCCCCGCCGCGTCGAGCGCGTACATGCCCTGCGTGGTGGCCGCCAGCAGGCTGCCGTCGGCGCGCGGGAACAGGGAATTGACCTGGATGCCGTCGAAGCTGGCGATGCTGCGCATGCGCCCCTGCTCCATGCGCAGCAGGCCGTGGCGGGTGCCGACCCATAGCCGGCCCTGGCGGTCCTCCAGCATCGAATAAGCCAGTTCGTTGGCCAGTTCCGGTCCATTGTAGAACGCTTCCATGCGCTCGCCGTCGCTGCGCCAGATGCCCTGGTCGGTGCCGACCAGCAGCCCGTGGCTGGTCTGCGCATAGGCCCAGATCTGCAGCGGCCGGCCGCGCACTTCCTGCTGCAAGGCGCGGGTCGGGCCGTTCCAGTAGTGGCGCAAGCCCACGCTCATGCTGCCGATCCAGAACGCATCCAGGCTTTCGGCCAGCAGTGCGCGCGGCGTGCCCTGCGCCGACAGGGCGCCCGGCGGCAGCACGGCCACTTCGCGTCCATCCTCGAACACTTGCACGCCGCTGCCGGCCAGCACCCAGACGCGCTGCGCCTGGTCCAGGCTGAGCTGGTCGACCGGCGCGCGCCCTTCCCCGACGTGCCGGGCCGGTCCGCCCTGGGCCGGCGACCAGCGCAGCAAGCCCTTGGTCGTGCCAAGCCACCACTGCCCGCCCTGCCACAGCATTTGCTTGACCTGGGTGTCGCCGTTGGGCAGGCGCAGCGGCAGTGCCTCCAGCCGCCCTTGCGGCAAGGCCCACAGCCGGCCATCGTTGTCGGCCAGGGTCGGTGTGGCGCCGGCCAGGCCCATGGCGGTGAACACGCCGGGCAGGTCATGGTAGGTGTGGAGCTGCTTGCCGTCCCAGGAACTCAGGCGGTCAGCCAGGATCCACAGCTTGCCCGCCGGGTCGGCCGCCATGCTGCGGAAGGTGCCCAGTTGTCCGCTGCCCGGCACGGCCGCGAAACGCTGGCCATCCCACCAGGCGAGGTTCTTCTGGGTGGCGATAAACAGGCGCGGGCCGGACAGCTCCAGGGCGCGGATCCAGTTGGCGCCCAGGGCCGGCGTGTCGCTGCTGCGGAATACTTCGAATTCGCTGCCATAGCTGCGCACCAGGCCCTGCTCGGTACCGATCCAGAGCGCGCCGGTGGCGTCGCGGCGGATGCCATGCACCGCCATATGCGGCAAGCCTTGCTCGACCGCCCAGCTGCGGAACTGGTGGCTGCCCAGGTCCAGAACCGGCGAAGCGGCCGGGCACGCCAGGGCCCAGGACATGGCGCATGCAGCGGCCAGGCGGGAAATACGCAAACTGCTCCTCCGGTTTCCAAAAGAGCAAGTATAGCGTGAAGCGCGGATGGCCAGGAAATGCTGCGCGCCTCAGAAGTCGAAGACGGCGTTCAGGCGCAGCTGGCGGGGATCGCCGAGCGTGACCACATTGTTGTTCAAGCCGCCGGCAAAATAGGTCTTGTCGAACAGGTTCTTGACGTTCAGCGCAAGGCGGTAGCCGCTGCCGACGTAACTCACGGAAGCATCGGCCACCGTGTACCCCGCCACCGTGTAATCGAAGGAGAAGCCGCGCTTATCGCTTTCATGGCGCAGGCCGATGCCGAATCCCAGACCCTTCAGGGCACCGTCGCGCACCAGGTGGTTGGCCCAGACGCTGGCGCTATGCCGCGGCACGTTGTTCAGGGGCTTGCCGAGATTGGCCGGGCGGTTGTCGCGGCTCACTTCGGCGGCGGTATAGGCGTAGGCACCCTGCACGTTCCAACCGTTTCTCAGGTCCATCGCCAATTCGGCCTCGATACCTTGGCTGCGCTCCTCGCCGGTTTGCACGCTGAAGCCGTTGTTGACAGGATCGGCCGTCGTCACGTTGCGGCGCCGCAGGTCGTAGGCCGCCAGGGTCGCGCTGACGCGGCCGCCGTCGCGCTGGAACTTCACGCCCACTTCCGCCTGGCGGCCGGTCTCCGGATTGAACGAGGCACCGGAGAAGTCGGTGCCCGTCACCGGCAGGAACGAGTTCGCATAGCTTGCATAGCCCGCGATGCCCGGCGCGATCTCGTAGGTGAGGCCGGCCGTTCCCGATGTGGCCAGGTCCGTCTTGGAAATCACGACACCGGTCTTGTTGTTGGCGGTGGACGTGGTGGCGCGGTCGCGCCGCACGCCCAAGGTCAGGCCGAGGCGCTCGCCGAGCGCGACGCGGTCGCGCAGGTAGACGCCGGTCAGCGGGGTCCGGCTGGTGGTATCGGACTGCGCCTGGGCCGGGCACTTGATGGGGGCGCCATAGACCGGCTGGTACAGGTCGAGCGCCGCCAGCGTGCACTGGGTGATGGCGAAGCGTTCGCGCGGCGTGTTGCGGTCGACGCCGAACGACAGCTTGTGCAGCGCACCCATGGCTTCCACTGCACCGTTGAGATAGGTATCGATCGCCATCAGGCGGCCTTCGAAGTCGCGGTTGCTGACGGTGCGGTTCTGCAGCCTACCGTTGGCTTGCAGGCTGCCGTTGAACACGCCCGGGCCAAGGCCGTCATACTCCTCCCAGCGGAAATTCTGGTGCAGCGTCCAGCCGCTGGCGAAGCGGTGCTCGAACGCGTAGCCGATGCGGGAGCGTTCGACATCGTAGGCGCCGTTGGCGGTTTCGCCGATGAAGCGGTTGAGCGGTATCGGGCCGTTAGGGTTGGGCAGGATGGTCCCGCGCGGCGACAGGCCCTGCTGCCGCAGCCATTGCCGCTCATGGCGGCTGGCCAGCAGCGTCAGGCTGGTCGCCGTCCCGAGGTCCAGGGACAGCGACGGCGCGATCCAGCGCGTCTTGAAGAACACGAAATCGGTCGGGTCGCCGCTGTTCATCGCCAGGGCATTGATGCGGAATGCGGCGCGGCCGCTGTCGCTGAGCGGGCGGCCGACATCGACGGTCGCCTGCTTGTAGCCCTCGTTGCCCACGGTGACGCCGGCTTCGAGGAAGGGGTCGCGCCGCGGCCGTTTGCTCACCACGTTGACCATGCCGCCCGGCTGCACATTGCCGAACAACAGCGATGCCGGCCCCTTGAGCACTTCCAGGCGCTCGGCGGCAAACGTTTCCTCCTGCAGCTGCACCGATTGCGCGGTGCGCAGGCCATCGACGTAGATCGACTCCGAAGCGCGCTGGCCGCGGATGATGAAGTCGTCGAAGCCGCGCCGGCCGAAGTGGCCCGGCACCACCCCGGCCACGCTGCGCAAGGCTTCGGCCATCGTATTGGCCTGCATGGAATCGAGCAGTCCGCGCGTGATGACGGTAATCGATTGCGGCGTTTCGAGCAGCGTGGCGTCCGACTTGGTGGTGCTGGCGGCGCGCTTCGCGGTGAAGCCGCTGTCCGATTCCTGTTCGCCGTGGATGATCACCTCGGGCATGGTGGCTTCTTGCTGGGCCAGCGCAGCCGGTGGCATCAAGCCCCATGCCACCGCAAACGCCAGCGCAATGGGAGTTCTGCGCAGCACTTTATTCATCCTTGTCTGGTTGATGCATTGGCTGGCAAGGGCTGGCTATGCAGGTTCGGGCAAGGATTTTACATGAGAATGATTTTCATTTGCAACAATAGCGCCGAGGCGCGTCAATCCGCCTGGAAGCCGTTGCCCGTCGCCGCCCAGTAAATGCCGCCATACAGGTGGTGGCGCAGCAGCGGGTCGCCATAGCTGGCCGGCAGGTGCCCCAGCGCGGTGTAGAAAGAGCGGCCATTGTCGAAGTACTGGTACCAGCTCACCGGGTGGAAGGCGCCCATCGCTTTGGGCCCCGGCTTATAGGTCGCTTCATCGACCGTCAGCAGGTAATGCAGTTTGCCGCTGGCTGGCTTGAAGGCGTACCACTCTTCGGTCACCAGGTTGCGCGGCGCAAAACGTTCCATGCCGGGGAAATTGCGCTGTTCGACCTTCAATACCGCGCTCTGGATGGCGGGGTGGTGGTCGAACATATGGCCCACCAGCCGCGTGTACCACGGCCAGCCGTATTCGGTGTCGGATGCGCTGTGCACGCCGACGTAGCCGCCGCCGGCGCGGATATAACGCTCGAAGGCCGCCTTCTGCTGCGCGTCGAGGATGTCGCCGCTGGTCAGCAGGAAGACCACGGCCTGGTGCTTGGCCAGCTCCTGCTCGTTGAAAGCGCGCTTGGCATCTTCGGTCCAGAACACGTTGAAGTCGTGCAGCTTGCCCAGTTCCTGGATCGCCGCCACCCCGGCGGGGATGGAGTCATGGTGCCAGCCGGCGGTCTTGGAGAACACCAGCACGCTGAATTGCGCAGCCTGGGCGGCGCTGCACGCCAGCGCCAGCGCGGTCGCGAGCAAGGCTTTCAAGGTTTGGCTCCTTCGGCGCCGGCCGCACCGGCAGCGGCGTTGGCGCTGCTGCCGGCGGCCCGGTCAGCGCCAATCCATGTCAAGCGGTGCCACAGCGCCTCCAGCGGCCCTTGCGCATGGCGGCGCAGCCACCAGGCGCTGAAGACGCTTTGCAGCAGCGCCAGCACGATGCCCACCAGCAGGCAAGCCGTGGCGCCGGTCACGCGGTACAGGCCCAGCCCCCAGCCGTAGTAAATAGCGGTGCCGACCAGCGATTGCACGACGTAGCTGGTCAGGCTCATGCGGCCCAACGGCCGCAAGGCAGCCAGCAGTGCCGCCCCGATCCGCAGCCAGGACAATTGCGCGATGGCGGCCACCAGCACCAGCATGAAGGCCAGGTTGGACCAGGACGCGAGCAGCGTGCCGACCGGGCGCCACAGCGCCTTGCCGCCGCCCTGCCCCGCGACCCCCGCCCTGGCCGCGAACAGCAACGCGAACGCGGCGGCGGCGGCCAGCAGCACGCGCAGCCAGAAGCGGCGGTTGGCCGGCGTCGGCGCGAACCATTGGCGGCGTGCGGCCAGCATGCCCAGCATGAACAGCGCCGGGATCTGGAACAGGCGCCCATTCTCCCAGCTCCACAACAGCACGCCGGGCTTGCCGTTCTGGAGGTTGCCCGCCATGACCTGGGCCAGCGAACCGTCGGCCAGATAGACGTTGGCGCGGCCGAAGTAGGCCCACGATGCGGGGTCGGGCAGTGCGCGCAGCGGATCGGGCAGCGCGGCCGCGATCTCCAGCAGCAAATGCGGCTGCAGCAGCAACATGCAGGCCACCGCGAAGACCGCGCCATCGCGCAGGCGCGCCACCGGCAGCAAGGCCAGCGCCAGCACCGCGTACATGGCGAGGATATCGCCCTCGTAGAACAGCGAGTTCACCATGCCGAAGCCAAACAGCAGCAGCATGCGCCAGGTGAAGCGCGCACGGAAATCCTGCCCCAGCGCGGCGCGGCGTTCGAACTGCAGCCAGAACGTCACCCCGAACAGCATGGCGAAGATTGCATACGCCTTGCCGCCGAACAGGAAGAAGGCGCCATCCCAGACCCGCCCGTCCAGGGCCGCCAGCCAGGCCGGCGCGCCGGGCGGCACAAAACCCAGGTCGAAATGCTCGATGTTATGGAGCAGCATGATCGCCAGCAGTGCAAAGCCGCGCAGCCCGTCGACCAGCTCCAGTCGCGAAGTTGATTTTTGCATAAT
>CAMLRG010000076.1 GCA_946482335.1 uncultured Duganella sp. | reverse complement strand
CGTTGTTGTCCAGCGCGCGGCGCAGCGCCATTTCCAGGTCCAGCCGCGCCAGCACTTGCACGTTCATGCCCGCGGTGAAGAAGCGGTAACCGTCGCCGCCGGCTTCCTTGGCGCGCTCCATGGCGGTGTTGGCGTACTTGACCAGCGTCTCGGGATCGTTGGCGTCGTCCGGGTACATGGCGATGCCGATCGATGCCGTCAGCGTGGCCTGGTGGTCGTCGAGGTCGAACGGCAGGCGCAGCGCTTCGCGCACCTCGTTGGCCACCAGCACCGCATCCTGCTGGTCGCGCGTCATGGTCAGGATCAGGGCGAACTCGTCGCCGCCCAGCCGCCCCACCGTATCGCGCAGGCGCACGCATTGCACCAGGCGGTTGCTGAATTCGTGCAGCAGCTGGTCGCCCATCGCCGCGCCCATGGAATCGTTGACCTTGCGGAAGCGGTCCAGGCCGATGAACAGCACCACGATGCGCCATTCCTTGTCCTGCGCCAGCTCGATCGATTCGCCCAGGGTCTGGAAGAACAGGGTGCGGTTGGGCAGGCCGGTCAGGCGGTCGTAATGGGCCATGTGGCGCAAGCGCTCCTCCGCCAGGCGGCGCTCGGTGATGTCGCGCGCCACGCAGATCAGGGTGCGGTGCGCCGACTCGCCCTGGCTTTGCAGCAGCCAATACGCTTCCACCGGCACCGCCGCGCCGTCGCTGCGCAGCAGTTCGATTTCGGTCAGTTCCGGGGCGCGGTGCGGCGCCGCGGCCGCCGCGCCGGCGCGTTCGGCCTGCGCCGCCAGGGCTTCGCGCCCGCCAAGGCCGAGGCGCGCCGGTTCCAGCGCCAGCAGTTGCTGGCGCGGATGGCCCAGCATGCGGCAGGCGCCCTCGTTGACGTCGACCAGGGTCAGCGCATTGGTGTCGATCAGGAAGATGGCGTCCGCCGTGGCATCCATCGCGCTGCGGAAGCGTTGCAGGTCGGCGGTGCGGGCGCGCACGGTTTGTTCCAGCACTTCGTTGTAGTCGCGTGCCTGCTGGTGCAGCAGCCGCACTTCCAGCATATTGTTGATGCGGGTGAGCACCTCGACCGGGTCGAAGGGCTTGCTGACGAAGTCGCGCGCGCCCGCGTCAAGCGCGGCCAGCTTCTGGTCGGGCTGCGCCGTCACCACCAGCACCGGCAGGTAGCCATCGGGCTCCAATGGCTTGAGCGCTTCCATCACGTCGAAGCCGCTCATGCCCGGCATGTGCAGGTCGAGGATGATCAAGTCGTAGTGGTGCTCTTCATGCCAGGGCGCCACCACGCGCGGGTCGGTGGTGGAACTGACTTGCACATAACCGCTGGTTTGCAGCAGGTATTCCAGCAGTTGCACATTGACCGGCTGGTCATCCACAATCAGGATATTGGCGTTCAGGATATCGTCGCGGCTGATCACTTGGACGTACTCCCTTCCTCCTCCCTGCGCGCCAGGAAGGCCATGGTGCTGTTGATCGCTTCCGTGAACTCGTCGATGTTGATCGGCTTGATCAGGTAGCGGAAGAAGCCTGCCGCCAAGCCTTTTTCCACATCGCGTGGCATGGCGTTGGCGGTCAGGGCGATGACCGGGATGTGCGCGGTGCGCGGGTCGTTGGCCAGCAGCTTGACGGCTTCGATGCCGTTCAGGCCCGGCAGGTTGATGTCCATCAGGATGATGTCCGGCTGGTGGGCGCGCGCCAGCTCGAGGCCGAGGTGGCCGTCCGGCGCCGAGATCAGTTTCAAGTCGGGACGGAAACTGATGATCTCTTCCACCAGTTTCAGGTTGGCCGGGTTGTCTTCCACGTACAGCACGGTGGCCGGCTCGCCGGCCTGGTGCCGATGGTGTTCGCCCGGACGTTCGGCATGCGCGTCCACCCGCGACGGCACCGGTTCGGTCGATTGCAGCTCGATCCAGAACATGCTGCCCACGCCCTGGCTGCTGGTGACGCCGATCGTGCCGCCCATCAGCTCGACCAGGCGCTTGGTCACCACCAGGCCAATGCCGGTGCCCTCTTCCGCGCTGCTTTCCTGCCCCAGGCGGTTGAAGGGCTGGAACAATTGCTTGATCTGCTCCGGCCGCAAGCCCATGCCGGTATCCTGTACCGAAATGCGCACCAGGTTCGGCCCGCTCGGGCTGCAGTCGACCACCACGGCGCCGGCGTCGCGGTTGTACTTGATGGCGTTGGACAGCAGATTGAGCAGGATCTGCTTCAGCCGCGTGCGGTCGGCCGTGACGTTGGCGGTGCAGCCGCTGGGGAACAGCAGGCGGATGCCGCGGTCGCCCGCCAGCGGTGCCACCATGCTCTCGCATTCCTGCAGGATTTCGTTGAGCGCCACCGGTTCCAGCGACAGCGCCACCGCGCCCGACTCGATCTTGGCCAGGTCCAGGATTTCATTGATCAGGGTCAGCAGGTGGCGGCCCGACTTGAGGATATGGTTGGCGAAGTCGCGCTTTTGCTGCAGGGTGGAGGGCAGTTTTTCCGAGGTGAGGATTTGGGCAAAGCCGAGGATGGCATTCAGCGGGGTGCGCAGCTCATGGCTCATGGACGACAGGAACGCCGATTTGGCCTGGTTGGCGCTCTTGGCCTCCTCCATCGCCAGGGCCAGCTCGCTGTTGGCCTGTTCCAGCTGCAGCGTGCGCTCGTGCACGCGCTGTTCCAATTCCGCGTTCAGGCGCATCACTTCCTGCTGGGCCTCGCTGCGCTGCTCGGCCTCGCGCGCAATTTCGCTATTCGACGTTTCCAGTTCGCGCGTGCGGCTTTCGATCACGCTCAGCATCTTGTTGAACGAATCGGCCAGCTCGGCCACTTCGTCATTGCTGGTGCCGGCCGCGCGGCGCGAATAGTCGCCGGTGGCCACCACTTCGCGCGCCACGTCCGCAATCGCCAGCACCGGTTGCGTCACCACTTTGTTCAGCGGCCGCATCAGCAGGTAGGCAATGCCCATCGCCAGCAAGGTGGCGAGCACCGCGATGATCATGTAGTCGCCGAAGCGGCCCAGGATTTCGTAATCGGCCTGCAGGTAGACGGTACCCAGCAATTCGCCATTGTCAAGGATGCGCCGGAACAGCGTCATCTTGCCGTCGGCGAAAGCGACGCCGTCGGCTTGCGCCGTGCGCGGCACGTCGACCGCGCGGCCCGGCGACACATAGGTGGCGAACAACTGGCCGCGCGCATTGTAAATGGCGCCGGCATTGACCGTCGAACGCAGGCGCAGCAGGGCCAGGTTTTCCTTGGCCAGGCGCGGGTCGTCAAAGGTCAGGGCCGGCGCACTCATATGCCCGAGCAGCTCGGCCTGGGTCGTCATGTCCGAGGTCAGCGACTGGTGGTAGGCCCGCAAATCGTAGGCCACGATGGTGCCGAGCGAGACCAGCAGGGCCGCCAGCGTCACCAGCATGACCACGCCAAGCAGCTTTTGCGGCAGGGAGCGGCGGCGCGTCGTCATCCCGCCACCTGCTGCACGCGGTAGGCGGCCGACAGCATGCGCGCGCTGATCTTCAGGCGCGCAGCCACCGCATGTTTGAGCGATACTTCGAAACGCAAGCGTTCGTCGGCGATGACGAAGTTGATCACGCTGCCCAGGCCGTGGGTTTCATCGGCATCCGTCACGGTCAGCACCGGCTGTCCCCGGCTGGCGGTGAGCAGCTCCTGCGCCAGGCCCTTGTCCTGCGACGCGATGAACAGCATATGGATGCCGGCCAGGCTGTCGCCGCGCCGCACACGCTTGACCAGCAAGGGCCGGCCGTTGGCGCTATGGCCGGCCACGGTCTGTTCCAGTTGCTCGGCCAGCGCGTCGGCGCCGGCCACGCCGATCACCACCGGGCTGTCGGGGCGGGCGAAGCTGCCTTCGGGCCATTCGATGAAACCGGCGAACTTGTACAGGTAGGCGGCCTTGACCTGGCGTTCCAGCGTGGCGTTGGCTTGGGCATGGGCAAGCAGCGGCCACAACGCTGCCAACAGCAGCGCCAGCCAGAACCCGGGACGTCTTGCTGGGAGAGTCCTCACCACCTTGCCTCGCGAACAGGGGATTTGCGCCATTCTATCGCTGAGCACGAATCAGTGGCGCAAATATTGATTTTCCTCAGGATAGAAGCATTCTCAGACTAGCAAGTTAGATGTGACGCCACATTATTGCGCTGCAGCGTGGTCAATCGGCACAGCTGCGCGCTAGAATGGGGTCAACCGCTTTTGTTTGCAAAAGGAGCCACAAGTGAGTACCGACATCAACGAACTGGCCGCCCAGGTGGGTAAGGCCCTGCAAGACAAAGGCTTGCTGCTGGCGACCGCGGAATCGTGTACCGGCGGCGGCATTTCGACGGCCATCACGGAAATCGCCGGCTCCACCGGCTGGTTCGATTGCGGTTTCGTCTGCTATTCGAACGCATCCAAGACGGAAATGCTGGACGTGCCGGCCGCCATGATGGCCCAGTTCGGTTCCGTCAGCGAAGAAGTGGCGGCCGCCATGGCCCAGGGCGCGGTCGGTTCCAGCAATGCCCATGTGGCGATCTCGGTCACCGGCATCGCCGGCCCGACCGGCGCGGTGCCGGGCAAGCCGGTCGGCACGGTGTGTTTCGGCTGGGCCAATGCCGACACGGTCCACACCGAGCGCCTGGTGTTTGCCGGCGACCGCCACGCGGTGCGCCAGCAAACCATCGAGCATGCGCTGAAAGGGCTGCTGCGCTTTATCAATTGACGGCCAGCAGCCGGCTGCGGCGCTCCGCCGCCGCCGGTTCGAACAGGGTCAGCCCGGCGATGGCGCGGCTGATCGCCACATACAGGTAGCGCCGTTCCTCGGCGTATTCCTCCGCATTGCGGGGTGCGCGCGGGAATTGCCCTTCTTCGATATACGGCAGCAGCACATGCTGCCATTCCCTGCCCTTTGCCGACTGCACGGTTGCCAGCGCCAGCGCCTTGCCGGCGCCGCCGCGCGCACCCGGCCTGGCGCGCGTTGCCACCTGGCGGCGGCGCAACTCCTCAAGGAAAGCCGGCGCCTTGGCGCCGCCCTGGCGCCGGGCAAAGTCCATGAAGGCGCGCAGGGTGCGCAGCACCGAATCGGCGTGGGCGCGGTTGACGAAGGTGCGGCGCGTGGCGGCCGGCAGGTCCAGGCCCGTGCTGGCCAATTCCAGCAATTGCACGGCGCTGGCCGTTGCCGCCTGTTCCTTCATTTGCTCCAGCACGGCGGCCAGGCGCTGCTTCCAGCGCCGTGTGGCGCCATTGTCGTAAGGCTGCTCCACGCACAGCAGGCCGCTGAACATGAATGCCAGGGTTTCCGGGTCGCGCGCTACGGCATCCTTCTGTTGCTGGTAAGCGTCGCCGGAACCGTACATGGCGTGGCTGGCCTCGTAGTCGCGGCGGTCGCCGGACACGGCGAAATAGGTCTGCAGGCCATCGACCATCAGTTCGCAGCTCTCCTTGTCCGCCTTGAGCGTGCTGTAGTCGCCGCTGGCCACATGCAGCAGGGCGCGCAGGGCCATGATTTCCGGGCGTTTGAGATAGGAGGCGAAACCGTCGCACTGGTAAGGCAGCCCGGCGTCGAGCAGGGCATTTTCGATTTCCACGCTCTGGTCCACTTCGCGCAGGATGATGGCCAGGCCAGGCCCAAGCGCCAGCTCTTGCGCCTTGCCGACCACGGCGCGCGCGCAGGCTTGGGGGTCGGCCGCGTCGTATTCCACATGGCGCACCTCCGAATAGGTGTCGGGATGGGACTCGAAACCGCATTTCGGCAGCGCCCGTTCCAGCAGCTTTTTCAGCGACACCCCGCAACGGCGCGATTGCGACAGCGGCAGCCGCTCGGCGCCGGGGAAAGCCAGCTCGAAGCCGCCGCCCGAAAAACGCGGATCGGCGCCGCGCTCGGCGTTGATCACCTGGTGGCGGTCACCCACCACCACCAGCCGCGCATTGCGGCGGAACAGTTGCATCAGCTCGAATTCGGCCGCGTTCACGTCGTGCCACTCGTCGACCAGCAGCAGGTCGGCTTGCGGCATGTCGTGTACCGCTTCCGGGAAGCGGCGCAGGATAGCCACCAGGTCGGTCGCATAATCGACCGGCGCCTGCCACAGGATATGGCCGGCCTGCGGCTGGCGGCGGCGCTCGAATTCGTGGAAAATTTCCACGATCTCGCGGTCTTCCAGCTGGAACTGGTTGCACAACTCGTCGAAGGTGAAGTCGTCGAAGACTTCATCCTCGAAGCGCAAGGTGGCCAGGGTGGCCTTCATCTGGGCCAGCAATTGCAGCATCATTTCCACGCGCTGGGTGCTGCGCTCGAAATCGAAATCGAACTCGGTATAGCGGCCTTCGTAGCGCTGCCACACCGCGTTGGCCGCCGATACCAGCATGGGCCGCAACTGCTCGAGGCTGGACCAGCGCGCGGGCAAGTCCAGCCAGTTGCCATGTTCCGCAATGCGCGTCAGCTGCGAGCGGGCCAGCGCTTCCACGGTCAGCACCTGCACTTTGCGCTGGGGGCATTCCAGCGCCAGCTTTTCATAGAAGCGCTGGCGCGCGCCTTCGGAAAAGCACAGGCCCAGCACGACGCCGGGTTCCTGTGCCGCCAGCATGGCCAGCGTGGTAGTCTTGCCTGTCCCGGCGCGCGCCTCGATCATCAGGGTCTGGGCGCGGGACTGCAGGATCGCTTCCTGCTCGCTGGATGGTGAAACTCGCATGCCTTTGCAATGGTGCCGATGAAAAGATGCATTCTACCTTGGGTGGGCCTTGTGGCTGCCGGCTTGCTTCAAACCGGTAGGGCGGGGTCAGTCCCCGGGGGCCAGTCCCCAGGCCAGGTGACCGTGTACGCGGCGGGGGACATTGCGGATTGCCGCTATAGCCGCGCCGCCTATTCCGGCGCCGCGGAAACGGCCGCCCTGATCGCCAAGGGCGACGCGGGCGCCCTGGTGCTGTCGCTGGGCGACCATACTTACCCATCCGGCCTGCCCGCCGAATTCCGAGACTGCTATGCCCCCACCTGGGGCCAGTTCCGCGCGCGCACCCGGCCCACGCCCGGCAACCACGAATACGCCAGCGGCAAGGCCGACGGCTATTACGACTATTTTGGCGAGCTGGCCGGCCCGCGCGGGCGCGGCTATTACAGTTTCGACCAGGGTGGCTGGCACTTCATTTCCCTGAACAGCCACCTGAACCCGGCCGACCATCAGCGCCAGCTGGCGTGGCTCAAGGACGACCTGGCGGCCAGCCGGTCGCGCTGCACCCTCGCCTACTGGCACGCTCCCATGTATAGTTCTGGCGGGCACACCCCGAGCAGGAAGATGCAGGACGTCTGGCGCGTCCTGTACGACGCCGGCGCCGAACTGGTGCTGTCCGGGCATGACCACGACTATGAGCGCCTGGCGCCGATGGACGCCGACGCCCGTCCCGATACGGCGCGCGGTGTGCGCCAGTTCGTGGTCGGCACCGGCGGCGCCTACCTCACGCCCTTCCTCTGGATCCATGACCAGAGCGAAGCGCGCATCAATTGGCGCACCGGTGTGCTGAAACTGGTATTGAAGGAAAACAGCTACGAATGGGAGTTCCTGCCGGTCGAACCGAAGCCCGAGCCGGAGCAACCGCAGCAGGAGGCCCGCGACAGCGGCGCGGCCGCCTGCCACTGACAACAGGAGCATCAATGCACAACACGGTTCACTTCGTCCTGCAGGGCAAGGGCGGTATCGGCAAGACCTATGTTTCGACCATCCTCGCCCAATGGCTGAAGACCAAGAGCGACACCCCGCTGCGCTGCTACGACACCGACCAGGAAAATACCACCTTCTCGCGCTACAAGGCGCTGGACGTCCAGCACGTACCAGTGATGACCGAATCGCGCACCATCGACCCCAAGCGCTTCGACGCGCTGATGATCGATATCCTGGAAGAAGAAGGCAACTGCGTGGTCGACAATGGCGCCAATACCTTCTCGCCGCTGATGGCCTACCTGATCGAGAACGATTGCTTCACCCTGCTGGAGGAATCGGGCCGCAAGGTGTACATCCACACCATCGTCGGCGGCGGCGACACGCTGCACGATACCGCCATGGGCTTCGTCACCACCGCCAAATCGACCCAGGTGCCGCTGGTGCTGTGGGAGAACGAGCATTTCGGCCTGCTGCAATCGGCGTCCGGCAAATCCTTCCTCGAATCGCAAACCTACGCCGACAATTCGGCACGGGTGCGCGGCCGCGTGGTGCTGAGCGCGCGCAATGCCGACACGTTCGGCGCCGACGTAAAAAAGATGAACACTGGCCGCCTGACCGTCGACGAAGTGAAGGCCAGCGACAAGTTCAATGTGATGGAGAAGCAGCGCATCAAGGTCGTGTTCCGCGACCTGTTCGAACAACTTGACCTGGTGAACTGGTAAATGGCCCTCGACCCGCACAAGCTGCGCCTGCACGTCTTCGAAAAGACCGGCATCAAGGTCGATGTCGACGACCCCATTTTCGCGCTGGTGGCGCTGAACGAAGCCGTGCTGGAAGAGGCGGTCGAGCGCCACCTGGCGAAGCTGGATGGCACGCACGCGCCGGCGGGCGCCTACGTCCCGCCCCCTGGCGCGCGCCCCATCCCCACCTCCCACGAACCATTCTCGCGCCGCGAACTGCGCCTGCTGGCCGCCGCCGCCGGCGTCGCGCTGCTGACTGCCGCCCTGGTCCTGATCGGCCAAGCCATTTTCAGCAAGCCCGCCGGCATCCCGCCCGCCAAGCTCGAGCGCGCCCTGCAAACCCTCGACGCCAAGTCCCGCGCCGCCGTCGAAGCCGAACTCGCCAAACCCTGATTCCCGAGCCCCAAGCAACTTTTGTCCACCCCGGGGTCAGGAACCACAGCGGACAAATTTTCTTGCGCAGGAAAAAATGTCCACTTTGGTTCCTGACCCCAGGGTGGACAAAGTTTCGTGCTAACATGTGAATACCTATTCACTTGTTTGCTATGGCTATCTATCCTGACAACGACGCTTTCGTCGCGGAGCTGGCTGATCTGTTCCACCTGCTGGGCGATCCGACGCGGTTGCGCATCGTGCTGGCTTGCCTCGAGCAGCCAATCGCGGTGAGCGAAATTGCGGGCTCGCTGCAACTGAGCTCGTCCCTGGTCAGCCACCACCTGCGCTTGCTGCGCGGGGCCCGCATCGTGAAATCCGGGCGCCAGGGCAAGCAAGTCTTTTATTCCACCGCCGATGCCCATATCAGCGGTGTCCTGCGCGATATGCTGGAGCACATCGCCGAACCAGCCAACGGAAGCGAGCAATGAGCGCCCACCATCATCACGGACATGGCCACGACCACGGCCATCACCACCACCATCACGGCGACGTCGGCCATGGCCGCGCTTTCGCCACCGCGATCGCGCTCAACGCCGCCTTTGTGGCGATCGAGTTCTTTTATGGCTTCCTGGCCAATTCCACCGCCCTGATGGCCGACGCCGGCCACAACCTGTCGGACGTGCTCAGCCTGATCCTGGCCTGGGGCGCGGCCATCCTGGCCAAGCGCGAACCGTCGGGCCGCTATACCTATGGCTTGCGCAGCAGCTCCATCCTGGCGGCGCTGTTCAATGGCATGCTGCTGATGGCGGCCACCGGCGCCATCGCCTGGGGCGCCGTCGAGCGCTTGATGGCGCCGACGCCGGTGGCGGGCTTGACCGTTTCGGTGGTGGCCGGTATCGGCATCGCGGTCAACGGCATTTCGGCCTGGCTGTTCATGAAGGGCAGCAAGGACGACCTGAACATCCGCGGCGCCTACCTGCACCTGGCGGCCGATGCGGCCATCTCGCTCGGCGTGCTGATCGCGGGCCTGGTGGTGATGTCCACCGGCTGGGCGTGGATCGATCCCGCGGTGTCGCTGGTCATCGTGGTGCTGATCATGAAGAGCACCTGGGCCTTGCTGCGCGAAGCGCTGGACATGACCCTGGGCGCGGTCCCCGGCAACGTGGACGCCGGCGAAGTGGAAGCCTTCCTGCTGGCCCGCCCGGGCGTGAGCGGCGTGCATGACCTGCACATCTGGTCGATGAGCACGACCGACGTCGCCTTGACCTGCCATCTGGTCATGCCGGGCGGCTATCCGGGCGATAGGGTGATCGACGACATCGCGCGCCAGTTGAAAGAGCAATTCGGCATCCACCACACCACACTGCAAACCGAGCAAGGCACCACGCAGCATGAATGCAGCCTGCACGGCCATGGCCACGCGCACGAGGACGACCATGACCACCACGACCATGATCATGATCACGATCACACGCACGACCATGATCACGACCACGCGCCCGGCCATCACCACGGCCACGCCCATTAAGTCCAACAATTCATACCGCCCCCCTTTCGGGCTATCCGAATAATGGGGCGGATTGATTGCTGCTTCGGCAATAGAGAAGATCCAGACAGCTTGTAAATCAAGCACTTACCGGTAATCCATCCAGCAGGCATACGGCTTGCTGTTGAGCCAGGACCCCGCCCTCCGCCGCGGGGACCTGACAACAACGGAGACCGGTATGCAAAAGAAGCGCCCCCTCACCCTCTATATCCTGTTCGCGATGCTGCTTGGCATCGCGGTCGGCTACGCTTGTCACACGGTGTTCCCCGACAAGAAACTGACCGCCGACATTTCCGCCCATATCTCGCTGGTGACCGACATCTTCCTGCGCCTGATCAAGATGATCATTGCGCTGCTGGTGTTCTCCACCCTCACCGTCGGCATCGCCAACCTGAGCGACGGCAAGGCCGCCGGGCGCATCGGCGCCAAGGCGTTCGCCTGGTTCATCGTCGCTTCGCTGTTCTCGCTGGCGCTCGGCATGCTGCTGTCGAACCTGATGCAGCTGGGCACCAACCTGGGCTTGCCGCTGCCCGCCATCGATGCCAGTACCGGCTTGAAAACCTCGGCCTTCACGCTGAAGGATTTCATCAGCCACGTGGTGCCCAAGTCGCCCATCGAAGCCATGGCCAATAACGAGATCCTGCAAGTGCTGGTGTTCTCGATCTTCTTCGGCTCCGCCCTGGGCGCGCTGGGTGACAGCGGCAAGCGCCTGCTGGCCGTGGTCGACGAGCTGGCGCAAGTGATGCTGCGCATTACCGGCGCCATCATGAACATGGCCCCGCTGGCCGTGTTCGCCGCCATGGCATCGGTGGTCACCACCAACGGTCTCGGCATCCTCGCCACGTTTGCCAAGTTCATGGGCGGCTTCTACCTGGGCCTGGCCATCCTGTGGGTGCTGCTGGTCGGCGCCGGGTTCGCCGTGCTGGGCCCGCGCGTGCTGCGCCTGGTGGGCCTGATCCGCGAACCGTTCCTGCTCGCCTTCTCCACCGCCAGCTCGGAAGCGGCGTACCCGAAGCTGCTGGTCGCGCTCGACAAATTCGGCGTGCAGCGCCGTATTTCCAGCTTCGTCCTGCCGATGGGCTATTCCTTCAACCTGGACGGCTCGATGATGTATTGCACCTTCGCGGTACTGTTCATCGCCCAGGCCTACGGCATCGACCTGTCGCTCGGCACGCAAATCACCATGCTGCTGCTGTTGATGCTGACCTCGAAAGGCATGGCCGGCGTGCCGCGCGCCTCGCTGGTCGTGATCGCCGCCACCCTGACCCAATTCAACATCCCGGAAGCCGGCTTGCTGCTGCTGATGGGCGTCGACCAGTTCCTGGACATGGGGCGCTCGGCCACCAACGCGGTCGGCAATGCGATCGCCACCGCTGTCGTGGCGAAATGGGAAGGCGCCCTGGGCGCGGAAGAAAAAGCGGACGAGCACAGCTACGTGCGCGCGGCATAAGGAGAACCAATGAACTACCCTGTCATCACCCTGCTGGCCCTGTCCTGCTGCACGGCGCACGCCCAAACCGGCGTGAAAATCTATGGCGTGGCCGACGTCGGCATCGTGCTTGAGCGCGGCGGCAGCGCCGGCCATACCGCCAACCTGAGCAGCGGCGTCGCCTCCGGTTCCCGCCTCGGCTTCAAAGGCACGGAAGACCTAGGCGGCGGCCTGTCGGCCAGCTTCGTCATCGAGAGCGGCGTCGCCATGGATAGCGGCGCCGCCGGGCAAGGCGGACTGGCCTTTGGCCGCCAATCCTTCGTTGCGCTGCGTGGCCCGCTCGGCGCGCTCAGCGCGGGGCGCCAATATTCGCCCTATTTCATGGCCTTGCTCGATATTGGCGATCCCTTCGGCGATGGCCTGGCAGGCCAGGCGGCCAACCTGATGGTGCCCAACCGCCGCATGGACAATTCACTGCGCTACACCTCGCCCAAACTGGGTGGCTGGTCGGCCGACCTGGCCTACAGTGCCGGCGAAGTGGCGGGCGACAGCACCCGCAAGCGCGCGTTGAGCGGCGCCGTCAACTACGCGCAGGGGCCGCTGTCGGTGGCGCTGGCACACCACCGGCGCGAACATGCGGAAGGCAGACTGCATGCACGCCATACCCTGCTGGCGGCGCGCTACACGCTGGGCGCCTACCAGTTGCATGCCGCTTACGCCGACAACCGCGGCATGGGCACCGTGGGCGGCGGCGCCGCCCTGCTGTCCAGCAGCGCGGCCGGCGCGATCGTGAGCGGCGGCACGGTCGGCCAGCCCGGCGTGGCCAGCCGTGACGTGGTGCTGGGCCTGTGCGCGAACTACGGTCCGCACCGCTTCGCCGGTTCGGTGGTGCAGCACCTGGACCGCAGCGCGGCCAAGCAGGATGCACGCCAGTTCGGCGTGGCTTACCTGTACGGCCTGTCGCGGCAAACCGACTTGTACGCAGCCTACGGCCGCATCGGCAACCGCAATGGCGCCGCCTTCACGGTCGGCAATGCCACCGACGACGGCAAGGGCCGCAGCGCCATCAACCTGGGGTTGCGCCACGTGTTGTAAACCAGGTTTGCTATAGTTGCCGTTATGCCAGTCCAGCCCGCCATCGCCGTCCCGCACCCAGCACAGCCGCGTCCGACGCAGCACGTCCGTACCGTTTGGGGGCTGGTCTTGCTGGCGGGCTTGACGCTGCCCTACCTGGCCTACTGGTGGGCCGACCGCGTCAGCGCCGAACGCTTGCGCGGCGCCGGTGCGCAGCGGCTGGAAGTCTATGCCACCAGCCTGGAAAACCTGCTCGACAAGTACGACCTGGTGCCGCGCATGCTCGAGCTGGAAAAGGACGTGATCCGGCTGCTGGAGCAGCCGGGCGACGACGACGCGCGCCACCGCGTCAACGAATACCTGGAAGGCTTGAACCGCAAGGCCGAGTCCAGCAATATTTACATCGTCAACCTGCAAGGCCGCACCCAGGCCGCCAGCAACTGGCGCCAGAAGGACAGCTTCGTGGGCGACGACGTCAACTTCCGCCCGTACATCCGCAATGCGCTGCGCGGCCGTCCCGGCGGCTTTTACGGGGTCGGCACCACCAGCCTGGAGCCGGGCTATTTCTATGCCCACGGCATCTACAAGGAAGGCCGCATGCTGGGCGTGGCGGCGATCAAGGTCAGCATCGAAAGCCAGCAGCACAGCTGGACCCAGGGCGCCGACAAGGTCGCGCTGGTGGATGCCAATGGGGTGATCTTCCTCAGCTCCGACCCGGCCTGGAAATTCAAGACCCTGAAGCCACTGCCGGCCAGCGTACGCGACGAACTGGCGCAAACCCGCCAGTACTTCGGGCAAGCGCTGCCGGCCCTGGCGCTGGCGCATGACCGGCCGCTGTCCAATGGCCACCGGCTGCTCGCCATCCGCGACGGCAATACCGGCCAGGCCGGCGCGCCGCCGCTGATGCTGGCCCAGACCCGTTCGCTGGCCCCGCGTGACTGGACATTCATTTATCTGTCCGACCTCAGTTCGGCGCGCGGCAATGCCAGCCTGGCTTTCCTGTTCGCGCTGCTGGCCTACGGCTTCCTGGTGCTGCTGTTCCTGTACTGGCGCCAGCGCATGCGTTCCAAGCAGGAGCTTGAACGCATGGTGGACGAGCGCACCGCCAGCCTGGCGCGCATGACCCAGGATTTGAGCAAGGAAGTGGCAGTGCGGCGCCAGGCCGAGCAGCAGTTGCAGATCACGCAGAACGAGCTGTTCCAGGCGGGCAAACTGGCCGTGCTGGGCCAGTTGTCGGCCAGCATCACGCACGAACTGAACCAGCCGCTGACGGCGCTGCGCACCATGTCCGACAATGCCGTGCTGCTGTTCGAGCGCGGCCGCATGGACGAGGTGCGCAACAATCTGAAGACTATTTCGCAAGTGGTGGCCCGCATGGGTACCATTACCGGCAAGCTGAAAAGTTTCGCGCGCAAGTCGAACCTGGAGCTGGGCCCGGTGTCCATCCATACCTCGATTTCGAACGCGCTGGTGCTGGTGGAGCGCCGCATCCAGCTCGACAAGGTGGCTTTCCAGTTGCGCATCGACCAGGCCGACATCTATGCCTTATGCGACAGCAACCGGCTGGAGCAGGTCTTGTTGAACCTGATGACCAATGCCCTCGATTCGATGGCCGGTTGCGCGGTGCGCGAGCTGGTGCTGGAAGTCAGCAACAAGCCGGGGCGCGTGCTGATCCGGGTGGCCGACAGCGGCCCCGGCCTCAGCGACGAAGTGCGCGCAAGGCTGTTCGAGCCCTTCTATACCACCAAGCCGCAAGGCGAAGGCTTGGGGCTGGGCCTGGCCATTTCGGAACAGATCATCCGCGACTTCGGCGGTAGCCTCAAAGCGGAACAGGGCAGTGCCGGCGCCTGTTTCGTGATCGAACTCAAAGCGGCGCAGGAGACGTAATGAACGATATTCAAGTGCTGCTGGTCGAAGACGACCCGACCGTGCGCGCCGGCAGCGCCCAGGCGCTGGAGCTGGCGGGCTTCACGGTGAGCAGCTATGACAGTGCCGAGCCGGTAGCCCGGCAGCTGCAGGCGCACAGCGCGGCCGTGCTGGTGAGCGACGTGAAGCTGCCCGGCATGAGCGGACTGGAATTGCTGGCGGCGGTGCGCGCCATTGACGCCGAGCTGCCAGTGATCCTGGTGACCGGCCACGGCGACATCGCCATGGCGGTGCAAGCCATGCACGACGGCGCCTACGATTTCATCGAGAAGCCTTATTCGTCGGAACAGTTGGCCGAGGTGGTGCGGCGCGCCGCCGACAAGCGCCGCCTGCAGCTGGAAGTGTATGCGCTGCGCCAGCGTCTGGCGCACAGCGAAGGCATCGACGCTTGCCTGCTGGGCAATACGCCTGCCATGCAAGCCTTGCGGCAAACCATCCTGGACGTCGCCGGGCAGCCGGCGGACGTGTTGATCTACGGCGAAACCGGCACCGGCAAGGAACTGGTGGCGCGCTGCCTGCACCAGTTCAGCGAGCGCGCCAAGCACCACTACGTGCCGGTCAACTGCGGCGCCATCCCGGAAACGATTTTCGAGAGCGAGCTGTTCGGCCATGAGCAAGGCGCCTTCACCGGCGCCGCCAAGCGGCAGGTCGGCAAGATCGAGCATGCCGACCGGGGCACGCTGTTCCTGGACGAGATAGAAAGCTTGCCGCTGGCGATGCAGGTCAAGCTGTTGCGGGTGTTGCAGGAGCGCTCGATCCAGCGCCTGGGCTCGAATACCCCGGTGCCGCTGGACGTGCGCGTGATCGCCGCCTCCAAGGAAGACTTGAAGGATTTTTCCGACCAGGGCAAATTCCGCAGCGACCTGTATTACCGGCTGAACCTGATCGTGCTGCAAATTCCGCCGCTGCGCGAGCGGCGCGAAGACATTCCGCTGCTGTTCGAACACTTCCTGCTCGATGCGGCGGCGCGCTACAAGCGGCCCTGCCCCGTGGTCCCTGCCGCGCAGATGCAGCAGTTGATGGCGCAGGACTGGCCCGGCAATGTGCGCGAATTGCGCAACGCGGCCGACCGCTTCGTGCTGGGCTTGTCCGCCGGTACGGACAGTGCGCCGCCGGCCTCGCTGGCCGACCAGGTCGCCGCGTTCGAACGCATGCTGATCGACCAGGCGCTGCGCGCGGCCGGCGGCAACGTCGCCGCCGCCTGTACCGCGCTGGGCCTGCCGAAACAGACCCTGTACCACAAGATGCAGAAATACGGGCTGGCCGCCGAGGATTACCGCTAAGCGGCACCGGCCCGGCAGCCGGCGCCGTTTATTTCACGTCCATCAATTCGACGTCGAAGATCAGGGCCGAGTTGGCAGGAATGCCCGGCAGTGCGCGCGCGCCATAAGCCAGTTCCGCCGGAATGATGAGGGTGCGCTTGCCGCCCACCTTCATGCCGACGATGCCCTGGTCCCACCCCTTGATCACCTTGCCCGTGCCCAGCTTGAAGTCCAGCGGTTCGCCGCGTGGGTGCGAGCTGTCGAACTGGCGGCCGCGCTGGTTCTTGGCCAGCGGGCGGTACAGCCAGCCGGTGTAGTGCATGTAGACGGTGGCACCGACATTGGCTTCGGCCCCCTTGCCGATCTTGTGGTCGGTGATGATCAATTGCTCGGCGGCGGGACCTGGCTGGGCCGAGCCCGGCACGACCGGACCTGGCTGGGCCGGCGCTGTGGCTTCGGCTTGGGCGGCGCCGGCGGATGCGGCGGGCGCCGCTTGCTGGGCCGGGGTTGCTTCTTGGGTAGGCTGCTGTGCCTGCGCCAGGCCGGCGGCGCACAGGAATGCGAACAGGATCGAAGTGCGTTTCATGTATATTTCATCAGGTGATGTTAAGGCGGCTGCCATGATAGCAAATGAACCTGTCCGTAAACTGTTTTTTGCGCTGTGGCCGGACGATGCGGCCCGCCAGGCTTTGGCGCGCCTGCAACAGCCGGTGCAGGGGCGGCTCATCCCGCCCCAGAAATTGCACCTGACCATGGCGTTTCTTGGGCAGCAGCCGGCTGCCGCCTTGCCGGTGCTGCTGGGGATCCTGCAGGAAGTGCCGGTGCCGCCGCTGCGGCTGGAGATCGATTGTTATGGCTACTTCAAGCGGCCGCGCATCGCCTGGGCGGGGATGCGCCATCCGCCGGACGGTTTGCTGGCGGCGCAGGCAGCGTTGATGGCGCGGCTGGAAGCGGCCGGCTTCAGCGCGGCCACACATGGGGAATTCAAGCCGCATATCACCCTGGCAAGGGAGGCGCACGAGGCGCCGGCCCGGTTTGACGGCGCGCCGGTAGTGTGGCGGGTGGCAGGGTTGGCACTGGTGGAATCCAGGCCCGATGGCACGTATGTGCCGCTCGCCGAAACCGCCAACACCGGCACAGCGGTGTCAGGCACTCGTGCCTGACACCGGTTTTCCGGTTTCCCCGGCTTCAACCTGCTCCGCCAGCTTGCGCAGCAAATGCCCCGCCGCCACCATACCGAACGTCGCCGTCACCACCATCGCCGAACCGAACCCCGCGCAATTGATGCCGGTGAGCCCCGGCTGCGGCGCCCGCTCATCCCCATCCACCGTGCAGGTTTCCCCACTCTCGGGAAACTTCAACGGCTCCATGGAGAACACCGCATCCACCCCCAGCTTGTTCTTCGAATTGGGCGGATAGTTGTACTGGCTGCGCAAGCGCCGCCGCACTTTCTTCAGCAACGGCTCCTGCTCGGTCTTGGACAGGTCGCGCACCTCGATCCGCGTCGGATCGGTTTGCCCGCCCGCGCTGCCGATCACGATCAGCGGAATCTGCTTGCTGCGGCAATAATGGATCAGCGCCGTCTTCGACTTGGCCGAATCGATGGCATCGACCACATAGTCGAACTGATGCGCCCCCACCATCTCATCCAGGTTATCCGGCGTGATGAAATCCTCCACCTGCACCACTTCGCAGAATGGATTGATTTGCGCGATGCGCTCGGCCAGCGCCGTGATCTTGGCCATGCCGATGGTCCCGCTCAGTGCCTGGATCTGGCGGTTGATGTTCGACTCGGCCACGTTGTCGAGGTCAATCAAGGTCAGCTTGCCGATCGCCGAACGCGCCAGCGCCTCGACAATCCAGGACCCGACACCGCCCACGCCGATCACGCAGACATGTGCCGAACGGAAACGGGCCAAGGCTTGTTCACCGTACAGGCGGGCAATGCCGCCGAAACGGCGGTCAAAATCGATATCTTCCAGAACTGGATCAACTTTTTGCGGGGAATTCATCCCGTTATTTTAGCTGAGCCGGGCTACAATGTTTTCCTTGCCAAGTTCACCAGACCCGCATCATGAGCACTTCCTTGATCGATACCGCCCCCGGCTACGACCAGCCGATCGCCGTCCTGAAGCATTGCCACGACAAGATCCGCAAACAGTTGCAAACCCTGCAAAACCTGCTGGCCCACCTGCCGCAGCACGGCGCCGATGCGGCCGCCCAGCAAGCCGCCCAAGCCGTCCAAAAATATTTCAACAAGGCGGCCCACTTGCACCACGCGGACGAGGAAAACGACCTGTTCCCCCTGCTGACGGCCGCCGCCCAGGGCGAGGATGCCGCCTTGCTCGGCCAGTTGGGCCCGCGGATCCTGGCAGAGCACCAGCAAATGGATCGGGACTGGGCTATACTCGATGCGCAACTTGACAAGATTGCCAACGGTTCCAGCGCCGACTTGGATGCGGCGGATGTAGATCGCTTCGTGCAAGCCTATACTGTACACATGGAAACCGAAGAGGCGCATATCGCGCCCATGGCCAAACGGATACTCAGTCCCGCCCAGATGACCATTCTGGGCGAGGCCATGCAGCAGCGCCGCGGCCTCCTGCCGGCGGCGATCGCCGGCGGTATCGCCCTGGCGGACCTGCGCATGGATTATGGCCGCGCCAGCCTGTCGGAAAGCGACACCCTGGCCGACCCGATTGCGCAGTTTGCCAAATGGTTCAATGAAGCCATGAAGGCGCAAGTGAACGAGCCCAATGCGATGAGCGTGGCGACGGTGGGCAGCAATGGCCGCCCCAGTTCGCGCATCGTGCTGATCAAGCAATACGATGAGCGCGGCTTCACCTGGTATACCAATTACCAGAGCCAGAAAGGCCGGCAACTCGCGGAAAATCCGCAGGCGGCCATCCTGTTCTTCTGGCCGGAACTGGAGCGGCAAGTGCGCATCGAAGGCCGGGTGGAATTGACGTCGGCCGAGGAGAGCGACAAGTATTTCTACAGCCGGCCGGTGAAGAGCCAGTTGGCGGCGATTGCTTCGCAGCAAAGCCATCCCATCGGCAGCCGCGAAGCGATGGAAGAGCGTTACGCCGCCGTCGAGGCGGCCAGCGGCGAACAGCCGCAACGGCCCGAGCACTGGGGCGGCTACCGCCTGGTGCCGGACCGGGTGGAATTCTGGCAGGGGCGCGCGTCGCGCTTCCATGACCGGATCGTGTACACGCTGCAGGCGGACGGCCGCTGGAGCAAGGAACGCATCCAGCCCTGATCCGCCCTCTCAACCGGGAAGGGGCAGGCGCATGTTCGTACAAAACCGTATCGACAGCTGGATCAGCAGCATCGCCCCGCAAATCGCCCTGCCCCTGCGGATCGAATTGTGGAATGGCCGCAGCTTCGATTTTTCGCAGGAAGCGCCGCGCGTGACGATCCGCGTGCCAAGTCCCTCGGCGGCGCGCTACCTGCTCTCGCCCTCCCTGGCCAATCTTGGCACCGCGTACGTCGAAGGCTTCATCGAGGTGAAGGGCCACGCGGCCGACATGATCAACGTGGTCAACGCCCTGGCGCGCAGCTCGCTCAAGCAGACCGGCCAGCTGGCGCGTATCGTGCGCACCTTCAGCCACTCGCGCCAGGTGGATGCGGAAGCGATCCGCTACCACTACGACGTGTCCAACGAGTTCTACCAGCAATTCCTCGACCCGAACATGGTGTATTCCTGCGCCTATTTCGAGCATGGCGACGAGGACCTGTCCACCGCGCAAATCAGGAAGATCGACCATATCCTGGCCAAGATCCGGTTGCAGCCGGGCCAGACCCTGCTCGATATCGGTTGCGGCTGGGGCGCCCTGGTGATCCGCGCCGCCCAGCAATATGGCGCGCGCTGCGTCGGCATCACCCTGAGCCAGAACCAGTATGAACTGGCGCAGCAGCGCGTGCGCGCGGCCGGGCTGACCCACCTGGTCGAAATCCGGCTGCAGGATTACCGCGACGTACGCGGCACCTTCGACCGCATCACCAGCGTCGGCATGTTCGAGCACGTGGGCGTGAACCATCTTGTGGAATACTTCAGCATTATCAACAGGCTGCTGGCGGACGACGGCTTGGTGATGAACCACGGGATCACTTCCACCGACCCGGATAACGGGGAAACACCTTATGGCGGCGGCGAATTCATCGAGAAGTATGTTTTCCCGCACGGCGAACTGGCCCATATCGGGCAAGTGCTGCGCTCGATGCAGCAGGGACAGCTGGAAGCGTACGACGTGGAAAACCTGCGCCGCCATTACGCCCGCACCTGCGCCATCTGGACCGAGAATTTCGAGGCGCACGAAGACAAGGTGCGCGAACTGGCGGGCGACAAGCGTTTCCGCATCTGGCACGTCTATCTTGCCGGCTGTGCCTACGCCTTCGAGCACGACTGGATCAGCCTGTACCAGATCGTGTGCGGCAAGGCGGGACGCGATCCCTCCGCCCTGCCCTGGTCGCGTCGCTTCATGTACCACCACCAACCTGAGAGTCCCGATGTCCAGCACTGAGCATTTTGAAGGAGGCTGCCTGTGCGGCGCCATCCGTTATCGCGCCACGTCCCGTCCGCTGCGCGGCGTCATCTGCCATTGCGAAATGTGCCGCCGTCATTCCGGCGCGCCCGCGCTGGCTTTCGTCCACTTCCCGAAAGCATCGTTTGCCTGGCTTCTCGGCGAACCGCGCTGGTACCGCTCCTCGCCGTATGCCGAACGGGGCTTCTGCCCGGATTGCGGCAGCACCATCGGCATGCGCGAAGAAGTGCTGGCCGACCGGGTGCAAATCTGCGCGGGCAGCCTGGATGAACCGGGCCGCATCCAGGTCCAGGACCACGTCTGGACGCGCTCCCGGCTGCCCTGGTTCGAGATCAGGGACGAGCTGCCGCGCTTCACGGAGAGCAGCTCGGCCGTGCCTTCCAAAGCCCAGGATGCATAGATCTCCGATGCGCACCGCATCCGCCTGGCCCGCCCTGTGCAGCGCCGCAATCCTCGCTTTCTGCACGCCGGCGCTGGCGGCGCAGCCAGCGGCGGACGCATCGTGCGTACCGGGTCCGCCGCCCGGCAGCGCCGGTTTTGCCGAGCACCGGGCGCGGCAAGCGGCGGATATCGAACGCCATGGCTTCCTCCTGGTGTGCGACGCGGTGATCGAACGTTACGATGTCGCCTCCCGGCTCAAGTCGGCCATGCCGCGCCTGGCATTCCAGCCAGTGGCGCTGGCGGGGACGCCATTTGCGCACTACCAGGACGCGGGCAAGCTGGAGGAGCTGGTCGGCGGCATCCCATCGCGACTGTACCGCGGCTTCCGCACGCCGGAAGGACATATGCTGACATTGTTCGAGCATGATATGTCGGCCGACGGCAGCCAGACGGCCCGGGCGCCGCAGGACGAGCCGGAACGTATCCGTGGGCTGCCCGCACGCCTGATGTCCTTCGAAACCCGCTCGGGCAGGGCCGTGTCGGTGCTCAGCTGGGTCGAAGGCCGCCGCTATTACGAGCTGTGGATCGATGCCAATGCGGGGCGCAAGCGGCTGCAGCCCCATTTGATCGCGCTGGCGGCCACCCTGCCCAAATCGGTGCCCGCGAAGGCCAGGGAAAAACTGCCCGAGCCGGTCATCCTCGGCCCGGATGGCGTGCCCCGGATCCCGAGGCCGCCCGCCATACTGCCCGGCGCCCCCCCCGGCCGCTTGCAAGGCAGTACCCCGGGCGGCCATTGACATTTTCAGGAGAACAGAATGCCCACCCGTCTTGCCTCATGCAGCTGCGGCCAGCTCAGCGCCGAAGTCGTCGGCGAACCCGTCCGCATTTCGATCTGCCATTGCCTGGCTTGCCAGCGCCGCACCGGCAGTGTCTTCGGCGAGCAAGCGCGCTTCCATCGCGAAAACGTGTCGGTGTCGGGCGAGTCGACCGCCTACGTCCGCATCGGCGATGAAGGCACGCGCGCCACCTTCCACTTCTGCCCCACGTGCGGGGCCACCGTCTATTACGCGCTGGAGGGGCACGACGACTACCTGGGCATACCGGTCGGCGCCTTCGCCGATCCCGGTTTCCCGGCACCGCTGGTATCGATTTACGAATCGCGCATGCACAGCTGGGTGGTCCCGCCCGCCGGCGCCGAACGCTTCGAGTGAGTACGCCATGCCATCGAGTCCGTGGACCAAATCGCCGCCCGACCTGATCGCGCGCTTCGATGCCGCCCTGCCCGGGCATCCCGGCCTGGTGCGGAAACCGATGTTCGGCTACCCCGCCGCGTTCGTGAACGGCAACCTGGTGTGCGGCCTGTTCCAGGACTCGGTCGTGGTGCGGCTGGGCAAAGATGGCGCGGCCGCGGCGATTGCGGCCGACGGCGCCGATCCATTCTCGCCGATGCATGGCCGCGTCATGTCAGGCTATGCGCTGGTGCCGGAAGGCGACTGCCTCGACCGGTCCGCCCTTGCCCCCTGGCTCGCGCGGGCGCTGGCCTTTACGCTCACCCTGCCGCCGAAGGCCGCGCGGCCTCGCCCGGCGCCTCGGCGCCGCGCACCTGCCTAGCGCAGTTTGTCGGCGTAAGTCTTGCGGAACTTGGCCACCTTGGGCGCCACCACGAAGGCGCAATAGCCTTGCAGCGGGTGCTGGGCGAAATAGTTCTGGTGATAGTCTTCCGCCTTGAAGTACGGTGCCGCCGGCGACAATTCGGTGACGATCGGCGCATCCCACACATGGGCCATTTCCGCCATCACTTGCCGGGCGGTGGCTTCTTGTTCGGGAGTCATGTAATAGATCACCGAGCGGTACTGGGTACCGACATCGTTGCCCTGGCGGTTCAGGGTGGTCGGGTCGTGGATGGTGAAGAAAATTTCCAGCAGGTCACGGTAGCTGATCTGCGCCGGATCGAATTCCAGCCGCACCACTTCCGCATGCCCCGTTTCGCCGGTGCACACCTGTTCATACGTCGGGTTCGGCTGGGCGCCACCGGTATAGCCGGATTCGACCTTGGTCACGCCACGCACTTCCAGGTACACCGCCTCGGTGCACCAGAAGCATCCACCGCCCAGGATTGCTACTTCAGCCATATCGCCCTCCTCACGTACTGGAACTATTACTGTAGCGCAAATCGGCAAGCACTGCTCAAAAAGTGCCGCCTTAGCTAAAATCCCCGTCGCTTTCGCCAAAGGTTAGACTAATGATCTTTGGCATAATCTCTTTGAAACAAACAGGTCCCGCATGAATACCAGCTCCCCACGCGCCACCTCGCGCGAGTTCGACAGTGTGCATTTCAGACAGGCACTGTCGCAATTTGCCACGGGTGTGACCGTGATTACCACGCGGCTCGCTGATGGCAGTTTCCGTGGCTTGACGGCCAGTTCCTTCAATTCCGTCTCGCTCGACCCGCCATTGGTGCTGTGGAGCCTGGGCACCGGCGCCAACAGCCTGCCCATTTTCAGCGGCAATTCGCACTATGTGATCAATGTGCTGAGCGCCGACCAGGCCCATCTGGCCAAGCTGTTTTCGACCCGCACGGAAGACCCGTTCGGCACGGTCGAATTCGAACTGTCGCGCACCGGCCAGCCGATCCTGAAGGGGTGCACGGCGTGGTTTGAATGCCACAACCGCAGCCGCTACCCGGAGGGCGACCACGTGATTTTCGTGGGCGAGGTCGAGCACTGCGAATTCAACCCGCGCGCGCCGCTGGTCTTCCATGGCGGCCGGTTCCGGGACCTGTTGAAATGACTTGATTTTTTAACAAACAAAGAGAGACAGGAAGCAACATGACCAAAGCCGCATTCCACTGGGACGATCCCCTGCTGCTGAACGACCAGCTGACCGACGACGAGCGCATGGTGCGCGATGCCGCCGCGGCTTACTGCCAGGACAAGCTGGCCCCGCGCATCCTGGAAGCCTTCCGCCACGAGCAGATGGACACCTCGATCTTCCGCGAAATGGGCGAACTGGGCCTGCTGGGCCCCACCATTCCCGAACAATACGGCGGCCCTGGCCTGAACTACGTGGCCTACGGCCTGATCGCGCGCGAAGTGGAACGTGTCGATTCGGGCTACCGCTCGATGATGTCGGTGCAGTCGTCGCTGGTGATGGTGCCGATCCATGAATTCGGTACCGAAGCGCAGAAACAGAAATACCTGCCCAAGCTGGCCACCGGCGAGTGGATCGGCTGCTTCGGCCTGACCGAGCC
>CAMLRG010000075.1 GCA_946482335.1 uncultured Duganella sp. | reverse complement strand
CCGCTGCCAGGGCGTTCAGCAGGATGTCCTGGCGGGCATTCTCGAGGGCGGCCTTGACATCGCTGTTCTTGGAGAAGCCTTGCTTTTCCGCTTCCTGGATCATTACTTCGCGGCCGATCAGGGACTTCTTGATCATGTCGCGCAATTGCGGAGTGTCTTGCTGCTGGCCTTGGGCAACGACTTGCTTGACCAGGGCGTCAACCTTGGCGGTCGGGATGGCTTTGCCATTGACGACAGCGGCATTCTGGGCGAAAGCTGGTGCGGCGGCAACGGCGATAAGTGCGAGCAGCAAGCGGGCTGGCTTGAAAGTCATTTCGTTTAATTCCTAGGGGAAAGTTTACTGAATTGCGGGGATTTTGGGGCGGTTCGCCGAGATGTCTCTACTATTCAATTGATTTGAGGTTCTTCTTTGAGGATTCCCAAAAACTCCGCGCATATCATACTTCGGACGGTGCCAGTGCGGTAATGGCCAATGCATGAATTTCTTTATGCATCATATCGTGCACGGAATCATACACCAGACGATGGCGCATGACGAGTTTCAAACCTTCGAATTTGGCGCACACAATTTTCACTCGGTAATGGCCGCCGCCCGAAGCTGCGCCGGCATGGCCGGCGTGCAGCGCGGATTCGTCGTCGAGTTCGATTTCAGCGGGCGCCAGCGCCGTTTCCAGGCGCTCGCGGATCTTGGCCAGGCGCGGGTCGCTCATGCTTCATCCTTGATATGTTTGGACAGGTAAAAAGCCTGGGCGATAAAGAACACCAGCATCAAGCCGGTGACGCCAAACGCCTTGAAATTGACCCAGGCATCGTTATCGGCCTTAAACAGGACAAATGCGACGAACAGGTTAACAAAGCCAAGCACCAGCCAGAAGGTGATCCACATGAAGTGCAGGCGTACCCACACGTGTTCGGGCAATTGCACCTGCTTTTCCATCGCCAGGCGAATCAGGTTTTTGTCGAAGAAGCGGTAAGCGACCAGCATGGCCGTGGCAAGCGCCCAATAGATAATCGTCGGCTTCCATTTGATGAAGTCATCATCGTGGAAATAAATCGTCATGCCGCCAAATACCACGAATACCACCAGCGAAACCCACAATGCACCGTCGACCTTTTTGCGGCGCGCCAGTAGGTACAGCACCTGGGCTGCGGTAGCCAGGATACCGACAATGGTGGCGACGACAATCGGCGCCTGCGACGCCGGGATGGCGCCGCCCGAAACCAGGGCGCCCAAGTGGCCGTTCAGCATGGCGTGGGCGGCCTCCTGGTGGCTGCCGGCATATTTATAACTGGCGAAAAACAGGATCAGGGGAAACAGGTCGAAAAGAATCTTCATATTATTCGGATGTGGGTTCGAAACGCAGCGACGCCGAATTGATGCAGTAACGCAATCCGGTCGGCGGCGGACCATCCGGGAACACGTGGCCCAGGTGGGCATCGCACACCGCGCAGATGATTTCGGTGCGCAGCATACCATGCGAGCGGTCGGTTTTCTCGATGATGTTGGCCGGATCGAGGGCCTTGAAATAGCTTGGCCAGCCGCAGCCGGAATCGAATTTGGCATCCGATTCGAACAAGGGGGTATTGCAGCAGACGCAGGTATAAATGCCGGGCTCGTGGTGATCCCAGAATTTGCCGGTGAATGCACGCTCGGTGGCGGCATGGCGGGTCACCTGGTACTCCATCGGATCGAGCTGGGCGCGCCATTCCGCATCGGTTTTGACTACTTTATCCATGATCGTTCTTTCAAGATGAGCAACTGACCGACAACTGGCTCGACCAGTCCGGCGGGAAGCCGGCATAGTGTTCATTTTCCGGCTGCTCGTCAAAAGGACGGGCCAGCAGGGCCAGCAGGCGTTCAACTTCCGAGAAATCCTTCTTTTGCGCCTTCTCGATCGCCAGTTGTGCCATGTAGTTTCGCAGCACGTACTTGGGGTTGACCTGATCCATCGCAAGCTTGCGCGCCGCATCGTCGCTGTTTTCGGCCCGCAAGCGCGCACGGTACGCCTCGGCCCAGGTGTCGAAGGCCGGCCGGTCGATGAACAGGTCGCGCAACGCCTCGTCGCCATCCGGGCCGCCGGCGCGCAGGCCGCTCAGGCGGCGGAAGAAGATCGTGAAGTCGGTGTGGTTGGCCTGCAGGATGGCAAACAGGCCGTCCAGCAATTCGCGGTCGCCGTCCTCGGTGGTGGCCAGTCCCAGCTTGGCATGCAGCAGTTGGTCGATGTGGCGCGCAAATTCCGGTTGGTAGACGTCCAGCGCCGCCTGGGTCGCTTCCACCTCCCCGATCAACGGCAGCAGTGCTTGTGCCAGCGCGTAACAATTCCAGTGGCCGATCTGCGGCTGGTTGGCGTACGAGTAGCGGCCATGGTCGTCGCTGTGGTTGCAAATGTGGTTGGCGTCAAAGCCTTCCATGAAGCCGAACGGTCCATAATCGAGTGTCTGGCCGAGAATGGACATATTGTCGGAATTCATTACACCATGCATGAAGCCGACCGCTTGCCAATGGGCGATCAAGCGGGCTGTACGGCGTGTCACTTCCTCCAGCAGGGCCGCATATGGGTTCTCCGCGGCGCGCAGGGCAGGGTAGAAGCGGCCGATAACATAGTCGGCCAGCTGTTTCAATTCGTCAGGCTTGCGGTTGTAATACCAGTGCTCGAAGGAACCGAAGCGGATGAAGGTCGGCGCCATGCGCACCACGACGGCGGCGGTTTCGATCGTTTCCCGCACCACGCCCTGGTCGGAACCGACCACGGACAGGGCCCGCGTGGTCGGGATGCCGAGGCCATGCATCGCTTCCGAACACAGGAATTCACGGATGGAGGAGCGCAGCACCGCGCGCCCGTCGCCCATCCGCGAGTAGGGCGTCTTGCCGGCGCCTTTCAGTTGCAGTTCCATCGGGCCAGCCGGCGTCGCGATATCCCCCAGCAGGATGGCGCGTCCATCGCCGAGCTGGCCGGCCCAGACGCCGAATTGGTGGCCCGAGTACACGGCAGCCAACGGCTGGGAGCGCTCGGCAACGCGGTTGCCGACCAGGGTGGCGATACCTTCTTCCGTGGCCAGCATGGCCGGCTCGACGCCGATCAGCTGTGCAGCGGATGGACTGAGCGCGACCAGGTAGGGCGCCGGCAGCGGTGTCGGCATCAAACGCGTGTAATACGCAGGCGGCAGGCTTGCGAAGGAATTTTCGAACGGGATGGAGGCAGCAGTCATATGCTGCGCATTGTAACGCAGCCCACGCCTTGCTGCGGGTGACTGGAATGCAATCTAAGTATCTTTTAAGAATCAATAAGTACTTGATTTCAAAGGAAATGGTGTCGAGAACTTTTACAATGCATGACTGCGCAGTCAAACTGCTGAGAGTAACCCTTTGATTCAATGGAACCGCTACTAATAGGCACGGTTGATGCTTAGAGTAAGACGTAGGTCCAAATAACAGGGGGAATCCAAAATGAAAGTAACGAAAAACAAGGCGACGAAACTGCTGGGGGCTTGTGTTATCGCCGCTGCGACCCTTGCCGCACCGGCAGCAAAAGCTGATGTCGTGCTCTCGTTCACTACCAACCAATGGTTCGGCAGCGTCACGCCGCCACTGTCAGGGACGCCATTTGCGACGGCAACCTTTGCCAATGCCGGCGCCAATACCGTCACGCTGACGCTGGACTATTTCGGCATCATTCCCGGCGACGATGGCGGCGCCAAGATCAGCGAATGGTCGTTCAACACGAGCAATTTTGCGAACCTGGCCTCGATTACCTACACCAGCGGCACACCAGGTGGCACTGGATCGAGCGCAGCGATCCTGATTTCGCAAAACACCTTCAAGGCTGACGGCACCGGGGGGTATTACGATTTCATGATCGACTTCCACCCCCCTGGCAGCGGCGGCCTGACTGAGCAAGCCAGGAATACGATGGCAGTCTTTACCCTCACCGGTAATGGCATCACGGAAGACGATTTCAATGCACTGTCGAGCGGAGGCTCGCCGAATCGCGTCGCGGCCATCCACGTCCAAAGCTGGGATGGGCAGGGCGGAAGCCTGTGGGTTGGCGGCAGCTGCATCGATCGGCTGGACTGTGAGGACCCGGATGACCCGGTTGGCGATCCGGTACCGGAACCAGGCACGCTCGCCCTGCTGGGCCTGGGCCTGGGTGCGATGGCTTACCGGCGCCGCCGCCATTAAGCCGGTCAACGCCACCAACAAAAAACCCGCAGCTGGCTGCGGGTTTTTGTTGTTACTGCTTGGTCACCGTCACGGTGTATCGGCCAAGGTTGCCCGCCTTATCGCGTGCGACCGCAAGCACGCTGTGGCTGCCGCTGGCTTCGCTGCCGGTCGCCCAGACGTAGGACAGGCTGCTGCCGGTGCCGCGGGCGCGCAACACGCCGTCGACATACAGGGCGATCACCAGCTCACTCGCCGGCATGTTGTCGGATGCACTCACGGCGACCGTCACGTTGCCGGCAACGGTGCCGGCGACCGGGTTCGTCACGCGCACGGTCGGAGCGGCCGAGTCCGCCGTAATGGTGGTGCTCGTGGTGTTCGCCACGTTGACCGACACCGGCGTCGAGCTGGCGACATTGCCGGCCGCATCGTAGGCGATGGCGGTCAGCGATGCCATGCCGTTCGCGACGCCCTTGGAATCCCAGCTGAACGAGAACGGAGCAGCGGTATCGGTCGCGACCACCGTGTTGTTGGCCTTCAGTTCCACGCGCGTCACGCCGACATTGTCGGTGGCGTTGACCGACACCGGCACCACGCCGGACACGGTGCTGTTACCCAGCGGCGCGGCAATCGCGACCACCGGACGGGTAGAGTCAGCGGTCAGCTGGCTGCCCTTGGCTTTTGCCACGGCTGCTGCCGCGTTCACGCGGCCATAGCCGAAGTAGATGTCGCGGCCGGCGGCGCCCAGGTCGACTGCGGTGCTGAACAGGATGTTCTGCGCCTGGTCAGCGGTGAGCGACGGATTGGCGGCGAAGACCAGTGCGGCCACGCCCGCGGCGGCGGGCGAAGCAAAGGACGTCCCGCTCCAGGCGCCATAAGCGCCACCCTTGCTCGTGGTGTACACGGCAGTGCCGGGAGCGGCCAGCGACACGAACTTGCCGTAGCTCGAGAAGCTCGACTTGTTGTCGGCACTGTCCGTTGCCGACACGGCAATCAGGGCCGTGGTCGGGGTGAAGCCTTCATCGCGGTTGTAGTTGTTGGCCGCGGTGAACAGCAGGCCGCCCTTGCTCTTCAAATAATTGCCGGCGCTTTGCACGGCAGCGCTGTTGGACGAGTTGGCAAAGGACACGTTGACCACCCGTGCGCCACGGTCGGCAGCGTAGGTCACACCGCTGGCGATGGTTGACTGGTAGGCATAGCAGGAACCGCTGGTGGCATCGCGGTAGGCGACGCGCAACGGCATGATGCGCGCCTGGCCAGCGATACCGGCGACGCCGGCGCCATTGTTGCCGGTGGCGGCAGCGGTGCCGGCGACGGCCGTGCCGTGGCCGCACAGGTCCGTGGTGTTCGAGGTGTTGCCGTAGATGTCCCAGCCAGGCACCATGCGGGCGGCCAAGTCAGGGTGGGCACCGTCGACGCCGGTATCCAGGATGGCAATCGTGATGCCCGCGCCCTGCGTGCTATCCCAGGCGCTCGGGGCGCCGATCTTGTTGATGTGCCATTCGCTGCCCAGGTAAGGATCGTTCAGCACGGCTGCGATCGGCAGGCGCTGGTCCAGTTCCGCGAACTTGAAGTGGGGGTTGTGCTTGAGCTTGTTGGCAATGGCTTTTTCCGAGCCGTGCGCCACGTCGATGATGTGGATATTGCTCTGACCCAGTTTGCGGGCGTTGCTGCCACCCACCGCCTTCAAGCTCTTATCGAATTCCTCGGCGGTCATGCCGGCTTGTGGCTCGACCAGCAGGCGGCCACGGGCATATTCGTTCTCGGTATCGGCAGGTGCGGCGATGGCCAGGGGAGCGGCCGCTGCCAGGATCAGGGAAATAATGGTGTTTCGTTTCATCAGGCGAGTCCTGTTTTCAAAGTTCCAGAAAATGGGACTGCCGGCCGCCTCGAGGGCGATTGGAGAGTACATGGAAGCTGCAGGCTTCCTGTGTATCTGGCAGTCCAGCCGTCGTAGACGCCGAAGCGTCGTTAGACCGTTGACTTTGCGTCCCGGGCTTTCACCCGGTTTGCCTTTGTCAGACTTCAGGCAGGATATTAAATGAGGTTTTTCCGTATGGCAAATGAAATTCCCCGTTTTTACGTCCTGATACAAATTGGCCTGAGCATTTGTGCAAAGTTGGCTTGCAGGATTGTAGCGAATAATATTGTTCAGTCAAATCAAAGGGTTAACTAATGTCGCGAAGAAATGGATATTAAATCTCTTGCATTTGGCGGGAGATTAACTGGAATTTCCGAGTGATAATAAAAAAGCCCGGCCGAAGCCGGGCTGGAACAGGGGTTTAACTATATCAGCGGGTCACTTGCACGGAAGTGGTGGACGTGTTGCCGGCGGCATCCCTGGCGACAGCCTGGATGGTATGGGTGCCAGACTTGACCTTGCGGGTATTCCAGTTATAGGACAACGAGGAACCGGCGCCGGACGCCTTCAACTGGCCGTCGATGTAGACGCTCATGTTGATGCCGGCCGCGCCGCTGTTGTCCGAAGCGTTCACGCTCACGTTGACGGTGCCGGACACCGAGCCGGCGGTCGGGTTGGCGATGGCCACCACCGGCGCCACGGTGTCGGCCACCGGCGGCTGCACGGCGTTGGACACGTTCACGGACACGGTGCTGGAGGTTGCCGCGTTGCCGGCGGCGTCATACGCCACAGCGGCCAGGTTGTGCATGCCGTTGGCCACGCTGGCCGAATCCCAGGAGAAGCCGAACGGGCCGGCGATGTCGGAAGCGACCACGGTGCCGTTGACTTTGAGCTCGACGCGGGCCACGCCCACGTTGTCGGCGGCATTCACGCTGACCGAGACCAGGCCGGACACGGTGCTGTTGCCCAGCGGGGCGGCGATCGACACGGTCGGTGCCGTGGTGTCGGCGGCCGGTGCGGCTTTGGCGGCCGCGACAGCGGCGGCGGCGTTGACGCGGCCGTAGCCGAAGTAGATGTCGCGGCCGGCCGCGCCCAGGTCCACCGCGGTGCTGAACAGGATGTTCTGCACTTGGTCGGAAGTCAGCGATGGGTTGGCCGACATCACCAGGGCGGCGGCGCCGGACGCCACCGGGGTGGCGAAGGAGGTGCCATTCCAGCCGCCGTAGCCGCCGCCACGGTTGGTGGTGTAGATGGCCGAGCCAGGCGCGGCCAGCGAGACGAAGGCGCCATAGCTGGAGAAGCTGGAGCGGTTGTCGGCGCTGTCGGTGGCCGACACGGCGATCAGGGCCGTGCTTGGGGCGAAGCCTTCGTCGCGGTTATTGTTGTTGGCCGCGGTGAACAGCAGGCCGCCTTTGCTCTTCAGGTAGTTGCCGGCGCTTTGCACGGCGGCGCTGTTGGACGAGTTGGCAAACGAGACGTTGACCACTTTGGCGCCATGGTCGGCGGCATAGGTCACACCGTTGGCGATCACCGACTGGTAGGCATAGCAGGACCCGCTGGTGGCATCGCGGTAGGCCACGCGCAGCGGCATGATTTTCGACTGGGCCGACACGCCCGACACGCCGATCGCATTGTTGCCGGCGGCAGCGGCGGCCCCGGCGACGGCGGTACCGTGGCCGCACAGGTCGGAAGTGTCGGCGCTGTTGCCGTGGATATCCCAGCCGGCCACCAGGCGCGGCACCAGGTCCGGGTGGGCGCCGTCGACGCCGGTATCGAGGATGGCGACGGTCACGCCGGCCCCCTGGGCATTATCCCAGGCGGTGTTGGCGCCGATCTTGCCGATGTGCCACTGGCTGCCCAGCACCGGATCGTTGAAGGTGGCCGACACGGCCACGCGCTGGTCCAGTTCGGCGAACTTGAAGTGCGGATTGTGCTTGAGCTTGTTGGCCACGGCCTTTTCCGAGCCGTGCGCCACGTCGATGATGTGGATGTTGCTCTGGCCCAGCTTGCGGGCCTTGCCGCCGCCGTTGGCCTTCAACAGCTTGGTGAACTCGTCCACGGTCAGGCCGGCACGCGGTTCCACGATGATGCGGCCCTTGGCGAAGTCTTCGGACTGGGCGAAGGCAGGCGCGGCGAGGGTGGCGCAAGCGGTAGCGATGGCGGCGGAGATGGTGGTGAAGTTTTTCATGGTGCGAGTCCCTGTTTTCCAAAAAATAAAAACGAGGACTGCCCGCCGGTCTATGCCGGTAGAAGACTGCACCACACCTGGCATGGGCCACGCCCATGATCGGGGATACTTTTGTCTGGCAGTCCTGCCGTCATGGGGCCGAAGCCCGGTAGACCGTTGACTTTGCGTCCCACCGTTTCCAGTGGTTTGCCCTTTTCAGATCTTGCTGTACGGAATCTTAGTGGCTGAATTGCCGCATGGCAAGCGGAATTTGGAGAACTTCAGGCGCTGTCGCAATTAAGTCTGGAATTAAAGAAATCTTCGTTAATTCAATGACTTGAATAATTTCCTGAGATTATCTTTTCTTGCGAAATCTAAATATTGAATCTAAATAAAAAAAGCCCGGCATCAGCCGGGCTAAAACAGGGTTCAGCTTGAAGATCAGCGGGTCACTTGCACAGTGGTGGTGGACGTGTTGCCGGCGGCATCCTTGGCGACAGCCTGGATGGTATGGGTGCCGGCAGCCACTTTGCGGGTATTCCAGCTGTAGGACAGCGAGGAACCGGCGCCGGACGCCTTCAACTGGCCGTCGATGTAGACGCTCATGTTGATGCCGGCCGCGCCGCTGTTGTCCGAAGCGTTCACGCTCACGTTGACGGTGCCGGACACCGAGCCGGCGGTCGGGTTGGCGATGGCCACCACCGGCGCCACGGTGTCGGCCACCGGCGGCTGCACGGCGTTGGACACGTTCACGGACACGGTGCTGGAGGTTGCCGCGTTGCCGGCGGCGTCATACGCCACAGCGGCCAGGTTGTGCATGCCGTTGGCCACGCTGGCCGAATCCCAGGAGAAGCCGAACGGGCCGGCGATGTCGGAAGCGACCACGGTGCCGTTGACTTTGAGCTCGACGCGGGCCACGCCCACGTTGTCGGCGGCATTCACGCTGACCGAGACCAGGCCGGACACGGTGCTGTTGCCCAGCGGGGCGGCGATCGACACGGTCGGTGCCGTGGTGTCGGCGGCCGGTGCGGCTTTGGCGGCCGCGACAGCGGCGGCGGCGTTGACGCGGCCGTAGCCGAAGTAGATGTCGCGGCCGGCCGCGCCCAGGTCCACCGCGGTGCTGAACAGGATGTTCTGCACTTGGTCGGAAGTCAGCGATGGGTTGGCCGACATCACCAGGGCGGCGGCGCCGGACGCCACCGGGGTGGCGAAGGAGGTGCCATTCCAGCCGCCGTAGCCGCCGCCACGGTTGGTGGTGTAGATGGCCGAGCCAGGCGCGGCCAGCGAGACGAAGGCGCCATAGCTGGAGAAGCTGGAGCGGTTGTCGGCGCTGTCGGTGGCCGACACGGCGATCAGGGCCGTGCTTGGGGCGAAGCCTTCGTCGCGGTTATTGTTGTTGGCCGCGGTGAACAGCAGGCCGCCTTTGCTCTTCAGGTAGTTGCCGGCGCTTTGCACGGCGGCGCTGTTGGACGAGTTGGCAAACGAGACGTTGACCACTTTGGCGCCATGGTCGGCGGCATAGGTCACACCGTTGGCGATCACCGACTGGTAGGCATAGCAGGACCCGCTGGTGGCATCGCGGTAGGCCACGCGCAGCGGCATGATTTTCGACTGGGCCGACACGCCCGACACGCCGATCGCATTGTTGCCGGCGGCAGCGGCGGCCCCGGCGACGGCGGTACCGTGGCCGCACAGGTCGGAAGTGTCGGCGCTGTTGCCGTGGATATCCCAGCCGGCCACCAGGCGCGGCACCAGGTCCGGGTGGGCGCCGTCGACGCCGGTATCGAGGATGGCGACGGTCACGCCGGCCCCCTGGGCATTATCCCAGGCGGTGTTGGCGCCGATCTTGCCGATGTGCCACTGGCTGCCCAGCACCGGATCGTTGAAGGTGGCCGACACGGCCACGCGCTGGTCCAGTTCGGCGAACTTGAAGTGCGGATTGTGCTTGAGCTTGTTGGCCACGGCCTTTTCCGAGCCGTGCGCCACGTCGATGATGTGGATGTTGCTCTGGCCCAGCTTGCGGGCCTTGCCGCCGCCGTTGGCCTTCAACAGCTTGGTGAACTCGTCCACGGTCAGGCCGGCACGCGGTTCCACGATGATGCGGCCCTTGGCGAAGTCTTCGGACTGGGCGAAGGCAGGCGCGGCGAGGGTGGCGCAAGCGGTAGCGATGGCGGCGGAGATGGTGGTGAAGTTTTTCATGGTGCGAGTCCCTGTTTTCCAAAAAATAAAAACGAGGACTGCCCGCCGGTCTATGCCGGTAGAAGACTGCACCACACCTGGCATGGGCCACGCCCATGATCGGGGATACTTTTGTCTGGCAGTCCTGCCGTCATGGGGCCGAAGCCCGGTAGACCGTTGACTTTGCGTCCCACCGTTTCCAGTGGTTTGCCCTTTTCAGATCTTGCTGTACGGAATCTTAGTGGCTGAATTGCCGCATGGCAAGCGGAATTTTAATTTTTCCCCACCTGTCGCAAATATGTCTGAGCAATATGAAAATTGCGTTGTCGGTATTTTATGGATACCCTAATTGCTGAGCTAAATCAAGGACTTGCAATATTTCGATTCTGTAACAGTGATTAATTTGGGGAAAGTCCTTTATAATCCCGCCCGCACGCCGGCCGAGATAAGTGTACGACCGTTCACTTTCTCGGGTATAGTATCCGCACGGCACCTCCGCCCAATACAAGACTAGAAGGAAGAGACGAACTATGAGCGCAGATTACGCAGTCCACGGCTCCATTGCAGTCATTTCGCTGAATAATCCCCCGGTGAATGGGCTTGGCCTGGCAACCCGCAGTGCGGCCATTGACGGTATCCGCCGCGCCCAAGAGGATGACGCGGTCACGGCCATCGTATTGACCGGAGCGGGGAAAGCATTTTCAGGCGGCGCCGATATCAAGGAATTCAATTCCCCCAAAGCGCTGACCGAGCCGACCTTGCACAGCCTGATCCGGGCCGTCGAGGGCTGCAGCAAACCGGTAGTGGCGGCCATCCATGCAGTGGCCATGGGGGGCGGGCTCGAGTTGGCACTGGGCTGCCATTACCGGGTGGCGCTGCCGGGCGCCCAGATCGCCTTGCCCGAAGTGAAACTGGGCCTGCTGCCCGGCGCCGGGGGCACACAGCGGCTGCCGCGTGTGCTCGGGCTGGAAATGGCGCTTAACATGATCGTTTCCGGTACGCCGGTGCTTTCGGAAAAGCTGGCCGGCACGGCATTGTTCGACCAGCTGCTGCCTGCCGGCGCCGACCTGGTGGCCGAAGCCTGCGCCTTTGCGGCCGGGGTCGCCAATCAGCGTCCACTGCCGAAGGTGCGCGACCGGAAGGTCGACTACCCAAATCATGAGGCGTTCCTGCAATTCAGCCGCAATACCGTGAAAGCTGCAGCGGGTCCGTTCCCTGCGCCGCTGGAATGCGTGGAAACCGTGGCGGCTGCGGTGACGATGGATTTCGAAGCGGGCTTGAAGTTCGAGCGCGAGCGCTTCCTGCACCTGATGCAAACCACGGAATGCAAATCGCTGCGCCATGCCTTCATTTCCGAGCGGGCGGCCAGCAAGATCCCGGATGTGCCGGCCGATACCCCGGTCCGCGACATCCGCCGGGCGGCCGTCATTGGCGCCGGCACCATGGGCGGCGGCATTGCGATGAACTTCGCCAACGCCGGTATCCCGGTGGTGGTTCTGGAAACCAAACAGGAGGCCCTGGACAGGGGGCTGGCAACCATCCGCAAGAATTACGAGAACACGCTGAAGAAGGGCAAACTCACGCAAGAGAAGTTCGACCAGCGCGTGGGCCTGATCAGCGGCACGCTCGATTATGCCGCGATCGCCGATGCCGACATCGTGATCGAAGCCGTGTTCGAAGACATGGGCGTCAAGGAAACCGTATTCCGCAAGCTGGATGCAGTGATGAAGCCCGGCGCCATCCTGGCATCCAACACCTCGACCCTGGACCTGGACAGGATCGCGGCCTTCACCAGCCGCCCGCAGGACGTGGTCGGCACCCATTTCTTCAGCCCGGCCAACGTGATGAAACTGTTGGAAATCGTGCGCGGCAAGGCCACCGGCAAGGACGTGCTGGCCACCACCATGGCTTTGTCGAAGAAGCTGAAAAAGACCGGGGTGGTCTCCGGCGTCTGCGATGGCTTCATCGGCAACCGCATGATCGAACAATACTTCCGCCAGGCCGGCTTCCTGCTGGAAGAGGGGGCACTGCCGGAACAAGTGGACAAGGCAATCGAAAAGTTTGGCTTCCCGATGGGCCCATTCCGCATGAGCGACCTGGCCGGCAACGATATCGGCTGGTATATCCGCAAGCGCCGCTACGTGGAAAAGCCGGAAGTGGTGTATTCGAAGACCGCCGATCTGCTGTGCGAAATGGGCCGTTTCGGGCAAAAGACCGGCGCCGGCTGGTATGACTACAAGGAAGGCGACCGCAAGGCCTACCCGAGCGCCGCCGTCAACGAGATGATCGTCCAGCACGCGGCCGATATCGGCGTGCAGCGGCGCCAGGTCAGCGAGCAGGAAATCGTCGAGCGCCTGGTCTATGCGCTGGTGAATGAAGGCGCCCTGATCCTGGAAGAGGGCATTGCATTGCGGGCTTCGGACATCGACATGGTGTACCTGACCGGTTACGGCTTCCCGCTCTACCGCGGCGGCCCGATGTTCTATGCCGACACGGTCGGATTGGCCAACGTCCTCGATGCCATCGGGAAGTTCGCCCAGGGCCGCCATGGAGAAGCGTGGCAGCCGGCGCCGCTGCTGGTACGGCTGGCGGCGGAAGGCAAGTCCTTCAACGGCTGATCATGCGATGCGCTTGCGCATCCGGGACAATGGCACCGACACATTGCCCGGCAGCGCAAGCGCGATGTCTTCGATTCCTTCGAAGCCGCAGGCACGGTACAGGGGAACGCCCGGCATGGTCGCCGCCAATTCCATCAGCTTGAAGCCCGCGGCTGCGGCCTCGCGCTCGCAATGCTCCATCAACATCCGTCCCAAGCCTTGGCGCGGCACCTCCGGATCGACGAAGAAGGCGCGGATGCGCGCCGCCTGCGTGGCCGGGTCGAGCAAGGGGTCGGGCCCGGACTTGTGCTGGTCGCCGCCGAACAGGGTGGCGCGCTTGCTCCAGCCGCCGCAGGCCAGCAGGCGGCCCTCGCGTTCGATCACGAAGTAGGTCCCGTCCTCGACCAGTTGGGTGTCGACGCCGAACACATGGTGCGTCACGGCGGCCGCCTGTTCATCCGTGTAAAAACCTTTACTGAGCTGTATCCCGGAACGCCGGATGAGGGCGTCCATGGCGGGAATGTCCGCCGTGGTGGCGGGGCGCAGGGTGGCTGGATTTGTCATTCGGAAATGGTATCATGGGGCAGCCAATCGGGAGGAACCATGCGTCAGCTCATTGCTGCAGTCTTCGCCTTGCTGTGCTGCCTGCCGGCATCCGCCCGCGACTTGCTGGTGATCGGCACCCACTTCGAACGCGTCTACGAGCGCGGCCAGGAAGGCGAGATCGTCGGCCTTGGCCCGGAAATCGTGCGGCTCATCGCCCAGCGCCTGGGCCACCGTGCCATTTTCGAGCTCTACCCCTGGTCGCGCGCCCAGGCCTTGGTGGCACAGGGCAAGGCCGACATCCTGGTGGGGCCGTACAAGACGTTCGAGCGCCAGCAACTGATGGCGTTCTCCAACCTTCCGTTCTACCGGGACCAGATGGTGTTTTACGTCCGCAAGGGCACCATGCAAGACTGGAACGGCGAGTATGGCACGCTGGCGGACCAGCGCATCGCCATCGTCAACGGCTGGGCCTACGGGGCTGCCTTCGACAAGGCGCGGCCGCAGATGCGGGTCGACGTCGTCAACAGCGTCGATAGCGGCTTGAAAATGCTGGCAGCCCAGCATGCCCACATGTTTGCCAGCAACCGGCGCAACACGGAGCCGGTGTTGGGCAGGCTGGGCCTGTCGGGCCAGCTGGCCATGCTGCCGCGCGTGATCGAAGTGCAGGATGGGTATTTCGCCTTTCCCAAGCGGCCAAGCGCGGACGCGCTGCGCAAGGAATTCGATGCCGAATTCCAGCGCATGGTCGATAGCGGCGAGTTGAAACGCCTCGGCCAGCGGCACGAAGTGAACGTGCCTTAGCGGCGTTCCGGCGTCAGCACGGTCGGCAATGCTTTCGGCAACGTGGCGGGATAGTCGCGGCTGAAATGCAATCCGCGGCTCTCGCGGCGCTGCAGCGCGCTGTTGACGATCAGCGAAGCCACTTCCACCAGGTTGCGCAGCTCCAGCAAGTCGCTGGTGATGCGGAAATGGCGGTAGTATTCGTCGATTTCTTCCTTCAACAGGGCGATGCGGTGCTGGGCGCGTTCGAGCCGCTTGGTGGTGCGCACGATGCCCACATAGTTCCACATGAAGCGGCGCAATTCATCCCAGTTGTGCGCGATGACCACTTCCTCGTCGGCATCGGTGACACGGCTTTCATCCCAATCGGGCAGGTAAGGCGAACCTTCCTTGTCTTGCGACAGGATGTCCTGGGCGCAGGCGCGGCCCACCACCACGCATTCGAGCAGGGAATTGCTGGCCAGGCGGTTGGCGCCATGCAGGCCGGTGCAGGCGGTTTCACCGACGGCGTACAGGCCAGGCAAGTCGGTGCGGCCAAACAGGTCGGTCACGATGCCGCCGCAAGTGTAGTGGGCTGCAGGCACGATAGGGATCGGCTGCCTGGTGATGTCAATGCCCAATTCGAGGCAGCGCGCATAGATGGTCGGGAAGTGCGAGACCAGGAACTCGGCCGGCTTGTGGCTGATATCCAGGTGGACATAATCGAGGCCGCGCTTCTTGATTTCGAAGTCGATGGCACGCGCCACCACGTCGCGCGGCGCCAGCTCGGCGCGCTCGTCGTGCGACAACATGAAGCGCTGGCCGGCCGCGGCGCCGGCTTCCGGCGGCAGCTTTAGCAAGCCGCCTTCGCCGCGGATCGCTTCGGTGATCAGGAAAGACTTGGCGTAAGGATGGTACAGGCAGGTCGGGTGGAACTGGATGAATTCCATGTTCGACACTCGGCAGCCGGCGCGCCAGGCCATGGCAATGCCATCGCCGCTGGCAGTGTCCGGATTGGTGGTGTACAGGTAGACTTTGCCGGCGCCACCGGTGGCCATCACCGTATGTTCCGCCGCGACCGTGTGGACCTGGCCGGTGTTCACGTCCTGCACGTACAGGCCATGGCAGCGGGGCTGGGAGTTGGCGGGGCGCGCACCGAGCTTGTCGGTCGTGATCAGGTCGATCGCACAGTGATGCTCGAACAGGCTGATATTCGGATGCGCACGCACTTTTTCTTCCAGCGTCACCTGCACCGCATGGCCGGTGGCATCGGCCGCGTGGATGATGCGGCGTTGGCTATGGCCGCCTTCGCGCGTCAAGTGGAAACCCAGTTCGGCATTTTCGTCGCGCGTGAACGGCACCCCAAGCCCGATCAGCCATTCGATCGCTTCGCGGCCGTGTTCGACGATGAAGCGGGTGGCGCCTTCGTCGCACAGGCCGCCGCCGGCCACCAGGGTGTCGGCGATATGCTGTTCATGGGAGTCGCCCGAATCCAGCACCGCAGCGATGCCGCCCTGGGCCCAGTTGCTGGCGCCATCGAGCAGGGCGCGTTTGGAAATGATGGCTACTTTGCGGCTTTCCGCCAAGTGGAGTGCTACAGAGAGGCCGGCCAGGCCACTGCCGACAATCACAACATCGAATTTCATGGTGTTTCGGGCTGCTTTTTCGTGTAATAGGCAACAATATAAACTATTTGGCGTTGCGCTGCCTCAAAAGCCCCACTGGCGGCATGCTGCATCATGGGGCCATGACCAAGAAGAAGCTGCTTGTGGTGGAGGATGACCTGGGCCTGCAAAAGCAATTGCGCTGGGCCCTGGACGCGTACGAGGTGGTGCTTGCCGCCAATCGCGACGCCGCCCTGGGCCAGTTGCGCCGCCACCAGCCCGCTGTCGTCACCATGGACCTGGGCTTGCCGCCGGAGCCGGACAATGCGCGCGAAGGTTTGCTGCTGCTGCAGCAGATGCTGGCGATCGCGCCGGACACCAAGGTCATCGTCCTGTCCGGCAACCAGGACCGGGAGAACGTGCTGAAGGCGATGGGCCTGGGCGCCTACGATTTCCACCAGAAACCGCTGGATGGCGATATGCTGCGCCTGATGGCCGAGCGCGCGTACTTCCTGCATTCGGTACAGCAAGACAACCGGCGCATGCTGCAGACCGAGGCCGATTCGCCACTGGCCGGGCTGGTGACGCGCGATCCGGGCATGCTGCGCGTCTGCCGCAGCATCGAGAAAGTGGCGCCCAGTTCCGCCACCGTGATGCTGATGGGGGCATCGGGCTGCGGCAAGGAGTTGCTGGCGCGCGGCTTGCACGCACTGAGCACACGCCGCGAGCGGCGCATGGTCGCCATCAATTGCGCCGCCATCCCGGAACACTTGCTGGAGAGCGAACTGTTCGGGTATGAGAAGGGTGCCTTCACCGGCGCCGAACGGCAGACGCTGGGCAAGATCGAACTGGCCGCCGGCGGCACCTTCTTCCTCGATGAAATCGGCGATATGGCCTTGCCGCTGCAGGCGAAGATGCTGCGCTTCCTGCAGGAGCGGGTCATCGAGCGGCTCGGCGGGCGCAGCGAGATCGCGGTCGACGTGCGCATCGTGTGCGCCACCCACCGCAACCTCAAAGCCATGGTCGATGAAGGGCGCTTCCGCGAAGACTTGTTCTACCGCCTCAGCGAAATCGTGCTGCTGGTCCCGCCGCTGCGCGAGCGCATTGGCGATGCCGTCCTGCTGGCGCAGCATTTCCGCCACCGCTTCCTGCAAAGCGAGGGGCGCCCGCCACTGCCTTTCCATCCCGATGCCCTGGCCGCCATCGAATCGTATGGCTGGCCGGGCAATGTGCGTGAAATCGAGAACTGCATCAAGCGTGCCGTGATCATGAGCGAGGGGCCGCATATCACGCTGGAGGACCTGGGTTTGCCGCCGGGCGCGCCGCAAGCCGAGAACGTCGACTTGCGCGAAGCGCGTAACGCCGCCGAATACCGGGTCATGGTCAAAGCGCTGGCCCGGACCGGCGGCAATATCGCGCGCGCGTCGGAACTGCTGGGTGTCAGCCGCCCCACGCTGTACGATTTAATGAGCCATCACGGCATCAAGTGACCCGGGTTCGCGCCATTCGTGCGCCGCCTTCAATTGCTGCCGCAGTCCTGGCAAGGGGAAGCCCAGCGCGTAGGCCTTGTGCGCGGCCGCCAAGGCGCGGGGCCAGGATTTGCCGCGCACATGGGCCAGGCCGAGGTTATACCAGGCCACCGCATTGTCGGGCTGCACATCGACCGCCGCCTGCAGCTGTTGTGCCGCTTCCTCATTGCGCTTCAGCGCCAGCAGATAGGCGCCGAACAGCGCACGGGTCGCGCCATCCTCGGGCAGGTAGGCCAGCGCGCGCTGAAAATAGCATTCCACCGAGTGGCGCGCGCCGGGTACGTGCGCCTTCTTGCTGCGCAGGGCGAGCCGCGCCATCGCCGCCAGCGCACGGGGATGGTTGGGGAAGTGTTCCAGCGTATAGCCGATATCGCTGGCGAGCGAGCCTGTCATGCCGCGGCTCAGCGCTTCCACCTGCGGGCCGAAGTGGAATTGCTCCACTACGGCCAGGCCCTTGGCGTCTTCGGCATTGTGGTAGTCGCCCCCGGTACCGCCCTTGCTGTAGGGCGGGCAGTCGGCCGCGAGCGCGGCAAGCAGGATCAGGTAGCCGGGCATGGGCTTGCGCCTTCTTCGAGCCGACGGGTATCGAACACCAGCTCGGGCCAGGAGTCGGGGCCGCCGGACAGGTGCAGGTAGGGCCGGCGGTTGGCCAGCATCAGTTGCCAGCGCCCGATGCCGAAGAACGTGGCGCTGCCCAGGGCAATCGTGCCAATGCGGCGGTGGGCGCGCAGCGAGCCCGGGTTGAAGGCGGAAATCCTGCTGCAAGTCCAGCGCACGCCGCGCGCGTACATGCGGCGGTTGGCCTCGTCCCACAGGCGGCAGAAGGCCGTGCCGAGGCGCAGGCGGGGCTCCACGTAGACGTCATAGTCCCAGCAGGCATCGGGCGAGGGCAGGCAGTAGCGCGCCCGCACCTCGTCTTCCTGATAGGCGCCGAACTGGTACCACAAGATCGCGGCAAGCTCCCCGCCTTTCCAGGCCGCGATGTTGCAGCCGCCCTGGCGCAGGCGTGCGGCAACCACTTCGCGTGGCCGCGGATAGGCCGCCGGAAGTTCCGCCACGGTCGTCATCGGACGGAACACCAGGCTGCCCGGCGTGGCGCGCATGGCGCTGGCGGGCACGCGTTGCGCCATGAACTGGTAGCGCCACACCTGGCAGCCGAGACAGCGCAGGGCGCGCGCAGCCAGGTACCAGGCAGTGTTGCCGGCACCAAGTTCAGCAAGCGTGTGCAGGATGCGGGTGGCCATGGATCCATTACAGCAAAGCCTTGCGCCAGCCCTTTGAGCTAGCGCAAGCTTCGACGCGTGCAGCGTGCCTAGACTGGAAGCTCCAGGGAGGAGATGCCATGCTGACTGTGCTGATGGCGACATACAACGGCGCCGGGACCTTGCCGAAAGTGCTGGACGCTTATACCCGCTTGCACAGCCCGGAAGAAGGCTGGCGTCTGCTGGTGGTGGACAATGGCAGCGATGACGGGACGCGCGAGCTGCTGATGTCCTATGCCAGCCGCCTGCCGCTGCACTATACCTGCGAACCGCGCCGCGGCAAGAACGCCGCCCTCAACCATGGCCTCGGGCTTGCCATGCAGGGGCCCGAAACCCGTCTTTTCGTCTTCACCGACGACGATGCGACACCTGAGCGCGACTGGCTGCTGCGCTACGCCGACGCCGCCACACACCGCCCGGGCTATGCGATTTTCGGCGGCAGCATCGTGCCCGACTGGGGACAGGCGCCGCCGGAATGGCTGTTGCGGTTGGTCCCCTGCGGCTTGACTTACGGCTTGACCGACCCGCAGCTGCCTGAAGGCCCGGTGTACCCTGGCCTGGTCTGGGGCGCCAACATGGCGGTGCGCGGCGAAGTGTTCCGCGATGGCTACCGCTTCGACGAAACGATCGGACCGGCGGCCGGCGACTATGCGATGGGCGGGGAAGTCAGCTTTACCCGATTGCTCGAAGGCGCCGGTTACCAGTCCTGGTTCTGTCCGGCGGCGCGGGTGGCGCACCAGATCCGCCCGGCACAGTTGACCGCCGGCTGGGTGATCGCGCGGGCACGCCGCTACGGCCGCGGCGCCTGCCGCCTCGCCAGGCCGGGGCAGTTCGCGGAATGGTTTGGCGCACCGCGCTGGATGCTGCGTAAATATGTGCAGGAGCTTGCCGGCCTGGCATCGGCCATGCTGCTGCGCCAGCCCGAACGCATCTTCCTGCGCCGCTGGGAACTGGCCTATCTGGGCGGCTATATCGCCGAGGCGGCGGCGGCGTCCAGGCGGCCGGCGTCGCCGCGCATCCTGATTACCAGTTTCTCCGGTGAGCTGGGCGGCATGGAGATGCGGATGCTGGACGAGGCCCGCTTCCTGAAAGGCGTGGGCTACGATTGCGTGCTGGCGCCGCCGCGCTTCCGTGGTGACGAGCGCTGGCGCCAGTCGGCACAGGACGAGTGCGTGGAAGTGGCGGACTTGAAGGTGCCGCCCTTGCTGGAGGAATGGCCGTGGCGGCGCCTGAACCGCTTGCGTGCGATGGCCTTTGCTGCGCCAGCCCTGCGGCGCCTGCGTCCTGACCTGGTGCATATTGCGTTTTGCTGGACCACCTACGGCGCCAGCGCCTTGTGGCTTTCGCAGCACTGCGGCGTACCGGCCGTGATCAGCGTCCACAATGCCTTCCCGCCGACTGAATTCAACGACTGGCAGCGCGACTTGCTGCGGCGGGCGATGGCAGCGGTGAAAGGGGTCTACGCCGTTTCCGGTTCGGCGATGAACCATTTCCTGGCGCTATACCGTCCCTGGCTGCCAGCCGGCGTAAGGCTGGCGGTGATTCCGAATTGCGTGGATGTCGGACGCTTCCGCCCCTGCATGCGGCGCCGTGCCGCGGCGCGCCGGCAATGGGGGATCGGCGACGACGACGAAGTGATCGGCTGCGTCGGCCGTTTATCGGCGCAGAAGCGTCCCGACGAGCTGCTGGCAGTATTCGCGCATCTGGCAAGAAGCAGGCCGCGCCTGAAGCTGATGCTGGTGGGCACCGGGCCACTGGAATCGTCCTTGCGCGATGCGGTACGCCGCCAGCGTTTGAGCCGGCGTGTGATCTTCACGGGCTTCCAGTCCCAGGTGGAAAACATCATCCCTGCCATGGACCTGCATTTACTGGTCAGCCGGCGCGAAGGGTTCGGCATCGCCACGATCGAGGCCATGGCCTGCGGCGTGCCAGCCCTGGCGACGCGCGTGCCAGGCAGCGAGGATATCCTGCAAGACAGCGCCGGCGGCCTGTTGTTGACGCCAGGCGACGTCGACCACGCCGTGACCTCGATTGCCGCCTTGCTGGACGATTCGGAGCGGCGCCGGGAAATGGGCCGCCAGGGCAGGGCGGAGGTCGAGGCACGCTATGCCGTTCCCGTGGTAAGCGCCCAGGTGGAAGCCTTCTATGACGGACTGGCCTGATGCAAGGGCTGACACGCAATTTCGCGCTGGGGTTTGCCGAGAAATACCTGCAGGCCGGACTGGCGCTGGCGTCCTCCATGATCCTGGCCCGTTTGCTGTCGCCGGCGCAAATCGGCGTCTATTCGATTGCCGCGGTGCTGACCGCACTGGCGCAAGTGTTCCGCGACCTGGGTACCAGCCAGCTGCTGGTGGCCAGGCCGACCTTGCCGCCATCCGACCAGCGCGCCTTGCTGACGATTTCGCTGGCGATGGGAGGTTTGCTAGCGCTGCTGCTTGCCAGCCTGGCCGGGCCGCTGGCCGCCTTCTACCGCCAACCGCAACTGGCCGAGGTACTCCACATCCTGGCCCTGAACTTTCTGCTGGTGCCGTTTTCATCCCAGGTGACGGCCATGCTGCGGCGGGAATTGCGCGCCGCCGCGCTACTGCGCATCAGCATGAGTTATTGCTGCGTGCAATTCGCGGCGACCATCGCCCTGGCCGCAGCCGGCATGGGTCCTTGCGCCCTGGCCTGGGGCAGCTTTGCCGCCACACTGGCCGGATTCGCGGCGGCGCTGCTGCAGCAGCCGCCGGGCATGGCGTGGCGCCCCGGGTGGCGAGGGGTGCGCGAACTGCTGCGGCCCGGCAGCATGGCCGTGACGGGTACTGCCATCGACGAGGTGGGCGTGGTGGCGCCCGACCTGGTGGCCGGCAAACTGCTCGGGGTTGAAGAAGTGGCGCTGCTTGGGAAAGCGCAATCGCTGTTGGCAATCTTCAATCAGGCCGTCACCAGTGCCGTCTCGCCAGTGGTGTTCCCCCTGTTCGCACGGCAGGCCCGCGAAGGCGGCAATCCCGTCCAGGCCTATCTGTCGGCAGCGGCCTGCATCACGGCACTCGCATGGCCATTCTTCCTGTATGCCGGCCTGTTTGCCGCACCGCTTGTGGTGATGCTGTACGGTGAACAGTGGCGGGGCAGCGTACCTTTGATCAGGATCATATGCGGCGCAGCGGCGCTGTATAGCATGTTCAGTATGGTGCGCCATTTGCTGGTGGCGACCGGGCATATCGCCGCCCAGACCAGCATCGATGCCGTCTCGGTCGCCATGCGCCTCGCGATACTGGTGCCGGCGGCCATGCTTGGCCTGGAGTGGCTGGCGCTTGCAGTGGCGCTGAGCCTGGCCTTTCGCTGCTGGATGGTGGCGCGCTGCCTGCGCCGCCTCTACGGCCTGGGCCCGGCGAGCTTGCTGGGCAATGCGCGCAAGAGTGCATGGGCCGCGGTAGCAGCCGTGACGCCCGGCATCGTGGCGGTTGCCGCCGCCAGTCCGGCCGAACCGGGGTTGCCGCATATGCTTGCCGGCGCCGGCGCCGGTGCGCTCGGCTGGGGCTTGGCAATCTGGCTGCAGCAGCATCCGCTGGCCGCCATCCTGCGCCGTGCGGGCTGGCAGCAATGAGGGGGAACTTATGCGTGTCGGAATCCTGTCCTATCCCATGTTGTTCCAGCGCGAAGGTGGGCTGCAGGTGCAGGTGCGCGAAACGGTCTCGGCGCTGAACCGCCTGGATGCCGCAATGTCGGCGGAACTGGTCGATCCGGCACGCCAGAAACTGGCGGAGTTCGACCTGATCCACGTCTTCTCCGCCTTCAACGGCAACTTCCGGGTGGTGGAGTCGGCGGTCGAATTGGGCGTGCCGGTGGTGCTGTCGCCGCTGGTGTCGCCAGCCTGGAACCGCAACAGCGGCTTTCGCGCCCGCGTGGCGGACCGCCTGGCAGGCCGCATTTCCTCCTTCAACCTGCAAACCAGCTATGCGCAGACCAAGCGCGCCCTGCAACTGGCCGACCTGGTGATCGCCCTGGGCGACGCGGAACGCGAAGCGATCGTGAGCGGCTTCCTCACCGAGCGTGCCAAGATCCGCGTTTTCCCGAATGGCATAGGCCGCCAGTTTTTCAGCGCCAAGGCTGAATTGTTCCGCCACCGCACCGGCATCGTGGGGCCGTTCGTATTGACCGTTGGCGCGGTGTCGCCCTACAAGAACCAACTGGGCCTGGCGCGCGCACTGGAAGGCAGTGAACTGCCGCTGGTGATGATCGGCCCGGTCGGGCGCGAAGAACATGGCTATCTTCAAGAGGTACTGCGCTCGCCCTGGGCGCGCTGGCTTGGGGCGCTGGACCATGAAGACCCTTTGCTGGCCAGCGCCTACGCCGCGGCCGCCGTGGTGGCGCTGCCAAGCCAAGGTGAGATCTTCCCCTTGTCGGTACTGGAAGCCCTGGCCGCCGGCACACCGGTGGTGATGACGCAGGAAAGCGCCTTGCACCTGGAGGGCGCCGAAGGCATGCTGCGCAAGGTGGCCTGGGATGACCGGGCGGGCCAGCGCGCCGCGATCGTGGGACTGGCGGCCCGCCCGCCGGAGCGCGCCACCGTGCAGGCGATGGTCGAACAATTCACCTGGCAGCGCGTTGCCGGTCAGGTTGCCGCCTGCTACCGAGAGCTGGTCCCTGCCGATGTTGTTTAACTCATTCGCCTTTATTTTCCTGTTCCTGCCCTTGGTCCTGGCGGGCTACCAGTTGTTGCGCCGGCACGGCGTCGCCTGGCTCGCGATCTGCTCGCTGTTCTTCTATGCCTGGTGGGACTGGCGCTTCCTGCCGCTGCTCCTGCTCTCGATCTGTGTCAATTACTGCGCCGGAGATGCCATGTGCCGTGTTGCCGGCCGCAGGCGCGCGCTGGTGTTCGCTTTCGCGCTCGCCTTCGATCTTGGATTGCTCGGCTGGTTCAAGTATGCCGCCTTCCTGTTCGGCGTCACGACCGGAGTGCCGCTGCCAATCGGCATTTCCTTCTTCACTTTTACCCAGATCGCTTTCCTGGTCGATTGCTGGCGCGGCGTCGCGCGCGAACCGCGCTTTGCTCCGTATGTGCTGTTCGTGAGCTACTTTCCGCACCTGGTGGCCGGGCCGGTTCTGCACCACGCGGAAATGATGCCGCAATTTCGTAATGGACGTGCGCTGTCGGCCGCGGATCTCGCCTTGGGCCTGACCATCTTTGCCATCGGCTTGGGAAAGAAGGTGCTGGTGGCGGACAATCTTGCCCCGCTCGCCAATCCGGTGTTCGGCGCAGGCGCCGTACCCCGGTTGCTCGATGCCTGGATCGGCACCCTGGCGTACAGCATGCAGCTCTACTTCGACTTTTCCGGCTATTCCGACATGGCGATCGGACTGTCGCTGCTGTTCGGGGTGCGCCTGCCCGAAAACTTCGATTCCCCCTACCAGGCGCGCAACATCTCTGAATTCTGGCGGCGCTGGCACATGACCTTGTCGCGCTTCCTGCGCGACTACCTGTACATCCCACTGGGCGGCAACCGTCATGGCGAATGGCGCCGGCGGCGCAACCTGATGCTGACGATGGTGCTTGGCGGCGCCTGGCACGGCGCCGGCTGGACCTTCCTGGCCTGGGGCGCCATGCATGGCTTGTTCCTGGTCCTGCAGCAGCGCTTCGGTGGCGGCCCGGCGCGTTGGTGGGACCGGCCGCTCACCTTTCTCGTGGTGCTGCTGGCCTGGGTACCGTTCCGCGCACCAGACTTGGCGAGCGCCCTGCAAATCTGGGGCGGGATGGCCGGCTTCCATGGCCTCGGTTTGCCGCACGCCCTGGGCGGCCCGGGGCTGCAATGGGCACCGGCCAGCGGCATCGGCCTGCCGCTGCTGCTGACGGCCTCGATCGCCGCATGGTTCGGGCCAAACACGCGCCAGTTGGTGTCGCGCCATTGGCGCGGGACGCTGCGCCATGCCGGCGCGGTGGCCGCCTTGCTGCTGGTGTGCGTGTTCAGCATGAACCAACCGACGGAATTCCTCTACTTCCAATTCTGATTTGACGTTGTCCTCCCCGCCCTAAAGGACGGGGATTCCTGCAGCCAGCGTCGCACGTCCGCGA
>CAMLRG010000074.1 GCA_946482335.1 uncultured Duganella sp. | reverse complement strand
CGATGTCGCCCGGCCTGTTCGACCTGACCTCGCTGCAGCGCGAAGCCAACTCGCGTTTCGGTTTCTCGGCCAAGAATACCCTGGGCCTGGCGCAGGCGCTGTACGAAAAGCACAAGGTGCTGACGTATCCGCGTACCGATTCGCGCCACCTGCCGGAAGACTACCTGCCGACCGTCAAGCAGACGCTGGAAGTCCTGAAGGACAACCATAACTACAACCAGTTCGCCAAGCAGATCCTGGACAAGGGCTGGGTCAAGCCGAACAAGCGCATCTTCGACAACGCCAAGATCAGCGACCACTTCGCCATCATCCCGACCGGCATCCAGCCCAAGGGCTTGTCCGAGCCTGAGCAAAAGCTGTACGACCTGGTGACGCGCCGCTTCATGGCCGTGTTCTTCCCGGCCGCGGAATTCCTGGTGACCACCCGCTTCACCGAAGTGGCCGGCCACCAGTTCAAGACCGAAGGCAAGGTGATGACCAATCCGGGCTGGATGGCCATCTACGGCAAGGACGTTGCCGGCGACGACGAGAAGGAAGGCGGCGGTGGCAACCTGGTGCCGGTGGCCAAGGGCGAGAAAGTCCTGACCGAGAAAGTCACGCCGAACGGCCTGGTGACCAAGCCGCCCGCGCGCTACACCGAAGCGACGCTGCTCTCGGCCATGGAAGGCGCGGGCAAGCTGGTCGACTCCGACGAGCTGCGCGATGCGATGGCCGGCAAGGGCCTCGGCACGCCGGCGACGCGCGCGGCCATCATCGAAGGCTTGCTGGGCGAGAAATACCTGCTGCGCGAAGGCCGCGAACTGATGCCGACGGCGAAAGCGTTCCAGCTCATGACGCTGCTGCGCGGCCTGGGCGTGAGCGAACTGACCGCGCCGGAGCTGACCGGCGAGTGGGAATACAAGCTGTCGCAGATGGAGAAGGGCCGCATCTCGCGTGAGGAATTCATGCGTGAAATCGCCCAGATGACCCAGATCATCGTCAAGCGCGCCAAGGAATACACCGACGACACCATCCCGGGCGATTACGCCACGCTGAAGGCGCCGTGCCCGAATTGCGGCGGCGTGGTCAAGGAGAATTACCGCCGCTTCGCCTGCACCAAGTGCGAATTCTCGATGACCAAGGTGCCGGGCGGACGCCAGTTCGAAATCGAGGAAGTGGAGCAACTGCTGCGCGACCGTACCATCGGTCCGCTGCAGGGCTTCCGCTCCAAGATGGGCCGTCCGTTCGCGGCCATCCTGCGCATCGTGCGCGACGAGGACATCAACAACTTCAAGCTGGAATTCGACTTCGGCCAGAACGACGACGAAGGCGAGGAAGGCGAGGGCGTGGACTTCACCGGCCAGACCCCGCTCGGCCCTTGCCCGAAATGCGGCGGCGGCGTGTACGAGATGGGCCTGGCCTATGTCTGCGAACACCAGGTGGCCAAGCCGAAGACTTGCGACTTCCGTTCCGGCCGTATCATCCTGCAGCAGGAAATCCTGCCGGAGCAGATGGCCAAGCTGCTCAACGAAGGCAAGACCGACTTGCTGCCGGGCTTTATCTCGCAGCGCACGCGCCGGCCGTTCAAGGCCTTCCTGGTGCGCGGCAAGGACGGCAAGATCAGCTTCGAGTTCGAAGAACGCAAGGGCAAGCCGGCGGCAGCCAAGAAGACGGCCGCGAAGGAGGATAGCGGTGCCGAGGCGGCGCCAGCTGCCAAGGCGGCAGCCAAGCCGGCCGCCAAGGCTGCGGCGAAGAAGGCTCCGGCCAAGAAAGCCGCCGCCAAGAAGCCTGCAGCGAAAAAGGCAGCAGCCAAGAAAGCCGCGGCAGCGGAATAAACCAACGGGACCCGCGCGGTCCCGTTTTACTTTCTACGACCAGATGAAGAAATTCCGCCGGGCGGCTCTTGCCGCCGCTTCAGCCGTGGTTTCCGCCGTGGGCGTGCTGGCACCGGGCGCCGGCCGGGCGGCCGTCGAGCGCATCGAGATCACCGAGCGCGTGCCGTTCGCGCCGGGCGTCAAGTTCGGCGAGGCGGGCGAGTACGAAAAGCTGCGCGGCATCGCCTACTTTGCCCTGAACCCGAAGGCGGTCGCCAACCTGCCCATCGTCGACCTGAAGCGCGCCCCGCGCGACAAGCGCGGCATGGTGCGTTTCTCCAGCGAGTTCGTGCTGCTGCGTCCCGCCAGCGGCAAGACCGGCACCCTGGTCTACGACGTCAACAACCGCGGCAACATCGCCATGCTGGGCCAGATCAACGGCAAGAGCCCGAAGAACAATGACCCAACGACGGCGGACGATGCCGGCGACGGCTTCATGCTGCGCCACGGCTTCAGCATGCTGTTCTCGGCCTGGACCTGGGATGTGGCGCCGCAGCCCGCCGGAGCGCGGCCGCTGGTGTTCAAGCCACCGGTGGTGAAGGGGACGCGCGGCATGGTGGCCAACGAATTCATCGTCAACGCGGCGGCGGAGGTGGCCACGTATGCCGGCATGCGCGGGCTGACCTATGAGCCGGCCACGCCGGACGACCCCAATGCCGTGCTGACCCAGCGTACGCGCCAGGGCGACATCCGGCGCCCGGTCGAGCGCGAACGCTGGCAATTCGTCGCGCCGGAACAGCCGGGCGGCCCGGGCCGCATCAAGCTGCAGGGCGGCTTCCAGCCCGGCACCATTTACGAAGTGCGTTACGAGGCCAAGGACCCGCGCGTCACCGGCGCCGGCCTGGCCGGCATCCGCGACCTGCTGGCCTACTTCCGCGACAACCCGGTCGAGGGCGCGACGCCGCCGAAGACAGTGCTGATCTTCGGCATCAGCCAGTCGGCGCGCCTGATCGGCCGCATGCTGCACGATGGCTTGAACGTGGACGAGCAGGGCCGCCTGGTGTTTGATGGCGCCTTCCTGCACGTGCCCGGCGCCGGCGGCTCGGCAGGCTTCAATAGCCGCTTCGTGCAGCCGACGCGCCATCCCTCCATGCTGGAGGAGCACGACTACCCGGCCGATGCCTTCCCCTTCACCAGCATGCCCTCGCGCGACCCGGTGACCGGCCGCGTGGCCTCCACCCTGGACCATGCCAAGGACAGGCATGGCCGGCTGCCGAAGATCGTCATTTCCAACACGTCCACCGAATTCTGGAACCGCGGCGCTTCGCTGCTGACCACCGCGCCGGATGGCGTGGGCGACGTGCCGCCCGCCGCCAACGTGCGCGTGTACGGCTTCATGGGCGCCCAGCATTACGTCGGCCGCTCGCGCAGCCGCGCGCCATTCACTGCCTGCGTCTCGACCACCAACCACTATCTGGCGATGCGCGCCCTGATGCTGGCGCTGGACGGCTGGACCAGCAAGGGCACGCCGCCGCCGGCCAGCGCCTACCCGCGCCTGGATGAAGGCACGCTGGTGTCGGTGGAGGCTTACCGCAAGGCGTTTCCCGCCGTGCCGGGCCTCGTTGCACCGGAACAGAACCTGCGCCAGCCGCGCCTCGACCACGGTGCGCGCTTCCTGTCGCAGGGGATTGCGGACATCGTGCCGCCGATCCAGAAGATGGCCTTCGAGACCCGCGTGCCGGCGCCCGATGCGGACGGCAATGACCGCGGCGGGGTGCGCCTGGTGGAAATGCAGGTGCCGCTCGGCACCCACACCGGCTGGAACCTGCGCGCACCGGAAACCGGCTTCGGCTGGGCCACCTCGCGCTTCGACGGCAGCTTCGTCCCCTTCGCCCGCACGGAAGCCGAACGCAAGGCCGCCAGCGACCCGCGCCCCAGCCTGGAAGCGCGCTACGCCAACCGCGATGCCTTCGTCGCCGCCACCCGCGCCGCCGCGGAACGGCTGGTGGCCGCGCGCCTGCTGCTGCAGGAAGACTTCGAGCGCATCGTTGCCGAGCGCACCGGCCTGTACGACCGCATCCTGGCCCGCGACCCGGCGGACCCGGGCTGCAATTACCTGTTCGCCAACCCATGAAGAGACTTAAGCTCCCCAATACTTTCGTCCTGCTGTTCATCATCCTGGCGCTGATCGCTCTGGCCACCTGGCTGGTCCCGGGCGGCAAGTACGAGACCCACCTGGTCAACGGCAAGCAACTGGTCGACCCGGCCAGCTTCCACTACGTCGAAAGCAAGCCGCAAGGGCTGGCGGCCTTCCTGATGGCGCCGATCAAGGGCTTTGCCGAAGCGGGACTGATCATCGGCTTCGTGCTGCTGACGGGCGGCGCCTTCAACGTGCTGCACAAGACCCAGGCCATCGATGCCATGATCAAGTCCATCGCCAAGGCCCATTCGAGTTCGCGCCTGGTGCGCGCAGCCCTGATCCCGGTCTTCGTCACGCTGTTCTCGATCGGCGGCGCCACTTTCGGCATGAACGAGGAAGCGATTCCCTTCGTCCTGATCTTCGTGCCGCTGGCGCTGGCGCTCGGCTATGACACCATCACCGGCGTCTCGATCCCCTTCCTCGGCTCGCAGGTCGGCTTCTGCGCCGCCTTCCTGAACCCGTTCAACGTCGGCATTGCGCAGGGTATTGCCGGGGTGCCGCTGTTTTCCGGCATCGGCTACCGCGTCATCGTGTGGTGCATCGCCACCGCCGTGACCATCGCCTTCCTGATGTGGTACGCGGCGCGCATCAAGCGCCATCCGGAAAAGAGCCCGACCCATTTGCTGGACATTGAAAAGCGCGCCGAAGGCGTGGTCGATTTCAGCGGCTTCGAAGGCATGACCAACCGCCACCGCCTGGTGCTGTGGATCTTCACCGCCACGCTGGGCGGCATGGTGTTCGGCGTGGTGAAGTTCGGCTGGTTCATCGAAGAGATCGGCGCGCTGTTCCTGGCCATGACCGTGGTGGTCGCCCTGGTCGGCCGCCTCGACGCCGACGACGCCGTGGCCGCCTTCGTGCAAGGCGCCAAGGACCTGGTCGGCACCGCGCTGGTGATCGCCCTGGCGCGCGCCACCATGGTGCTGGCGCGCGACGCCCACATTATCGACACCATGCTGCATGGCCTGATGCCGCTGGTGGCATCGTCCTCGCCGGTGTTCGCGGCGCAGAAAATGTTCCTGATCCAGTCGGTGATCAATTTCTTCATCCATTCCGGCAGCGGCCAGGCGGCGCTCACCATGCCCATCATGGCGCCGCTGGCCGACCTGGTCGGCGTGACGCGGCAAACGGCCATCCTGGCCTTCCAGTTCGGCGAGTTCACCACCCCGATGATCCCGACCTCGGGCATCACGGTGGGCGTGCTGGCGCTGGCGCGCATCCCATGGCTGACCTGGGCGCGCTGGATGGTGCCGCTGCAATTGATCTATCTGGTGCTGGCGCTGCTGTTGCTGGTGCCGCCTTGCCTGATGAACTGGTAGGATGGCGGACATGGAAACCATCACCCACCGCATCTCCGCGCCGCACGGCACGGCGCACTATGAACTGACCAGCTACCACTTCGGCAAGCCGGGCGGGCCCAAGGCCTATATCCAGGCCGCGCTGCATGCCGACGAAGTGCCCGCCATGCTGGTGGCGCAGGCATTGCGCAAGCGCCTCACGGCGCTGGATGCGGCGGGCAAGGTGGGCGGGGAAGTGATCCTGGTGCCGGCCGCCAATCCGATCGGGCTGGCGCAAGTGATCAATGAACGTCCCTTCGGGCGTTTCGACCTCAGCAACGGCATCAATTTCAACCGTGGCTACCCGCATTATTTCGAGCAGTTGAAGGCGCGCCTGGCCGGCCAGCTGGGCAGCGATGCCGACGCCAACGTGCGCACCATCCGCCGCCATTTGCGCGAACTGGTGGCGCAGTGGCAGCCCACCTCGGATGCCACCACGCTCAAGAAAACCCTGCTGCAAATGGCGATCGACGCCGACGTGATGCTCGACCTGCATTGCGAGAACGAGGGCGAACTGCACCTGTACGTCGGCACCTCGCTGTGCGAGGTCGCCCAGCCGCTGGCCAACCTGATGGGCGCCTGCGCCGTGCTGCACACCACCGGCGCCGGCGGCGAACCGTTCGATGAAGCCTGCAGCCGCTTGTGGTGGGACCTGGCCGCCCATTTCGGGCCGCAGTTCCCGATCCCGTCGGCCTGCATGGCTGCCACCGTGGAATTGCGCGGCGAGGTGGCGGTCAGCTACGAACTGGCCGCGCGCGACGCGGACGCCATCATCGGTTATCTCCACGTGCGCGGCATGCTCGATGCCGGCGCGGTGGAGGTGCCGGCCCAGGGCTGCACGCCGACGCCGCTGGAAGGCACCCAGCGCCTGGATGCGCCGCATGCCGGCATGCTGGTGTACCGCCGCGAAGTGGGGGAGGCCGTGCGCGCGGGCGACGTGATCGCCGACCTGATCGATCCGGTCAGCGGCGCGACGACGCCGCTGCCTGCCGAGGTGGACGGCGTGCTGTTCACCCGCCTGTCGCACCGCTACATCATCCGCGGCATGAATGTGGCGAAGATCGCCGGCGCCAAGCCGTTCCGCAGCGGCAGCCTGTTAAGCCTTTAAGGCGTTTCCACCGTCACGTTTTCGCGCGCCGCCGTGGTGGAGGCGATCACGCGCCACAGGCCGGCGGCCGTGCGCTGCCAGATCGTGATGTCGGCCGCCTTGTGCGGCTTGCCGGTGGCGCGGGCCAGGAAACCGCCGCAGGCGATTTCATACTGGATGCGGCCATCGTCGAGCTCGCTTCGGCTGCCGGAGGCCGGCGCGCACGCTTCGCGCCACCAGTCTTCCTGGTAGCTGCCATCGAGGCCGGTTTCGTGCAGTGCGTCGGCACTGTCGAAGCGCATCCAGCCCGCATCGGGTTCCGGGCTGAGGAAAGGGTAGGCAATCTCAGGCCGCCATTCGCAGCGCTCGCCCTCGACCACGGTGATCCCGGCAAAGCCGGTCATGGCCTTGCGGTCGGCGGGAATGCGCAGGTCGATATGGAAATCGGCGGCCTGGAACCACCACACCGGCGTCACCAGGTCGCTGCTGCCATCGGCGCGCCAGATGCCCTTGCGGCGCCACAGGCCCATATATGCCGGTGGCACGCTCATCGCAGGTCGCCGGTCTCGAAGTAGATGGTGCCGCCGATCGCCGCCATATTCGCTTTCAGCGCCATCGCCAGCGCATCGTTGCCGGCCGGTTTCATGCCCCATTTGCGCACCTGGATGGGAGTGGCGCGCGCCCCCGGCGCCGCGCGGTAAACCACGATGTGGTCGAAGTCGGGACGGGCGTCGATTTCCTTGACCAGGAAGCGCCGCTGGCCGCTACCCACCTGCATGTAGCGCGACATGACGGCGTCGCGCGGCCGGTCGTCCAGCTGGCGGAACACCAGCACCTTGTCGATCACCACCTTGGCCGCGCGGTATTGGGTCTTGCCGCCGCGTTCGAAATGGCCCTGCACCAGGTCTCCCTTGAACTGGGTGCGCGGCTTGGCCGCGCCCGGCGCCAGGCCGCTGATCTCGAATTTTTCCGGATCGATGGTCCACAGCGCATCGTCGGCCTCGAGCCGTTTGCGCAGCGCCGCATCGGTGGCCGGGTCGGCCAGATGGATTTGCAGGATGATCTGGTAGTCGTGCGGCGCATGGAACATCGGCAGGTGCGAGGCATACATGCCTTCCCGCCCGCCGAACAAGGCCATGCCATGGGTGCCGTACGTCTGGTCGGCGGCATGCAGCGGCAGGGTGCAGGTTGCCAGTAAAGCGCCGGCAAGCGCGCGTCGGGTTGGGTTCATCCAACCATTTTAACTCTTCAGTTCAGCCGGCACCTTGCCGCCGTTTTCTTCCAGCTTGCGCATGACTTGCTGATGCAGCCAGATGTTCATGGTTGCGGAATCGCCGGTATCGCCGGTGTAGTGCAATTCCTGCGCCAAGTCCTTGCGCGCCTGCAGGCTGGAATCGAGGTCCAGCAGCTTGAGCAGGTCGACGATCGACGAGCGCCAGTTCAATGGCTGGCCGGCGCGCGCGGCCTTTTCGTTCAGGATGGCTTCAACGTCCACCTGCTGCATCGGCGGCTGCGCGCGCTGGACCGACGGGGCGGCGCCAGGGCTGGCAGACTGCTGGGAACCGCCGGCCGTGACAGGCGCACCAGAGGCCGGCGGTGGGGCGGCCTCTTGGTGCGACGACGGGAAAATCTTGTGGAAAATCTTGCTTAGGATACCCATGGTTGCCTCGCATTCAAAGTTGACTGAAAGCGTAGCAACCATGGGCGGCACACATTGTGCGTTGCTTAACCGTTAGCGCGACGTGGTCTCGACACTGCCCATATTGTCGTCCGGTTTGCGGTCGATCAGCTTATTGTCCGGATCGATGCCGGCTTTGTCCGGGCGGCCGCTGACCACCAGCTGGAAGGTCGTCTGCTTGCGGTCGATCAGCTTGCGTTCGCGCAGCAGGGCGTTGCCATCCTTGTCGTCGACGCCGATCTCGATCAGGTCGCGCACCGGCACTTCCTGTTCGGCCCCCAGTTCATCGGAACGCAGCTTGGCGGCATGCACGGTCAGCGTGACGTCGTACTTGCCGTCGGCGCGCTTCTCGGCGGTAGCCGCGACCACACGGTTGTCGAACAGCACGATGGAATTGAACAAGTCATCGACCAGGTATGCCTGCTCGGGCGGGACGATGCGGCGCAAGCCATCCACCAGCACCGTCACACTCGGGTAGGGCGGCGCATGGTACGAATACTGGCGCAGCAGCTCGGCCAGCAGGGCGTTGATCTTGTCCTCGCCGACGATGTCGGCCAGCAGGTACATGGCCAGGCTGCCCTTGTGGTAGTGGATGTAGCCCTGGTCTTCATTGTCCGCCAGCGGCAGTTCGCGCTTGTTTTCCGTGGCGCGGCCGAACAGGTACTTGTTCAAGTCATAGCGCAGGAAGCGGCGCATGCGCTGCGGCCCGAAGCTCTTCTTCATCACCATCAGCGCCGAGTATTCGGCCAATGTCTCGCTCAGCACCGTGGCGCCGCGCGTATTGCCGCCCACCAGCTGGTGCGCCCACCACTGGTGCGCCACTTCATGCGCCGTGATATAGGTCGGATAATCGATATCCTTGGGGTTCTTGTCGTCCACCTTGGCGATGAAGCCCACCGCTTCCGAATAGGGGATGGTGTTGGGGAAGGATTGCGCGAAGCGCTCGTAGCGCGGGAATTCCACGATGCGCACGATCTTGTGCTGGTAAGGGCTGAAGTTGCGCGTGTAATAGTCGAGCGAGTCCTTGACGCCCTTCACCATGCGGTCCAGGTTGTATTCATGGCCCGGGTGGTAATAGATTTCGATGCCGACGTCCTGCCACCAGTCGTGCTTGACGGCATAGCGCGCCGACTGGAAGGCATAGAAGTTCAGGATCGGCTGCTCCATCCGGTAATGGAAGTAGCGGCGCCCTTGCTTGCGCCATTCCTTCACCAGGGTGCCGGGGGCCACCGCGGTCTGGTCGCCGGAAGTGCCCAGGGTGGCTTCGAAGCTGACCCAGTCCGCGTCGGTGCCCAGGTAGTTGCTGGACAAGCCTTTCGGGTCGTCGCGCGGCAGCTTGCGTTCCTGCGCCGGCAAGCCATGTTTCTTGCGGTCGCGCGGATCGGTCAGCTCGGCATGGCGCTGGTAGCCGATGTGCGGCAGCACGGTATTGTTGAAGAAGGTGCCGTTGTTGAGCACCGGGGTGGTCTTGCCCAGGTTGAAGATGCCCTTCGGTTCGTAGCTCAGGACGAAATCCAGCGTGACCTTTTCTCCCGGCTGCAATGGCTGTTCCAGCCGATAGCTGTAGAAACCCAGTTCCCGGTCGTTCAGCACGCGGTGTGCGGCGCGGCCAAAGCGCAGCGGCTGCAAGTCGGCGTCGGGATCCTGCTGCACGTAAATCGTGTTGACCGGCTGCGGCGTCTTGTTCTCCAGCTGGTACCGGCCTTTGACTTTCAGCGTGCGCTGTTCGGGGTACATGTCCAGGCCCAGGCGCACATCGGTGATGCGAGGCTGCGCGACGTCCAGCACTTGCCTGTACTTGCGCTCATAGTCGGCACGCAGCGCATCCTTGGTGAAGCGGGTCTTGAAGTCGCCCACGCACAGGTTATAGGCCAGCACCGCGCCTGCGCCCAGGAACAATGCCAGCCCGAAGGCAAAGCTGCCCAGCACAGGCAGCGTCAGCGCGTGGCGCGCCAGGCTGGCGCGCTGGCGCCATTCCTCGTTGGTGCCGCGCGGCCAGAACACCACGGTCAGCACCATCAGCATCACGGCGGCGCCGGCCCAGTACAGCTCATACCAGCGCTCGCGCACCATGAAGTGGCCGAAGCCATTCATGTCGGAATAGGGCAGGTCCGGCGTCACCGCGTACAGCACCATCGGATGGTCCAGGCCCAGGGCGGCGATGGTCAGGGTCGCCACGTAGTAGATGACCATCACGAAGTAGGCCACGTACTTCTGGTTCACCAGGACCTGGGTGGCGATCGCCAGCACCGCGATCAGCGCGTAGGTGGGCAACTGCACGGTGAACAGCCATGTGAGGTAGAGGCCGGGCTGCAGGTTGAAGTAGCCCTTGAACAGCTGGATCGACATGCCGACCAGCATGACGATGAGCAGCAGCAGGGCCTGCACGCCGACCAGGCCGAACAGCTTGGACAGGATCGGCAGCCAGCTTGGCACCGGCAAGGCGTCGAGCATCTGCGCCATGCGGTGCTCGCGCTCGCGCCACACCATTTCACCCGCATAGAAGGTGGTCACCACCAGCATGAACAGCGAGAAGGTGTTGCTGACCATTTCCAGCACCAGGTAGGTGACCGGATAGGTGCCGGTGCCGAACATCGATCCCATGTCCAGCGAACCGGCGTACATGGTCAGCACCCCGGCCAGCACGATGACGAAGAAATAGATGTTCTTGGTGGTTTCGCGCAGGTTGAGGTAGCTGAATCGCAGCAGCAGCAAACCCAGGTTGCGTGCCTTGAAGTCCGGTTGCTCGCTGGTGGCGGCGGCGGCCTGGCTCAGGGGGGCCGGCATGCCGTTGTCGCTGCGCGCCGCGGCGCCGCTATCGACGGTGCTGATGAAATGGAAGCGCCAGTAGCCCAGCAGCAGCGCTACCAGGGCAAACGACGACCAGATCGCGCGGTTCAGCAGGAATACCCCTTCCGGCAGCACCAGGCGCAGATTGCGTTCGGCGATCGGCCAGTATTCGGTGAGGCGGATGACGGCGGTGGTGCCGAACGGGTCGATCAGCGCCGCCAGCGTCTTGTAATCGAGGTCGCGCGCCAGGCCCGGCGCCACGATATAGCCGACCAGCATGACCACGCTGGAAACGTACACCGGCAGCATGCGCCGCGTCAGCGCGGCCAGCACGAAGAAGATGGCGCCGAAAATGAACAGGTTGGGCAGCAGCGACAGCGTGTAGGGCAGCAGGTAGTGCGACAGCTGGAATGGCCCAAGGCGCTCGGGATCGATGCCCGGCACCTGGGTGCCGAGCCAGACGCCGAGCGGGATCGAGGCGAACACCACGCACAGCACCAGCCAGCCGCCGAGGAAGCGGCCCAGCATGTACTGGTATTTGCGGATCGGGGCGGAGAAGAAGAAGTGATGGGTCTCGTACTCGAAGTCCTGCTGCACCGAGCGCCCCATGACGGCGGCGATGATGATCACGCCCATGCAGCCCAGGAAGGAGCTGGTCAGCATGATCGAGCGCGGCGCGTTGATGAAGACGCGGCCGCCGAAGGTGACGATGGCTTCCTTGAACACGCCGCCGGCGGCCGCCATCCACAGCACGGCCAGCAGCAGGAACATGGCGAAATAGACCCAGGTCGAGAGCAGCTTCAGGCGCTGTTTCGCTTCAAAGAGGGCGATGGCAAACATGGGCGGCCCCGGTCAGTCGCAGGCGTTGCCGACGTCGTGGCGGCCGAGGATGGTCGCGAAGTACAGGTCTTCCAGGTCGCCCAATGCTTCCTCGAAGCCGTCGCCCGGGTCATCGTCGTTGTAGACGTGGATCAGGGTGCGGCCCGACATCAGGCGGGTCGAAATCACGGCATGGCGCTGCTGGAAATAGGCCAGCTCCTTCTTGTCGACGAAGCGCGCCCAGATCTTGCAGCTGACGTCGTCGATCAGTTGCTGGGTGGCGCCGGCCACCAGCAGCTTGCCCTTGTTGATGATGGCCATGTTGGCGCACAGGTCGGCCACGTCGGACACGATGTGGGTGGACAGGATCACGGTGCGCTCTTCGCCGATGTCGGACAGCAGGTTGTGGAAACGCACGCGCTCCTGCGGGTCGAGGCCGGCGGTCGGCTCGTCGACGATGATCAGTTTCGGATCGCCCAGCAGGGCCTGGGCGATGCCGAAGCGCTGGCGCATGCCGCCGGAAAAGCCGCCCAGGCGCTGGTGGCGCACTTCGAACAGGTTGGTTTGCTGCAGCAGGCCATCGACCACTTCGCGGCGGCGGGCGCGGTGGGACAAGCCTTTCAGGACCGCGAAATGGTCCAGCATCTCGTAAGCGGTGACTTTGGGGTAGACGCCGAAGTCTTGCGGCAGGTAGCCCAGCAGGCGGCGGATTTCATCCTTTTCATCGAGCACGTCGAGGTCGCCGAAAAAGACCGAGCCGGCGTCGCATTCCTGCAGGGTGGCCAGGGTGCGCATCAGCGTCGACTTGCCGGCGCCATTCGGGCCCAGCAAGCCGAACATGCCGGCGGGAATCGTCAGCGACACATTGTCGAGCGCGACGACACCGTTGGCATAGGTCTTTGACAAGTTCTTGATGCGCAATTCCATGTTGACTCCGCTAACCCCTTTTCACATGATGGCATTGTATTGAATGCGCGACATATCGGTTGCTCATATGCGATAGCCTGCACATTCGGCGCCCCAGGACGCACTTTCCGGGGAACGGGGGTGCGCCGGTGTTGGTTTAGCACTAAAATTTCAAGGGTAACAAGGTTGATACCCTGGCGCAAGGAACAAATATGCAAGTACACCATCCCAAGCTCGACGTTGCCGTGCAGGAAAAAATATTGACGGTGACCCGTTGCGGCCTGAGTGCCGGCGAATCGAGCGGTTTTTTCCGCACGGCGATCGGCTTGTATTACCTGGCCGGCCTGATGACCAAGGAGCAGCTTGATTTCAAGGCGCTCGATAAGGCCTTCAACCGCTTCATCTACCGCAGCATCGGGCCGGGCCACAGCATGACCAGCATCCTGCAGTTCATGAGCGGCGCCAAGGTGGTGGAAGTGCTGGAGTCGCCGCGTTTCATGCGGGCGATGGCGGACTATTTTCCGGAAGTGCCGGTGGACTCGATCCCTTTCCTGCTTGGACTGAACCTGGGCGTGGCGAAGGACATTTCGAAGATCGATGCGCGCGGGCCGGTGGCGGACTGGCTGGAGAAACAGCGCATCCTGCGCGAGGGGGCCTGAGCACGGCGGGCCTATAATGTGGTTTTCCGAACCAGCTGGACCTACCATCATGAACCGCTACCACAATCCCCTCGACCGTTTCATCACTGGCGCCGACAAGGCGCTGCGCGTGCTGGCTGGCGTGCATTCGGCATCGCGGCCCAGTCCCGCCGTGCATGCGGCCGATGCGGAGATGACGGAGCAGGAGCACCGCCATAGCGCGGGCCTGATGCGCGTCAACCATGTGGGCGAGGTGATGGCGCAGGCGCTGTACAACTCGCAGGCGCGTTTTGCCAAGAGCGACGAAGCGCGCGCGGCATTCGAGAAGGCCAGCCGCGAAGAAGAAGACCACCTGGCGTGGTGCGCGCAACGCTTGTCGGAGCTGGGCTCGCAGCCAAGCTTCCTGAATCCCTTGTTCTACGCGGGCGCCTACGCGCTGGGCACGGCCGCCGCGCTGACGGGCGACAAGCAAAGCCTGGGCTTCGTGGTGGAGACCGAACGCCAGGTTGAAGCCCACCTGGCCAGCCACCTCGACAAGCTGCCGCCGCAGGACGCCAAGTCGCGCGCGATCGTCGAACAGATGCGCACCGATGAAATCGCCCATGGCAAGGCGGCGGAAGAGATGGGCGCCGAAAAGACCCCGCTGCCGATCCAGCTGGCCATGAAAGCCATGTCGAAGGTCATGACCTCGACCACTTACTACATCTAAAAGACCGCGGCGGCCTTCGGCGCAAGGCCGGAAAGTTCAGTGTTTTTGCAGGCTGCGCGCGAGGGCGCCGGAGGCGGCGGCTTTCAGCAGGCGCTGGAATGTCGGGCACTCGGCGTGGCTGGACGCAGGGCAGGCGGCCGCGTGGCGCAAGCCTTCGCTCATGGCTTTGAGCCGCCTGGCCAGCGCGTCGATCTCATCCGCCTTGGCCAGCAGGAAGCCGCGGTCGATGGCGGTGCCGCCGTCGGGCGTGAACATCGCCCCTATCTCATCCAATGACAGCCCGGCTGACTGGCCGAGCGAAATCAGGGCCAGCGTGTCGAGCACGCCGGGCGCGTACGTGCGCCGCAAGCCATTGCGGCCGGCCGGCTTGATCAAGCCCTTTTTCTCGTAATAGCGCAAGGTGGAGGCAGCCATGCCCGTGCGCTGTGCGACTTCGGCGATATCCATCAAAAATCCTTGACTTGAAGTTGACTTCAACTTCTACAGTGTGCCCATCAACCTGGGAGATTGCAATGGAAATCATCTTGATCGGCCTTGGCGCCACCGTCGTGTTCGACCTGTGGCTGGCCTTACTCAAGCGCATGGGCGTCAAGACCATGAACATGGCCTTCGTCGGCCGCTGGGCCGGGCACCTGTTGCAGGGACGCTTTACCCACGCCTCGATTGCCGCGGCGCCGGCGGTGGCGGGCGAAGCGGCGCTCGGCTGGGCCGTGCATTACGCGACCGGCGTGGCGTTTGCCGCGGCGCTGGTGGCCGTGGCCGGCAATGGCTGGCTGCTGCAGCCGACGCTGGCGCCGGCGCTGGCGGTCGGCATCGCCACGGTCGGCGCACCGCTGTTCGTGATGCAGCCCGCGATGGGCCTCGGCTTCGCGGCCAGCAAGACCCCGGCGCCGGTCAAGAATTGCCTGCGCAGCCTGACCAACCATATGGTGTTCGGGGCCGGCCTGTATCTGGCCGCGCTGGTACTCAGGCTTCGATGATCTCGAAGCTGTGGGTGATCTGCGCGGTCTTGGCCAGCATGATGCTGGCCGAGCAGTACTTGTCGTGGGACAGGGTGATGGCGCGCTCCACCGCTTCCGGCTTCAAGTCCTTGCCGGTGACGATGAAGTGGAAGTTGATCTTGGTGAACACCTTCGGCTCGGTCTCGGCACGTTCGGCTTGCAGCGTCACGTCGCAGCCGCGCACGTCGGCCCGGCCCTTCTTCAGGATCAGCACCACGTCATAGGCGGTGCAGCCGCCGGTGCCCAGCAACACCATCTCCATCGGGCGCGGCGCCAGGTTATGGCCGCCGCCCTCCGGTGCGCCATCCATGGCAACCATGTGGCCAGAACCCGTCTGGGCGCGGAAACTCATGCCCGAGGGGCCATTCCAGCTGACTTTGACTTCCATTGCTCATCTCCGTAAAAATGCGTCCGGGCATTATACGGTCATCATGTATTTCTCGCTCTTCATGCGCCGCTCGGTATACCAGACGCACAGCATCGCCAGCAGCAGGCTGCTGAAGAAGGTTTGCAGGAAGGGCAGCATGCCGATGCTCTGGCCTTTGGCCAGCTCGCGCAGCAAGGTCTGGTTGGACAGCACGGGCACCATGTACATCCACCAGGAATTGGTCAGGTTCATCATCGGCACCACGATGACCGGCACCAGCGGCACGATCATGGTGAAGCTGACCAGGGTTTGCGCTTCCTTGAAGGAGCGGGCATTGATGGCCAGGGCGATTTCCAGCGCCGCCGCGAACAGCGACAAGGTGGCCGAGGCCAGGCACACCATGGCCAGGTCGCGCCAGCCCAGGCGCCACGACAGCCCGATTTCCTCGAGCGGCAGCCACTTCAGGATGCCGTGGGCAATGGCCAGTTCCAGCGTGATGCCGACGATCGACAGCAGCGACGCCGCCAGCCATTTGCCGATGATCAGGTCGGCCGGCCGCACCGGTTGCGCCATCAGCACTTCCAGCGAACGGCGTTCGCGCTCGCCGGCCGTGCTGTCGACGGCGGTGCTCATGCAGAACATGAAGGCGGGGATGAAGAAGATGCCCAGCATGGTGCTGATGGTGTTGGCCGAGCGCGAAGCGCTGGTGCCGGCATCGTAGCGCTGCACCAGCACCGGGTTCAGGTTGACCGGCGAGACGCCGTGCGCCAGCAGCCGCGCGCTGGCGATGTTGCGGCTGTATTCGCGCAGCACGAATTCCACCTCATCGAGTTTGCGCGAACTGTCGGAGGCGGAATCGAACCACAGTTCGACGCGCGCCGGCCGCATGGCGTGGTAATTTTCCGCGAATTCCGGGTCGAGGCGCAGCACGGCCGTCACCGTCTGGCGCCGCAGCAGGGCATTGATGTCCTCTTCGCCCATCGGTTCCAGTTCGGTGATGTTGACGTTGCGCTGGCGCAGCTGGTTCATCAGCGTCGGCGCCTGCGCGCTGCCGATCACGGCCAGCTCCACGCCTTCCCGCTCCGGCCTGGTGGCGCGGTCGATCTGGCGCTGCAGCATCATGCCCACCAGCAGGGGATACATCAGCACGAACAGCAGCAGCAGGCTGAGGGCACGGCGGTCGCGCAGGGTTTCCACCAATTCCTTGCGCAGCACGATCGCGAATTTCATCCTCATAGCTCGATTCCTTCCTCGGTGCCGACCAGGCGCACGAAGGCGTCTTCCAGGCTCGAGAGCCCGGCCTGTTCGCACAATTGCTGCGGCGTGCCCTGGGTGACGGTGGTGCCGTTGGCGATCACGATCACGTCGTCGCAGGAGTGGATCACTTCCTGCATCACATGGGTGGCCATGATCACGCAGCAGCCATCGGCTTTCAGCGCGGCCAGGGCGCGGCGCAGGGCGCGCGTGCTCATCACGTCCAGGCCGCGGCTCGGTTCATCCAGCAGCAGGTGGCGCGGCCGGTGCAGCAGGGTGCGCGCCAGCGCGACCTTGATGCGCTGGCCCTGCGAGAAACCCTTGGCGCGGCGGTCGATGATGTCTTCCAGCGACAGCAGTTCGGTGACTTCCTGGGTGCGGCGCTCGATGGCGGCATCTTCCATGTCGTTCAACTGGCCGAAGTAGCGCAGGTATTCGCGTGTGGTCAAGCGTTCGTACAGGCCGAACTGGTCGGTCAGCACGCCCACGTTGCGGCGCACCGCCATCGGGTCGACGGCGGGGTCGACGCCATCGATGGAAATGGTGCCATGGTCGCGCTGCAGGAGGCCGACCAGGGTGCGCAGTAGGGTGGTCTTGCCGGCGCCGTTCGGCCCCAGCAGGGCAGTGATGATGCCGTCGCGCGCGGTGAAGCTGGCGCCGGCCAGGGCTTGCACCTTGCCGAAATGTTTGCAGAGGTTATGGACTTCGATCATGGCTGGGGTCCTGCGCTGTTCAGCTGGAAGGTCGGGGCCGGGATCTCGTCGAGGCAGGCAGCCTTCAACGGCGCTTGCGGCTGGTCGAGGAAGGTGCGCAGCAGGCGCGGTGCGCAGCCCAGCGGGGACACGATATGGCCGCCATTCCTGACGACCAGGTGCTGCGCATGCCTCATATACTTGCGTGCCGCTTCGGCACGGCGCGGCGGCGTCACCGGATCGAGGGCGCCGGACAGCAGCAGCGCGGGGGCGTCGATCACGGACGGCGGCTGGTACGGCACGGCCGGCACCGCCATCGTTTCGCACACCTTCCCGATGCGCATGATCTGCTGCGCGCTGAGGAAACTGCCCTTGGTGTCTTCCGCCAGCAAGGCCGGGGTCAGGCGCGGGAAGTCTTCGGCGCACACGACCGCCAGGTGCAGCGGCATGGCCGGCCCGGCGTCGGAGGCAAAGTCGCGCGACACGTTGCTGCGTGCGATGAAGGGTTGCCAGCGGTCGCGGTAAGCGCTATGGATCAGGAAGGGCAGGCGCCGGCTGTCGCTCTGCGAGTACAGGATGTTGTGCACGGTGCCGAGAAAGCGCGTGCCGGTCATCGCGACCTTGCTGATCTCGGCGGTGCGCGGATCGGGCAAGGTCAGTGTTTGCGGCGCTTGGGCCAGGCGTGCCGCCAGCGCGTCGAACTCGGCGCGCAGGCTGGGGAACGCCTTGGCGCAGGCGCTATCGTCGGCGCATTGCTTGAACAGGGCATCCAGCGCGGCCTGCGCATCGCGCGCGCCGGCCGGCACCACCTGGTCGGGGGCGGCCACGCCATCCAGTATCAGGGTGCGCACGCTGGCGGGGAACAGACGCGCATAAACCTGGGCCAGGCGGCTGCCGTAGGAGCCGCCCCACAGGTTGATGCGGCCGTAGCCCAGGGCGCCGCGTACCGCTTCGATGTCGCGCGCCGCCTGCTCGGTGGTATACAAATTGAAGCGCGTGTTCAAGCCCTTGATGCAGGCGCGGGTCTCGGCCAGCATTTCTTCTTCCGTGGCCGTTTCGGCATTCTTGCCGGGTTTGCAATCGAGCTTGCCCGACAGGCCGGTGCCGCGCTGGTCGATCAGCACGATGTCGCGGGTGGCGCGCACCTTGCGGAAGGTGGTGTTCAGGAAAGGCACCAGGTCGCTGCCGGCTTCGCCCGGTCCGCCGGCCAGCAGGAACAGCGGGTCGCGCCGCGCCGATTCGCGCAGGGCCGGGGCGACGGTGACGTGCAGGTTGAGGGTGGCGCCGGCGGCGTGGTGGTCGAGCGGTACGGTGAGCCGGATACAGCGCAGCGACTCTTCGGTGCCGGGCAGGTGGCAATCCTTGCCAGGCAATTGGGCCTGGGCTAGGGCGGGCGCCAGTAGCCAGGCCGCCAACATCGGGGCCAATGGTGGCGAACGCATGGCCGGTCTCCTCTTGTGGTTCTGGGGTTCCATAGTAGCCCGGCAATATCTGCTTAGCAACGGAAACAGGGTACAGGGCGGGGTTGACCCAGCGGGCCCGGCCGGGCTATAATCGCCAGCTTTCCGTTCGCTCAGGAAAAGCATATAAGAAGGATGCGTCCGCTGAAGTACCCGGGCGGAACCACCGATTGAGCGTTTTTAATCTTTCACAGAAAGTTCAAACATGAAAACTTTTTCCGCTAAGGGCCATGAAGTCCAGCGCGATTGGTTCGTGATTGACGCGACGGACAAAGTCCTCGGCCGTGTTGCCAGCGAAGTGGCACGCCGACTGCGCGGCAAGCATAAGCCAGAATTCACCCCTCACGTTGACACCGGCGACTTCATCGTTGTCGTGAACGCAGGCAAACTGCGCGTGACCGGCACCAAGGCAACCGAGAAGACCTACTACCGTCACTCCGGTTACCCAGGCGGCATCTACGAGACCAACTTCCTGAAGATGCAACAGCGCTTCCCGGGCCGCGCCCTGGAAAAGGCTGTCAAAGGCATGCTGCCGAAGGGTCCTCTGGGCTACGCCATGATCAAGAAGCTGAAAGTGTACGCCGAGGGTTCGCACCCGCACGCTGCCCAGCAACCTAAAGCACTCGACTTCTAAGGAACTGACATGATCGGTAACTACAACTACGGCACCGGCCGTCGCAAGAGTGCAGTGGCTCGTGTGTTCATCAAAGCTGGCACCGGCCAGATCATCGTGAACGGCAAGCCTGCAGCAGAATACTTCTCCCGTGAAACCGGCCTGATGGTGATCCGTCAGCCGCTGGAACTGACCGGCAACGTTGAACGTTTCGACATCAAGGTCAACGTGCACGGCGGCGGCGAGTCCGGCCAGGCAGGTGCAGTGCGTCACGGCATCACCCGCGCCCTGATCGACTACGATGCAGGCCTGAAGGGCGACCTGGCACGTGCCGGCTTCGTCACTCGCGATGCGCGTGAAGTTGAACGTAAAAAAGTTGGTCTGCGCAAAGCACGTCGCGCAAAGCAATTCTCGAAGCGTTAATCGTTACGCGCTCGAACAAAAGCCGCTGTCATCAGCGGCTTTTTGTTTTTTAGAACCGGCAAACCAGTGTCTGACCCACGGGGTCAGACACTCGGCCAGCGGCCGCCGCATTTCAGGTGTCGGACCCTAAGGGTCAGACACCGATTTACCGGTTTTGATAGAATGGCCCCCTTACTCATTTTTACCTCGCAAGGAAGAGATCATGATCAAAGTAGGCATCGTCGGCGGCACAGGTTACACGGGCGTGGAACTGCTGCGACTGTTGGCCGCACACCCTGAAGTCCAACTGACCGCGATCACTTCGCGCAAGGAAGATGGCTTGCCGGTGGCTGAGATGTATCCTTCCCTGCGCGGCCGCGTGAACCTGGCCTTCTCCGCGCCGGACAAGGTCGACCTGACCCAGTGCGACGTGGTGTTCTTCGCCACCCCGCACGGCGTCGCCATGGCGCAAGCCCCCGAGCTGCTGGCCAAGGGGGTGAAAGTGATCGACCTGGCGGCCGACTTCCGCATCAAGGACCGCGCCGTCTTCGAAAAGACGTACAAGATCGACCACACCGCGCCCGAACTGCTGGAGCAAGCCGTGTACGGCCTGCCCGAGCTGAATCGCGAAGACATCCAGCAAGCCAAGCTGATCGCCAACCCCGGCTGCTACCCGACCACCATGCAGCTCGGTTTCGTGCCACTGCTGAAGGCGGGCCTGATCGATGCCGGCCACCTGATCGCCGACTGCAAGTCCGGCGTGTCCGGTGCCGGCCGCAAGGCGGAGATCGGCACCCTGTTCTCGGAATCGTCGGACAACTTCAAGGCCTACGGCGTGAGCGGCCATCGCCATACCCCGGAAACCGTCGCCCAGCTGCAGCGCTTCACGGCGGACAAGGTCAACCTGATCTTCACCCCGCACCTGGTGCCGATGATCCGCGGCATGCATTCGACCCTGTATGCGCGCCTGACCAAGGACATCAGCAACGAAGAGCTGCAAACGCTGTTCGAAGATACTTACGCCGACCAGCCATTCGTCGACGTGATGCCATGGGGCTCGCATCCGGAAACCCGCAGCACCCGCGGCGCCAATGTGCTGCGCCTGGCGTTGCACCGCCCGGGCAACGGCGACACGCTGGTGGTGCTGGTGGCGCAGGACAACCTGGTCAAGGGCGCATCCGGCCAGGCCGTGCAGTGCATGAACCTGATGTTCGGCCTGGATGAAGGCATGGGACTGCAGACCATCGCCCTGATGCCTTAAGTGGAAGCCGGCATGGAACGGGCGCGCGTGCCGATGCTGGTGCGCGTGCTGGGCCTGGCTGCCGTCCTGGTCGCCGCCGGCGTGCTGGTGATGTGGGGCGTGGACCTGGGCAAGCGCGTGGTGGGCGTGTCGCAGGGCGAATCCGGCCCGGCCGTGTCCCGCCAGCTGGCCGCCGCCGAGCTGGAATTGGCGCGCATGACGGACGAGCGCGATGCCCTCGCTGCCAGGCTGAAGGCGGCCGAGGCCGCCCCCGCTGCCGGCGCGCCGGCCAGGCCCGATGCCGAACTGGCCAGACTCCACGCCGACCTGGCCTTGTTGGAGGAAATCCTGCCGCCCGCCAAAGCCGGCAGCGGCCTCGTCATCCGCGGCATGCAAGCCCGCATGGCCTCGCCGACGCTCTTGCATTACACGGTATTGCTCCAATATGGTGCGAAGAAGAAGGGCCCATCCGCCTTTTCCGGCCGGCTCAAGCTGGCGGTCAGCGTGACGCAGGATGGCAAGCCATCCGTCCTCGAATACCCGAAAGAGGGGGCTGAACGGTATGACTTGAAGGTTGACCGCTACCAGCGCGTCGATGGCACGCTGGAATTGCCCGGCGGCGCCAAGGCGGTATCGGTCAAGGTCAGCATGTTAGAGCAGGGCAAGGTCGTTGTTGCTGAGACAACGATGGTGCGCCAGGAAAGCGGCCAAGTCCGGCATGGACTATAATGGGACAACTGAATTTAAGTAGGAGTAACACATGACTGCAGTAGCCGAAGACGTGATTCCGGCACCGATCGTTTTCACCGACGCCGCGGCCGAGAAAGTAGCGCAACTGATCGAAGAGGAAGGCAATCCGGACCTGAAGCTGCGCGTATTCGTGCAGGGCGGCGGTTGCTCGGGCTTCCAATACGGCTTCACTTTTGACGAAATCGTCAACGAAGACGACACCACCATGATGAAGAACGGCGTCCAGCTGTTGATCGACTCGATGAGCTACCAGTACCTGGTGGGCGCCGAGATCGATTACAAGGACGACCTGGAAGGCGCGCAATTCGTCATCAAGAACCCGACCGCCACTTCCACCTGCGGCTGCGGTTCCTCCTTCTCCGTCTAAGCGTCAGCGGGGGTAGAGCGCGCCGAGGATGCGCTCGCCGCGTGCCCCCGTGACCGACGGCAGGTTGCCCGGCTGGCGCTCGCCGAAGCGCATGGCCAGCCAGGCGAACACCATCGCTTCCACCCGGTTGGGCGGCACATCCAGCACATCGGTCGACTGCACCTGGGTCGCTTCCCCCAATTCCGCTTGCAGCTCGCGCATCAGCGTGGCGTTGTAGGCCCCCCCACCACAGACATAGACTGCATCCGAGCCGTGCGGGGCGATTTCGCGCGCCAGGCTGACGGCCGTCAGGCGGGTCAGGGTGAACATCACGTCTTCCGGCCGCGCGCCGGCGAACGGTGCCAAGCGGGCATCGAGCCAGTTGGCGTGGAACAGGTCGCGTCCCGTGCTTTTCGGCGCCGGCAGGGCGAAGTAGGGTTCGGCCAGCAGCGCGTTGAGCAAGCCGGGCACTTCCTTGCCGGTGGCGGCCCAGGCGCCGTTATCGTCGAACGCCACGCCCCGGTGGCGCGAGACCCAGGCATTCATCAGCACGTTGCCGGGGCCGGTGTCGTAGCCGCCCACCGTGCCATCCTTGTGCAGTAGCGAGATATTGGCGATGCCGCCGATATTGGCCAGCACGCGCATCTTGCCTTCCTTGCCGAACAGTGCCTTGTGCCCGGCCGGCACCAGCGGCGCGCCCTGGCCGCCGGCTGCCACGTCGCGCGAGCGGAAATCGGCGATGACGTCGATGCCGCTCAATTCAGCCAGCAAGGCGGCATTGATGGTCTGGCGGGTGAAGCCCAGCTCGGGGCGGTGGCGGATGGTCTGGCCATGGGCGCCGATGGCGCGCACGTCGGCCGACTTCATTTCGGCGGCGGCCAGCAGTTGGGCCACGCAATCGGCATAGAGTTCGGCCAGCTTGATCGCAGCCAGCGCTTCGCGTTCGATTTCATTGGGTGTTGCCGCCTGCAGCGCCATCAGCTCGTCGCGCAGCGACTGTGGGAACTCGACGTAGGCCGCCGCCATGGTGCGCGCAGCGCCGGCCCAGAAGTCCACCAGGACGCCATCCACGCCATCCAGGCTGGTGCCCGACATCATGCCGATATACAAGCTCATTTATTGCTCCGAAGAAAATGTCCACTGTCGTTCCTGACCCCCAGGTGGACATTTTATACAACGGGGCAATTATTTGGCGGCGAGGTTGTTGATGTTGCTGTTCGGGCGCAGCAGGGCGAAGCGGTGGATCATATCGCCGGCGACGGACTTGAAGCGGGCCATTTCGGCCACCGTCAGCGGGGCTTGCGCCTGGATGTTCATCTTGTTGGGGTCTTTGGCTTCGCCGGCGACACGGAATTCGTAGTGCAAGTGGGCGCCGGTCGACCAGCCGGTCGAACCGACGTAACCGATCACGTCGCCCTGGCTCACCTTGCTGCCCTTGCGGATGCCGGCGCCGAAGCGGCTCATGTGTGCATACGCGGTGCTGTAATTGGCCCAGTGCTTGATCACCACCACATTGCCGTAGCCGCCTTGCTTGCCGGCGAAGTCGATCACGCCATCACCCGCGGCGCGGATCGGCGTGCCGGTCGGCGCGGCGAAGTCGGTACCTTTGTGCTGCTTCCACTTGCCGGCAATCGGGTGCGTGCGCATGCCGAAGCCGGAGGAAATACGGGAAAATTCCAGCGGCGATTTGAGGAAGGCTTTCTTCAGCGATTTGCCGTCGAAGCTGTAGTAGCCGCCGCCCGACCTGGTCTGCGGGTCTTCGAACCACACGCTCTGGTAGGTAGTGCCCTTGTTGGTGAATTCGCCCGCCAGGATGCGGCCGGCGCGCACGAACTCGCCGTCCTGCCAGAAGGTTTCGTACACCACATTGAAACGGTCGCCGCGCTTCAGGTCGGAGCGGAAGTCGATGCTGGTGGAGAACATCTCAATGATCTGCGCGACGATGGAGTCGGGCAGGCTGCTGCCGTCGGAGCTGGAGTCGGTCGCGGCATACAGGGTGGTGGTGATTTCGCGCGAGCGCATCTCGACGCGGCGTTCCAGTTTCGCGGCCACTTCTTCGGCGGCGAAGGTGTCGCCCGTGCGGGTGACCATGATATTCTTGACGGGATTGTCTTTGCCGTCCACAACGGTGGCTTTCAGCCACTGCAGGTTGCCGTTTTCGTCGGTCTGCGCCTGCACGCGTTTGCCGCTGCGCAGCTGCATGATGGCGCGCGCGGTCTTGTCCTTCTTGATGAAATTCTCGGCAGCGTCGTCTTCCACGCCCAAACGGTTCAGCAGCGTCGCGAGCGTATCGCCGGCGCGGATTTTTTCTTCGTGGACGTATTTCTGGGAAGCTTCTTGTTGCTGGAGGGCGGTGATCTGCGAGGACAGGTCGGGCAGCTGGATATCCTGGGCAATGGTCGTGACGGGCAAATCGCTCGCATCGGGCGCAAGCGGGGCCACGCCGGCGGCACCAAAAGCGCAAACGGCAAGGAATAGTGCCGATGCACTGATGATCCGCGCTTTTCGCGTCGAACCTAGCAGATTGTACAAGCGTGAGCTTGTGAACTTGTTTATAGGGTTCATGCAATCAGTTAAAATTTGCCGCTTGAACTTTTAGGATTCTTGGTATTTTGTTCTAAGTTGTTGATTTAATTCGTTTTCATCGGGCAAGATTGATGGGATCGGGCATTATATCAAAGTCCTGAGCCGTGCCAACAATTTGAGAGAATCTCGCGAAACATGGATACAGACAACAAAATCCTGCCGCTGACCGATAGCGTCCAGGAAGCCCTCGCCATCACCAAACGCGGTGTGGACGAGCTCATCATCGAAAGCGAATTCGCTCAAAAGCTGGCGCGCTCGGAAAAGACCGGCGTGCCGCTGCGCATCAAGCTGGGCCTGGACCCGACCGCGCCGGACCTGCACCTGGGC
>CAMLRG010000073.1 GCA_946482335.1 uncultured Duganella sp. | reverse complement strand
TCGCGCGTTTCCAGGTCCAGGTGGTTGGTCGGTTCGTCCAGCAGCAGCAGGTTGGGGCGCTGCCACACGATCAGGGCCAGCGCCAGGCGCGCCTTTTCGCCACCGGAAAACGGCGCGATCTTGCTGGTGACCATATCGCCCGGGAAATTGAAGCTGCCCAGGAAGTTGCGCAATTCCTGCTCGCGCACGGTCGGCGCCATCTTCTGCAGGTGCCACAGCGGCGATTCGTCGTGGCGCAGCATCTCCACCTGGTGCTGGGCGAAGTAGCCGATTACCAGGCCTTTGCCGGTGGTGGCGGTGCCCGTCAGCGGGTCGATGTCGCCGGCGATGGTCTTGATCAGGGTCGACTTGCCGGCGCCGTTCACGCCCAGCAGGCCGATACGCTGGCCCTGCACCAGCGAGAAGGTCACGCCGCGCACGATGGTCTTGTCGCCTTGCTCGGTGTGATAGCCGCAATCGACGTCTTCCATCACCAGCAGCGGGTTGGGCGCGCTGACCGGATCGCGGAATTCGAAGCTGAATTCGGCGGCGGCGCGCAGCGGCGCCAGTTCTTCCATTTTCGCCAGCTGCTTCATGCGGCTCTGCGCCTGGCGCGCCTTGGTGGCCTTGGCCTTGAAGCGGTCGATGAAGGATTGCAGGTGGGCGCGGGCGCGCTGCTGCTTTTCGATGGCCGAAGCCTGCAGCACCAGCTGGGCGGCGCGCTGGCGCTCGAAGGCAGAGTAGTTGCCCGAGTAGCGTTTCAGCTTGCGGTCGTCGATGTGGACGATCACGTTCACGATCTCGTCGAGGAAATCGCGGTCGTGGGAAATGATGATCAGGGTGCCGGGGTAGCGCTTCAGCCAGTCTTCCAGCCAGATGATGGCGTCCAGGTCCAGGTGGTTGGTCGGTTCGTCCAGCAGCAGCAGGTCGGAAGGGCACATCAGCGCCTGCGCCAGGTTCAGGCGCATGCGCCAGCCGCCCGAGAAGCTGGCCACGGGCTGCTGCATCTGTTCGAGCGAGAAGCCTAGGCCCAGCAGCAGCTGTTCGGCGCGCGATTGCACGGTGTAGGCGTCGGCGTCGGCCAGGGCAGTGTGCACGTGGGCGATGTCGATGCCATGTTCGGGCGAATCGGGCAAGGCCTCAAGGCGGGCCAGTTCGGCCTGCAGCTGGCGCAGGTGGGCGTCGCCGTCGATGGCGTATTCGATGGCGGTGCGCGGCAGGGCAGGGGTTTCCTGCGCCACGTAGGCCATGCGCCAGCTTTTCGGGAAGTCGATGTCGCCCAGGTCAGGGTGCAGCTCGTTGCGCAGCATGGCGAACAGGCTGGATTTGCCGGCGCCATTGGCGCCGATCAGGCCGATCTTGTCGCCAGGGTTCAGGGTCAGGTCGGCGGATTCCAGCAGCGGCTTCAGGCCGCGCATCAGGCTGACGTTGGTGAAGCGGATCATCTTTTTTGGGTCGTTCTGTTAAAACCGGTAAACCGGGGTCAGACCCAAGGGTCAGACCCCAGCTGGGGTCAGGCCCTTGGGCCTGACCCGGGTTCGCCGGTTTAGATTTTCAATTGGTCAGCAGTCAGCAGGAACACCATATCGTCGCCCTGGCTGGTCGTCAGCCAGGTCAGGCCCAGGTGCCCGAAGGCCGCCTCCGCAAACTCCTTCTCATTGCCGATTTCAACGATCAGCAAGCCCTCGTCGGTCAAACGCTCGGCGGCGCCGGCGATGATCTTGCGCACCAGGTCCATGCCGTCCGCGCCGCCATCCAGGGCGATTTGCGGTTCGTGCAGGTATTCCTGCGGCAGCTTGGCCATCGACGAGGAATTTACATAAGGCGGGTTGGTCACGATCAGGTCATACTTCTTGCCCGCCGGCAGGCTGGCGTACAAGTCCGACTGGATCAGGTTAACGCGGTCGTTCAGCTTATAGGTATCGACATTCTTGCGCGCCACCTGCAGCGCATCGCCCGAGATATCCACCGCATCGACTTCCGCATCCGGGAAGGTATCGGCCAGCATGATGGCCAGGCAGCCCGACCCCGTGCACAGTTCCAGCACGTTGCCGATGTTGTCCGCATCGTTGACCCAGGGCGCGAAATAGTTCGGGATCAGTTCCGCGATATAGGAGCGCGGCACGATCACGCGCTCGTCGACGTAGAAGTTGTAGGTGCCCAGCCAGGCTTCCCTGGTGATGTAAGCTGCCGGCACGCGGCTGGTGGCGCGGCGCTCGATCACGGCCAGCACTTCGGCCACTTCCTCCGGCTGCAGGCGCGCATCCATGAACGGCTCCAGGCGGTCCAGCGGCAGGGCCAGGGTGTGCAGGGTCAGGTAGGCTGCTTCGTCGTAAGCTTCCGCGCTGCCATGGCCGAAGAACAGCTTGGCCTTGTTGAAGCGGGTGACTGCGTGGCGGATCAGGTCGCGCGGGGTGGTGTACAGGGTGGTATCCATAATGTTCTTCTCAGCGCAGGAGGTTTTCCAGGGTGCGTCGGTAGATATTCTTCAGCGGATCGATGTAACGGACTTCGATGTGCTCGTCGATCTTGTGGATGCTGGCGTTGGGGGGGCCGAATTCTATCACCTGGGGGCAGATGCGGGCGATGAAGCGCCCGTCGGAAGTACCGCCGGTGGTGGACAGTTCGGTGTCGACGCCCGTTTCATCCTTGATGGCCCGGCACAGCGCATCGGACAGCGTGCCGCGCGGGGTCAGGAAGGGCAGGCCGGACAGCGTCCAGTCCAGCTGGTATTCCAGGCCGTGCCTGTCGAGGATGGCGTGCACGCGCTGGCGCAGGCTTTCGTGGGTGGACGCGGTCGAGAAGCGGAAATTGAAATCGATGTGCAGCTCGCCCGGGATCACGTTGTTGGCGCCGGTGCCGGCCCGGATGTTCGACATTTGCCAGGACGTGGGCAGGTAGTACTCGTTGCCATGGTCCCAGACTTCCGCCACCAGGTCGGCCAGCGCAGGCGCGGCCAGGTGGATCGGGTTCTTCGCCAGCTGCGGATAGGCGATATGGCCTTGCACGCCCTTGATGGTCAGGTTGCCCGACAGCGAACCGCGGCGGCCATTCTTGATCATGTCGCCCAGGGTCTTGTCGGAAGTCGGCTCGCCAACGATGCAGTAATCGATGGTCTCGTTGCGCGCCTGGAGTTTTTCGACCACCTTGACGGTGCCGTCGGTGGCAGGACCTTCCTCGTCGGAGGTGATGAGGAAGGCGATCGAACCCTTGTGGTCCGGGTGAGCGGCGAGGAATTCCTCGCAGGCGACCACCATGGCGGCGATCGAGGTCTTCATGTCGGCCGCGCCGCGGCCATACAGCTTGCCGTCGCGGTGGGTCGGGTAGAACGGTTCCGACGACCACTTCTCGACCGGGCCGGTCGGCACCACGTCGGTGTGGCCGGCGAATACCAGCACCGGGCTTTCCGTGCCCTTGCGCGCCCACAGGTTGGTGACGTCGCCGGAAATGATGGTCTCGCAGTGGAAACCGAGCGGTTCGAGCCAGGACTTCAAATGGTCCTGGCAACCCTTGTCGTCCGGCGTGACGGATTCGCGGCCCAGCAGCTTTTCGGTCAGGTCGAGGGTACGGGAAGCGCTCATGCTGCGAAGATGTCCTGGTACATGGCGTCGTTGAAGCCGACGTGGGTGCGCGGGCCGGCGCCCACCAGCACCGGGCGCTTGATCACGGAAGGGTTCTCCAGCATCAGCGCGACGGCAGCGTCGGCAGCGTCGGCGCCGGTGACGGCCGCCTTGCGCTCGTCGGGCAGGGCACGCCAGGTGGTGCCTTTCTTATTGACCAGCATCTCCCAGTCCACGGTCTTCAGCCAGCCGCGTACGGTGGCTTCATCCAGGCCCTGCTTCTTGAAATCGTGGAAGGTGAAATCGCGCTGCTGGCCGGCCAGCCAGACGCGGGCTTTCTTGACGGTGTCGCAGTTCGGAATGCCGTAGAGAGTAATCATTCGGAAAATAGCATTGTGCAGGACCGCCCGGCGGGCGAAGGACGACATTATATCGCGGTCGCCCACGGTGCCGGTGGACACGGGATAACGCGATGGCAACAAGGTCATCGATGACAGCGTGCAGTTGGTCGGCCAGCGCGGACACCACGGCGGCCATCACTTCGACCACGCCCTGGCCTGAGTGGCGACCGTGCCGCCCTTACCACTGGCGGAACAGGTGGGCGTGGGTGGCGCTGACTGGCAGTTGCTCCTTGCGCTGCTTCAGCTGTAGCGTCAGGGCGCCGTCCTGGCCACGGCTGATGCTGCGGATGGCGTGGATGTTGACGACGGTGCTGCGGTGGATTTGCCAGAAACAGTTGGGATTGAGCCGCTCCAGCATTTCCTTCAGGGAGGCGCTGATCAGGGCTTCATGTTCGGCTGTTACCACCGCGACATACTTGTGGTCGGCGCGCAGATAGCAAATGTCCTCGACCGCGATCAACCGCAATTCGCGCCCCATTTGCACGGTGATCCAGTGCAGGGGCGCTTCCTCCGCCGCCGAGCGTGGCGCGGCGGCACTGGTGGCCGGGGCCGCCGGCGCTGCCTGCTTCAGACGCGACTTGATGCGCAGCACTGTCTGCGCCAGGCGCGCGGGATCGAGCGGTTTCATCAGGTAGTCGACCGCGCCTTCGTCGAAAGCCCGGAGGGCGAACTGGTCATAGGCGGTGACGAAGACGATCTGGGCACGACCACCCGCCAGCCGTGCCAGCTCCAGCCCGTCCAGGCCGGGCAGGCGGATATCCAGGAACAGCACGTCGGGCCGGTGGCACTCCATGGCCTGCAGCGCGGCATAGCCGTCGCTGGCGGTGGCGCACAATTCCAGTTCCGGCCAGACGCGTGCCAGTTGTTGGCGCAGGTCGGCGGCCAGCAGGGCTTCGTCTTCCGCGATGAGGGCCTTGACGCTCACGGTGCCTGCCTTCAGCCGGTGCTCGGACGCCAGCTCTTATCCTTGTATTCGACGATGTAGGCACGCGCACCGGCGGTACCGATATTTTCCGTGGTGTGCCATTCGGCCGGGCTGGCAAACATGCGGCCGGCCGGGACATCGGCAGTTTTGCTGGTGCCGTCGTCCTGCGTGACTTTCACTTTGACATCGGTCAGCTGCATGGTGAGGTGGGCCGGGTGGTAATGGCGGCCCTGGCCGCATACGCCAAGGCCCGGCTTCGAGACATATTCCAGTACCCGTACCCGGTCGTCCTCAAATACGACTTTATAAGTGCGCGGGCTGACTTTGGCGGCGTCCTGTGCCAGGACGGCGCTGGCCAGGGCAAGGCCAGCCAGGGCGGGAGTGCGGTGGAGGCGCATGGCAGCTTCTCCTGAATGGGAACGGCGATTCATGATACGCCCAAATGCAGGCCGTCAGCGTCGATTTCTGCCATCAGCGCGATCCGTGTTGCGTTGCCGGCGACCTCGCGCGACACGCAGCCATGCTGGCCATAGAAATCGCAGAAGCTGCGCGCCTGTGCTTGCATAGCATCTTGCGAGCGGCCGTCCGGCGGCACGGCGGGACAATCGTCTTCCACCGTCAGCTCGAAGCTGTCCGCTGCGGCCCGGAGGCGCACCAGCAGGCGCAGCCGGGCTGGTGCGGCGCTGGCCGCGCGCCTTAGCGCATCGTCGATCAGGGGCAGCAGCGTCATCGGCGGAAAGCGCATGCCATGCATGGCGGGGTCGACGTCGATGTGCCAGGCGAGGCGCGCGCCCCAATTGCCCGCCTGCAGCCGCAGGTAAGCTTGCGCCAGGGCCAGCTCCTCGCCCAGGGTGGCGCCGCCGCCATGCAGGTGCGGCAAGGCCGACTGCAAATAGGCAATGAGGTTTTCCAGCTGTTGCTGGGCGCCTGCGTGCTGCTGGCGGTACAGCGCCTGGACCAGGCCGATCTCGCGGATCAGCAAGGCCGGCTCGATGCGTGCTTTCAGAATGTTCAGGCGGGACTCCACCATCGAACGCTTGGCTTCGCTGCATTCGCTGCGCACCGCCCACAGCCGCGCCGCCGCGCGGCGCGACCGTTCATTCATGGTGAAGCCGGCGGCCAGCAGCGCGCCGGTGGCTAATGAAACCCACATCTCATGGACAAACAGGCCGAAATAACTGTCAATGTGGTGCTGCACGTCAAACTGCTGGGCCAGGTAGGTCAGCGGCAGATGCAGGCTGCCCGCCAAGGGTGCTGCCAGCAGCACCACCGCGCCGAGCAACGGCCCCCGCCAGCGCTGCGAGGCGGGCAATTGCTCCGCTGCCGTGATGGCACTGATCATCAGTGCCGCGCCGAGCAGTGCATTGGTCAGTATCAGCAGGGCACCGGTCAGGTTGTCCAGCCAACTACTGAGTTCCAGTTCGATCGGCAGGACGCGCAATACGTCCATGCCCCAGATGCCCAGGCCCACCAGAAGTATGTGCGGCCAGCGCGCGCGCAGCCGGCTGGCCCAGCTGCCTGGCGCCGGCGTCAAGGCTGGCGGAGCGGGCGCGGTGTACGGGGCTGACGGCGTGCCGTGGCCGGGCGGGAGGGGGGCGCGTTCCGGCAACTGCGGCCGCAGGGGAACGCTGATGCTGGCGACGACGCCGCTCGGCAGGTTCTGGCGCAAGGTCAGGGCGGCGCGCTCACCGTGCAAGGCGCGCAGCCGGGCCCGGATGTTGACCAGGCCGACGCCACTGCCGCAGCTGGCCTGGAAGCCGGCGCCGTTGTCGGCGACCGTGATAGTCAGCACGTCGTCGCCGGAGCACGCGCGGATGTCAATGCGGCCGCCGGCGGCAAGCGGGGCCAGACCGTGCTTGATGGCGTTTTCGACCAGGGTCAGCAGCATCATGGGCGGAACGGCATGGCCGGCCAGGTCGGCCGGCACGTCAATTGTAAATTGCAAGCGATGGCCCATGCGGATTTGCAGGATATCGAGGTAGGCACTGGCCAGGGCACATTCGCTGGCCAGCGTGGCGCTATGGTCGCGGAAACGGGGCAAAGCCGCGCCCAGGTATAACTGCAGACTGGACAGCATGCGGTCGGCGTCGGCGGCGCCGGCCTGGTACAGGCATTTGACGGTCGCCAGCGTGTTGAACAGGAAGTGCGGCTCGATCTGCGCTTCCAGTACCTTCAGGCGCGCCTCCTCGGTACGCCGGTGCAGCACCGCACGGTCCAGATCCAGGCGCCGGATACGCCGCGCCGCGCGCGCTGCGCGCCGCTGCAGGCCCCAGGCCAGCGTGAACAGGACTGTCAACAGGATGGCGCGCAAGGCTTCACCGGCCAGCATGGGGAATGGCGGGTAGTAGCCGGCCGGGAAATGGAACAGTGCCAGCGCGGCGTAACCGGCGCCTGCGGCCACCGTTGCGGCCGCCGCCTGGGCCGCCAGGCGCCAGCGGCTATCGTGCTGAAAGCGGCGGTCGGTACCGGCCACGCACACCAGTGCGAGCATGCCCACAAACAGCGTATCGGCCAGTTGTTCCAGCCAGCCGGCGGCGACCTGGGCCGGCGTCCAGTGCGCCAGGGTTTCCGGACTGAATAGCAACTCAGTAGACAGTACCAGGCACAGCGCACCGACACCGAGGCTGTAACGCCAGGCTGCACGCGGGATGAAGGGCCGGCTCATGATGCGGAAATTCTACGCGCTTTGGCCGGCGCCGGTTCAGCGTCTTAGCATGGCCGGCGCGAAATCGAGCGCCGCCTGGGTCGCCGCCGCCGGGTTGCCCTGGGCATCGTCGAACTGGAAAACGATGCGGAACATTACTTTGTAAGGCACCGGTTCGGGCGCGCGGCAATGCAGCCGGCGCACGGCACGGCGCACTGGATCCCTTAATGTCCAGTCGCTGGAGGTGGTGCGAATTCCGCTGAGCTGGTCGTCGGTGAGCGTGAATTCGACCAGCACTTCGCCGGGCCTGTCGGATTCGAACGCTGCTTCTTGCAGCGCTGCGCGCAAGGTGCCGACGGCTTGTGGGCAGGCGCTGCTGAGTGATAGCTGGCGGCGGACTTCTACTTTGGGAATCGGGGCTTGCGGCTCTTGTGCCAGGGCAGGCGCGACGGCTGCCAGGCAAGCCGCGCTCAATAGCAAGTTCAAATGCTTCATGGCGCACTCCTCGGAAGAAAGGGATCGGTGCTTGCAGCCTAGGTTTTGACGGCGCGCGCCGCCAGGCGCAGGCGACGAAAGCGGCATGGCGCTGGACCAGCGCCGGCCGGTGCGGAAAGTGAGGCATTGATCCTTTCGTCGCGCGCGCGCCGCTTTCGTCCGGCCGAAAGCCCGCTTCGTCCGGCTGCTCTGGCTTGTCGCGGCAGGTTTACCTACTTTGGATTTGCTTCGTTCACTTTAATGGGTGCAATCATGTCCCTCCCATGTCTCTCTCCCCGCACTCCGGTTGGCGCCGGGATGGCAATGTTCATCCTGCTGGTGGCCTGTGGCGGCGGAAGTGGCGGCGATAGCAGCGCCACCACCGCAGTCTCCGCTCCGCCGGTCGTGCTGAGCGCAAACCAGACGCATGCCGTGTCGTACTGGCACGACGTGGCTGCTGCGACCGTCAATGCCAGCGGCATGGCCGCCACGACACCGGAAGAACAACGCACGGTATTCAACGTAGACCTGGCGACGGTCAGCCTGGCGGTCTACGATGCCGTCGCGGCCATCGATGGGCGCTTCAAGCTGTTCGGACCCGCGTTGGCCGCGCCGTCCGCTGACGCCTCTGCGGTGGCCGCTGCTGGCGCAGCGGCGTACGGTGTATTGCGTGTGCTGTTCCCTAATCGCGCCAGCGCGTACGAGAGCGCATATGCCGGCTTCATCTCCGGCTTGCCTTCCGGCGAAGCCAGGGACAGGGGCGTGGCACTGGGGACGGAAGCGGCCAGGAATATTTTGGCAATGCGCGCCAACGATGGCAGATCGATTGCGCTGGCCGCCTATACAGCCGGCACGGCGCCTGGAAAATTCCGGGGCGCCAATCCCGCTAACCGCTTCTACCCGGCCATCAAGCCATTCGTGATGAGCCGTATCGACCAGTTCCGCCCGCCGCCACCGCCCACCCTCGACAGTCCTGCCTATGCTGCCGATTTCGCTGAAGTCAACGGTTACGGTGGCGCCGCCAGTACCATCCGCAGCGCCGGGCAGCTGGAGATGGCGCGCTTCCACACCGAGCAGCCGTCAGCTTTCCTGTCGCGTAATTTCGGGCAATTCGCCAAGACCACATCCAATCTCGCCGACGCTGCGCGCCTGATGGCCTTGATCTATGTGACCAGCGCCGAGGCCATCAACGCCTGCTTCGAAGCCAAGTATTTCTACGAAAGCTGGCGTCCCCAGAGTGCGATCCCCCTGGCCGATACCGATGGCAATGCCTATACGGATGCCGATCCGGGATGGACGCCGGTGGTACCGACCCCCAACCATCCGGAATATCCCGCTGCGCACGGCTGCACCGCTGGCAGCCTGGGGGAGGTGCTGCGCCAGTATTACGGCACAACCGCAGTCAGCTTTACGCTCGACAGCAAAGCAACGGGCACCACCCGTACCTACCCCAGCACGAATGCCATGATCGACGAGTTCAAGATGGCGCGCATTTATGGCGGCATGCATTTCCGCTACTCGAGCGAGGCCGGTGCCGAGCTTGGCACCAAGGTCGCGGCATTTGTGCTGCAGAACAGGTTTGGGGCGCGCTGACCGATCCTCATGGTCGCGGCGCCAGCGCGGGAGCCGGCTTGACCTTATGCGCGGCAAGCCTCGGCCTTCACAGGCTGTCGCAGATGCCGATGCGCAGGCGGTTCTGGGAGCCCTGGGCGGCACCCTTGGTTGCTTGGATCGCCTGGTCAACAGTAGCCAGAACGCGGCGGCATTCCACCTGCAGCACTTGGCCAGCCGAGGTCAGGCGTGTCTGTCGGTTGCTGCGGTCGAAAATGCGACGCCCAGCGCCTGTTCGAGGTCGCGCACCGCACGCGACAGTGGGGACTGGTCGATGCCCAGCCGCTCGGCGGCGCGCGCCAGGTGCAACTCCTCGGCCACCGCTACGAAGTAGCGCAACAGCCTCAGTTCCATGGCGGTATCCAGTTCCTGTTGTTGTCAGCTGGTCGATGCCAATCTCTGCATGCTTACAGCATTGGATTGGGTACGTCTCCATGGATGAGCGTTGAATCGAGGAAGCCAAGCGGCCCCACCGATTTCGGCCTTCTAACGAAGCCGGCGTCAGCGACCCCAGAATGCGTCTTCTTGCGCTTGGTTGCTGGAGAACAGCCGGACTTCAACGATCTTGCCGCCTTCGATGCGGATGAGGTCCACGCCCGGCTGCTTGAGCTGGACGCCATTGGCCTCGCCGGCGAACTCCAACGTGATGGCCACCCAGTCGCCATTGGCCATGTAGTTGTCGGCGTGGGTGATGGTGAACGTCCCCTTGGAAACTTCCATCATCTTGCCCAGCATCGGGCCGACAGCAGCCATGCCCCGATGCGAGCCAGAAAACTGGTTGTTACCTGGTTGGTGCCAAACCACGTCTGGCGCAATGATGCTGCCCAGAGTGGCTTGGTCGCCAGTTTGTGCGGCTTTGATATAGGTCTTGGCGATGTCGATGTTGTTCATGGTGCGTTCCTGTATTGATGCGATGGTGAACGAAGGTTGCGCCAGTGCCGGGACGTGGCTCCCGGCGAGGCTGGCGGTGAGGAATAAGATGCCGAGCAGCCCTCGGCAGGTTTCGGTCTTCATTGCGCAAACTCAGGCCATCAAGCCCTGCATGGCGGCCGGATGACGAGTGAACGACCAGTTCACGTGCACTATCCGCCATTGGCCGTCGATGAGGCGATAGACCTGGGTGGAGTTCCAGGGGGTGCCCGGCTTCGCGCCGCCTTGCCCGTCCGGAACGATGTTGAGCAGGTTATAGTTCAGGATCGCGAGATCGCCGCCGTCGCTGACGATCACCTGCGGGTTGGGAAACTCATTGCGCAGGATGTTGAGTTTGCCCTCGAAGAACTGGCGGAAGTACGCCTCCACGGCCTTGCGGCCTTCCAGTCGCATCTCGGTGAGCGGGTCGAAATAAGTCACGTCCTCGCTGTACATCTCCAGCGCGCCATCGACATCACCCTTGTTCCAGCGTTGGTTGATCCCTTGCTCCAGAGAGAGGATAGTTTCCGTGATCTGGTTGATGTTTGCCGTCATCGCTTGTCCTTTTCAAAAGCGTTTTGATACGGTTATTATCGGACTTAATTGGTCAAATTAAACGGTGAAATCCCCGACAAAGGATGATACTTTTAAGACATTGCTCACCAAAAGAAGGCATGTAAGATGGCAAAATCGAATAGCTCGACGTCAGGACGCTCGACGGTGAGCGACGATATTCAGCGTCTGGGCTATCGGCCGCGAGCGCCCTATCAACTCGATCTGGAAGTCTTCACCGTTGCCGACTTGAGGCAGCGGGGCAGCAAGGAGAAAGTGCGGACGACGCATCGGTACGACTTCCACACCTTGGTATGTGTCACGCAGGGCGAGTGCGCCCAGGTGGTCGACTTCAAGTCGGTCTCTTGTCAGCCAGGGTCACTGCTCCTGTTGCGACCGGGGCAGGCGCACAACTACGGACATGACGAGGGTTGGGACGGATGGAATGTTCTGTTCCGCCCGGAATTTGTCTTGCCTGTATCGACCACGCCTCGCGACCTCAAGCTCGCGGTAGATTTCGAGAGACTGCCGGAACAGGTGTTCCTTGGCAGCGAGGATCTGCGAAAAGTGACAGCCTCGATCCAGCAGATGCGCGAGGACTCACTGATCGACGCCCCGCTAGAGGATGTACATGCGCTGCTGCGTCATCAACTTTACGCGCTCTTAACACGGCTGAGCATTTTGCAAGGCAGACAACAGGCGCAGGAGCCATTGATCTCTCCCGCATCGCAACGCTTCAAGCGGTTCCAGCAGCTTGTGAACGAGCGCTTTACTCAGTGGCACCAAGTGGCCCATTACGCCAATCGACTCGGCTACACAGAAAAGAGTCTGGCGCGCGCGGTGACAGCTGCGACGGGCGCGACGGCCAAGGCCTTCATCGCAGCACGCATCAATCTGGAGGCGAAGCGCCTGCTAGTTCACACGGATATGTCCGTGGCCGCCATAGCGGAGAAGTTGGGCTTTGAGGAAGCGACTAATTTCAGCAAGTTTTTCAAACGCGAAGCCGACTGCACTCCGGCAGAGTTTCGGCGGCGGCAAGGGCTGCCATGAGCGGGGTGCCTCGTTGACGATGTCTCTGCTGCAACTGCTGCAGGGAGACATTCTGGAGCCACCGCGTCAGTTCACCGACCGCGCGGGCGTTGTCGCAGGCACTTAAATTGGTAGTGATCAATGCTTGACATACCGTTGGGAGTAGCAATGACTTGATGCTAGTTTGGTCTGATGCGAGACCAGGCCGGTATCGCCATCCAACCACTGCATGGTCAAACGGCTGGGGCAATCCGCATGGTCTGAGAGGTAGATGCCTGCGAGCTGCCCAGGTCAGTGCACTGATGCGCGACTTTTCAAACCGTCGCGCCGGTAACGAAGATTTTCACAAGCGCATTATGGTGGGGGCGATTTTGGGCATCGCAAGAAATGTTTTCCCTTTATGCGACGCTCGGCTTCAGCGCCGAACCCAACGTTCACCATGTGCCGACCGGCCCGCGCTCCACCGGAGCCGCCTTTGGTCTTGGCCCAGCCGCGCCAGGTGTTCTGGAGTCCGATCTGCCCGGTGCAATAAGCAATGCCACCGAACTCCACTTTCAATTCAATGCAATCTGCTGCGGCGCCGCCGGGCACCAGGCGCCGCCCGGGGGACTGTCGGGACGAATCACGTCTGTCGGATTGAACGGCTCGCCGGTGTCGGCGATCCCGGCCCGCGGCTTATCGAAGCGGCCCAGCAAATACAGCACGTCATGCGGCAAGTCGCTGAGCGAGACAATAGGCCGCGCTGCCTCGGCAGGGCAGGTTGCGCTGCAATGCAGCAAGGAGCGCGACCAGCAGAGTGGCAGTGCGCACGATCAGCGCCGCTTCAGGATCGAACCGAGGACGCCGCGGATGATTTCGCGGCCTACTTGCGAGCCGATGCTGCGCGCGGCGGATTTGACCATGGCCTGCACGGCGGTGTCGCGCTTGCCGCCGCCGCCGAACAGGCCGCCCAGCACGTCGCCAAAGATGGAGCCGCCGCTGTCGGCGGGGGCTTCGGCTGGCGCGGGGCCGCGGCCGGCTGGCGCACGGCTTCCCGGCGCGGGAGCGTAGCCGTCGTCGCCGCCGCTGGTGCGCGCCGGGCCCCGTGTCGTGGCACCGCCGCCGTTGCCGCCGGCGACGCGGCCGGTCAGTTTTTCGTAGGCCGACTCGCGGTCTACCACTTTTTCGTAGACGCCTGCCACCACCGAGTTGTCGCGTGCAGCCTGGCGTTCGGCTGGGGTGACCGGGCCGAGTTGCGATGCGGGCGGCAGCACGAAGGCGCGCTGCACGATTTGCGGCGTGCCTTTCTCGTCGAGGAAGGACACCAGGGCTTCGCCGACGCCCAGCTCGGTGATTGCCTGCGCGACGTCGATCGCGGGGTTGGGGCGGAAGGTTTCGGCCGCGGATTTGACGGCCTTCTGGTCGCGCGGGGTATAGGCGCGCAAGGCGTGCTGCACGCGGTTGCCGAGCTGGCCCAGTACGGTCTCGGGAATGTCGAGCGGGTTCTGGGTGATGAAGAACACGCCCACGCCCTTGGAGCGGATCAGGCGCACCACCTGTTCGATCTTTTGCAGCAGGGCCTTGGGCGCTTCGGCAAACAGCAGGTGGGCTTCATCGAAGAAGAACACCAGTTTCGGCTTGTCGAGGTCGCCCACTTCGGGCAGGTTCTCGAACAGTTCGGACAGCATCCACAGCAGGAATACGGCGTAGATCCTGGGCGCGTTCATCAGCTTGTCGGCGGCCAGGATGTTGACCACGCCTTTGCCCGCCGCATCGGTCTGCAGCAGGTCGTCGATATTCAGCATCGGCTCGCCGAAGAACTGGTCGCCGCCCTGTTCCTCGATCGCCAGCAGGCCGCGCTGGATGGCGCCGATGCTGGCCGCGCTGACGTTGCCGTAACTGGTCTTGTAGTCGGCGGCATTGTCGCCCACGTGCTGCAGCATGGCCCGCAAGTCCTTGGTGTCGAGCAGCAGCATGCCGTTGTCGTCGGCGATCCGGAACACCAGCTGCAGTACGCCTTCCTGGGTATCGTTCAGGTTCAGCATGCGCGCCAGCAGGGTGGGGCCAAGGTCCGAGACCGTGGCGCGGACCGGATGGCCCTGTTCACCGAACACGTCCCAGAAGGTGACGGGGCAGCCGGCCCATTGCGGGGTTTCCAGCTTCAGCGCTTCCAGGCGCTTGGCCATTTTCTCGCCCAGCACGCCGGGCTTGGCCATGCCGGACAGGTCGCCCTTGATGTCGGCCATGAAGACCGGCACGCCGGTGTCGGACAGCGACTGCGCAATACGCTGCAGCGTCACGGTCTTGCCGGTGCCGGTGGCGCCGGTGATGCAACCATGGCGGTTGACCAGGTTGGACAACAGGTCGAGGGTCTGGGTGTCGCTTTTGGCGATGGGCAGGGCGGTGCTCATATGTGGCGGAATTTCTTGTTGAAATGAAATTCCGATCATACATCATCACATGCCCTTCCGAAGTCACCGTTGGGCTTCGTTCATGCGAGGTTTCGCACGGCTGCTTGATCTAATACCCCGTAGGTCGCGTGAGTCAATTCTTCGACACGAGGGTGACGGGAAAGTTCCTGCGTAAGGAATCGGAAATGCTGTCAAATTCCTCGGATGAGACCGCTCGTGGCTTGATACTGGAAATCGAGATTGCCAGCTCTTTGAGTCGCTGCTTCCGGCGGAAGCGGATGATGTTGACTTTTGATGCTTCTTACTAGGAGCAGAGAGATGGCTGACACGATCAGAGAAATGATCGATGCCCAGGCGGAGATCAGAAAGAGCTGGTCAGCGGGCATGGCGCGCTCCGGAATAGGCCGAAGCCTTCTTGTACTACGGAGCGGCCATGCCGGCCTTGCGGCGGATCAGGAGTTCAGGGTGAACTCGGTGAAGGAAGCGTCGGTGGGGGACTTCAGTTCTTCTTCCTCGGCTGGCGGCGGGGCTTCCATGCCGTGGTTCAGCAGCCAAAGCAGGTTGGTGGCGGAATCGGCGTTGGCCAGCGCTTCGTCCTTGGTGATCGAACCGTCCATCACCAGCTTGTACAGCGCCTGTTCGAACGATTGCGAGCCAGGGGACAGCGACTTTTCCAGCGCTTCCTTGATGGCGCCGATTTCGCCTTTCTCGATCAAGTCGGAAATGTAGCGCGTGTTGACCATGATTTCCACCGCCGGCGTGCGGGTGCCGCCGCCGGCCGAGCGGATCAGGCGTTGCGACACGATGGCTTTCACCGTCGAGGACAAGTCCTGCAGCAGTGCAGGGCGGTTTTCGATCGGGTAGAAGGAAATGATGCGGTTCAGCGCGTTGTATGAGTTGTTCGCGTGCAGGGTGGCCAGCACCAGGTGGCCGGACTGGGCGTAGGCCATGGCCGAGGCCATGGTTTCGCGGTCGCGGATCTCGCCGATCAGGATGCAGTCCGGCGCCTGGCGCATCGAGTTGCGCAGGGCGGTGTAGAAATCCTTGGCGTCGCTGCCGATTTCGCGCTGGTTGACGATCGACTTCTTGTTGCGGAACAGGTATTCGATCGGGTCTTCCAGCGTGAGGATGTGGCCGGAGCGCAGTTCGTTGCGGTGGTCCAGCATGGAGGCGATGGTGGTGGACTTGCCGGAACCGGTGGCACCGACCAGCAGCACCAGGCCGCGCTTTTCCATGATCAGGTCGGCCAGCACCGGCGGCAGGCCCAGCTCGCCCAGGGGCGGGATGTTGGCCGGCACGAAACGGAATACGGCGGAAATGCTGCCGCGCTGGCGGAACGCCGACAGGCGGAAGCGGCCCAGGTTGGGTACGGAGATACCCATGTTCAGCTCATTGGTGGTGTCCAGTTCTTCCAGCTGCTCGGGCGAGCACACTTCGGCCAGCAGGCCGCGCAGGTTCTCGGGTTCGAGCTTTTGCTGGTTGATCGGGATCAGGATGCCGTTGATCTTGAGGTGCACCGGCGAGCCTACGGCGAAGAACATGTCCGAGGCGTTCTTTTCCTTCATCAGCTGGAACAGGCGGTCCATTGCCATTTCGTTGGTATCTCCCTTTTTAAACCGGTAACCCGGTGTCTGACCCGCAGGGTCAGACACCCTTCGGGGTACGCGGCGGTCGCTTTACCGGTTTTAAACGCCGCGCAGCAATTCGTTGATGCCGGTCTTGGCGCGGGTCTGGGCATCCACGCGCTTGACGATCACGGCGCAGTACAGGCTGTACTTGCCGTCAGCCGACGGCAGCGAGCCCGATACCACCACCGAACCGGCCGGCACACGGCCATAGAATACTTCGCCGGTGGTGCGGTCGTAAATCTTGGTCGACTGGCCGATGTACACGCCCATCGAAATCACGGAATTCTCTTCCACGATCACGCCTTCGACGATTTCGGAGCGGGCGCCGATGAAGCAATTGTCTTCGATGATGGTCGGGTTGGCCTGCATCGGCTCCAGCACGCCGCCGATGCCCACGCCGCCGGACAGGTGCACGTTCTTGCCGATCTGCGCGCAGGAACCCACGGTGGCCCAGGTGTCGACCATCGCGCCTTCATCGACGTAGGCGCCGATGTTGACGTAGGAAGGCATCAGCACCACGTTCTTGCCGATGAAGGAACCGCGGCGCGCCACGGCCGGCGGCACCACGCGGAAGCCTCCCTTGGCGAAATCTTCGGCGGAGTAGTTGGCGAACTTGGTCGGCACCTTGTCGTAGAACTGCATGGTGCCGTCGGACGGCATCACCACGTTGTTCTCCAGGCGGAAGGACAGCAGCACCGCCTTCTTGATCCACTGGTTGACCACCCAGGCGCCATTTTCCTTATGGGCTACGCGCAGCGAGCCGTTGTCCAGGCCGGCCAGCACGTGGTTGACGGCGTCGCGCACTTCGGCGGTGGCGTTGGACGGATTGATCTCGGCGCGGTTGTCCCACGCGGTTTCGATGATTTGCTGGATGCTCATGATTACTGGTTTTTCAATTGATGACAGAATTGGACGATACGGCGCGCCGCTTCCAGACCTTCCCCGGTTTCGGCAACCAGCGCCATGCGGATGCGGTTGCGGCCCGGGTTGATGCCGTGGGCGTCGCGCGCCAGGTAGCTACCCGGCAGCACTGTCACATTGTACTCGGCGTGCAGGCGGCGGGCGAATTCAGTATCGGACAGGCCGGTGCGGGTCACGTCGGCCCACAGGTAGAAGCCGGCGTCCGGCATTTGCACGTCCAACACTTCCTGGATAAGGGGCGTGATGGCGGCGAACTTGGCGCGGTATTGCGCGCGGTTTTCCTCGACATGGGTTTCGTCGTCCCACGCGGCGACAGAGGCGGCCTGCACATGCGGGCCCATGGCGCTGCCGTGGTAGGTGCGGTACAGCAGGAATTTCTTCAGCACTTGCGCGTCGCCGGCCACGAAGCCGGAGCGCATGCCTGGCACGTTGGAGCGCTTGGACAGGCTGGAAAACACTACCAGGCGGGCGTACGGCTCGCCTTCGCCGGTCAGGCCCAGCATGTGCGCGGCCTGCATCGCGCCCAGCGGCGCTTCCTCGCCGTGGTAGATCTCCGAATAGCATTCGTCGGCGGCGATGATGAAGTTGTAGCGCTCCGACAGCGCGAACAGGTGCTCCCAGTCGGTCAGCGTCAGCACCGCGCCGGTCGGGTTGCCCGGCGAGCAGATATACAGCAGGCGCACGCGCTGCCAGACTTCTTCCGGCACGCTGTCGTAATCCGGCGCGAAATTGCGGGCCGGGTCGGAATTGACGAAATACGGCTCGGCGCCCGCCAGGAAGGCGGCACCCTCGTAGATCTGGTAGAAAGGGTTGGGGCACATCACCAGCGCGCCGGTATCGGGCGCGATCACGGTCTGCGCCAGGGCGAACAGCGCCTCGCGCGAGCCGTTGATCGGCAACACCTGGGTGGCGCGGTCCAGCGCCGGCAAGCCATAGCGGCGCTCCAGCCACGATGCGATGGCGTGGCGCAGCGCTTCGCTGCCTGCCGTCAGCGGATAGCTGGCCAACCCGTCCAGGTTGTCGATCAGGGCCTGGCGGATAAAGGCCGGGGTAGGGTGTTTCGGCTCGCCCATGCCCAGGCTGATCGGCTTGTATTCGGGGTTGGGAGCGCTGCCAGCGAACAGCTGGCGCAGTTTTTCGAACGGGTAGGACTGCAGCTTATCGAGATGTGGATTCATGGCGCTAACGGCTGGTTGAACCATCGATTATAGCGTCACTGCGCAACAGTGGCGTTGCTGCAAAATTGACAACGGGCTATGATCGGCCCATGGAAGCCGCGCCCACCGATCCCGGCCTGCCAGCGCCGGAACCCGTCCGTGATGCCGCCGTGACCCGGCGCGTGGGACAGTTGCGCCTCATCGTCGGCCTGGCGCAGGGCGGGTTGTTGTATTTGTTATATCATGCGCAGCAGGCAGGCAGTTGGCCTGCCAACCATCCCGGCCTGTTCTTCCCGCTGCTCCTGGGCGGCATCGTGCTGCCCGTCCTGTTGATTTCCAGCCTGGGCCACTTGCAACGGCGTGCGCTGCTGCTCTGGTTGGGCGCCGCGGCGCTGGTGCTGACGGCGATCGGGCTGCACGACGCCTGGCGTCATGCGCTCGATGCCGCCCCGCACAAGCATCCCGCTCCCCTGGCATATCTGTTCAGCGTGGCGTTCTTCTTTGTCGCCCACAGCCTGGTGCTGGCCGGGGCGCACGACGGGCGCCGTGTCGCCCATTACGCGACCTGCTTCGAAAGCGCATGGAAACTGGCGATCCAGCTGCTGTTTTCCGCCATGTTCGTGGCCGGCGTGTGGCTGGTGATGTGGCTGGGCGACGCGCTGTTCGACTTGCTGAAGCTGAACTTCCTGGGCGAACTGCTGCGCAAGTCCTGGTTCTCCGTGCCGCTGGTGTGCCTGGCGTTTTCCAGCGCCATGCACACCACCGATGTGCGGCCCGCCATCGTGCGCGGCATCCGCAGCCTGTTGCTGGTGCTGATGGCGTGGATCTTGCCGATTGCCGTGCTGCTGGTGGGCGGCTTCCTGGCTGCGCTGCCCTTCACCGGCTTGCAGGTGCTGTGGCAGACGCGCCACGCCACCGCCGTGCTGCTGGCCAGTTGCGCCGTGCTGGTGCTGCTGGTGAATGCCGCCTTCCAGGCCGGCGATGCGGCGCCCGGGTTGGCGCGCAGCGTGCGCCTGGCGGCGCGGCTGGCTTGTTTCCTGCCGCTGCCGCTGGCACTGTTGGGCGTGTACGCGCTGGGACTGCGGGTCGGCGATTACGGCTGGACGACCGAGCGCGTGCTGGCGGCGGCTTGCCTGCTGGTGGCGCTGTTCTATGCCGGAGGCTACCTGCTGGCGGCAGCGAACCGCCATGAGCCCTGGCTGGACGGCTTGCGGCAAGTGAACCTGGCCGCGGCTTTCCTGGTGCTGGGTGTGGCGTTCGCCCTGTTCACGCCGATCGCGGATCCGACCCGCATTGCCGTCAATGACCAGGTGGCGCGGCTGGCGCGCGGCGCCATCCCGGCGGAACGCTTCGACTACGTTTTCCTGCGCTTCCATGGGGCGCGCTACGGCATGCGGGCATTACAGGCGCTGGCGCAGCACGGGGCCGGGCCGCAGGCCGGCACCGTGCGGGCCCGTTCGGCCGCCATGCTGAAGCGCACCTTTGAGGACCCGTGGCACACGCCGGACTTTGCCGCCGCCGACATGTCCGCCAACCTGCGCGTCTGGCCGCAGGGGGCGCAACTGCCGCCCGGCTTCCTGCAGCAGGAATGGCACGCCGCGCGCAACGCAGTGGTGCCGGCTTGCCTGCGGCGTGCCGGCAGCCAGTGCGATGCCTTTGTGCTCGATGCCGACGGCGACGGGCAGCAGGACGTGCTGCTGGTCGGCTTGACGCATGACGATGGCGTAGCCCTGATGGCCCGGCGCGGCGGCATGTGGCAACTGGTGGCGCGGCCGCCGCTGCAGCTGGCCGGATGTCCGGTACTTCAGCAGCGTTTGCGCGATGGCGACTTCACCCTGGTGGCGCCGGCGGTGCGCGAGATTGCGGTCGGCGGGCAGCGGATTCCGTTGCTGCCGGCCGAACCGCAGCGGCCCGACTGCAGTGCGGCCGCCGCGCCGTCGCGCTAGGTGGCGGAAACGCCCTGGCTTTCCAGCAGCGCCTTCATGCGGCGCCAGTGCGAACCGCGCCAGAACACGCCGTGGCAGATATCGCAGGTCAGGAACTCTTCGTGCGCGGCACGCACGGCGGGCGGCAATTGCGCCTCCACCGCCGCTTTAGGCACCGGCCGCAGCGGCGCGTTGCACGCCAGGCATAGCGTGAAGGGCCGCGCGCTGGTCGCCAGGTCCAGGCGTTGGAAGATTTCGGCAAACTGTTCGGCGGGCTTCAGGGCCCGCACATAGCAGCCATGCGTGATGCCGCGCCGCTTGAGCAATTCGCGGTCGCGGGTGAGGGCGACGCGGCCTTCGTCCTCGGACAGCGCCGCCACGGTGGGATCGTCAATGTGGTTATCGTAGAGGGTGTCGAAGCCGGCCATGCGCAGCAGCCGCGCCAGCCCGCCCAGGTGGGCGTCGGCCACGAAACGCACGCTGCGCAGCGGTTCGCCGCGTACCCGCAGTAGCGGCCGCACGTCGAAAGTCTCGAATTTCGGGTACACCGACACCCGGTCGCCATCGCACAGCAGGCGCTCGAATCCGGACGATTCGCCATTGACCAGGATGAGCTCGACTTCAGTATGCGGCACGCCGAGCGCTTCGATCATGTGCTTGGTGGTGGCGGCGCGCGCGCACGGCACGGTGAACTCCACCTTGCGCCGCTCACGCGGCAGGAAGTCGTTTAGTTCCTCATAGAAACGGAAGGTGGCGCTGACCATGCCCCAGTATAAATAGTTGGCGCGCATTGTCGATTCTCCGCTGCGCAGAACGTCGTGAGAGCAGGACAACCCCACGACAGGAGAAACGCCATGCAGAAAATCACCCCATGCCTGTGGTTCGACAGCCAGGCCGAGGAAGCCGCCCGTTATTACACCGGCATTTTCAAGGATAGCCGGATCACGGAAGTCAGTTATTACACCGAGGCCGGCAAGGAGCATCACGGCCGGGAAGCCCGCAGTGTGCTGGCCGTGGCCTTCGAACTCAATGGCCAGCCATTCTCCAGCCTGAATGGCGGCCCGCAGTTCAAGTTCAACGAGGCGCTGTCGCTGCAGGTGCCGTGCGATTCGCAGGAGGAGATCGACTATTACTGGGATAAGCTGGGCAATGGCGGCGATCCCGCCGCGCAGGTATGCGGCTGGCTGAAGGACAAGTACGGCGTGAGCTGGCAAATCTTCCCGCGCGAATTGCAGGCCATGCTGCTCGACCCGGACCGCGAACGCGCAGGGCGAGCCATGGCCGCGATCATGACGATGAAGAAGCTGGACCTGGCGGGGCTGCGCAAGGCGTATAACGGTTAGGCAACGGCGGACGGGCGCAGCGGGCATTCCGCCATCTGCGCGCTGAGGCGCTGCGCCACTTCGCTGCGCAGCGTCTGCAAGCCGCCGATGCGGCGGTCGATCTCGTCCAGCTTGGCCTGCAGCGCAGTGCGCAAGGCCGCGGCCACGGACGCACTGTCGCCGCCCGGCGCCAACAGCAGCGGCAAGTCCGCCTCGATTTCCTGCAGCGTGAAGCCGAGTGCCTGGGCGGTGCGGATATAGCGCAGCCAGTCCGCCGCTTCGGCCGGATAGTCGCGGTAGCCGTTGCCGCCCCGGCGCGCGCGCAGCAAGCCGCGCTTTTCGTAATACCGCAAGGTGTCGCGGCTGAGGCCCACTGCCTCGGCCAGCTCGCCGATCCGCATGCTGTTTCTCCCGCAAAAAAGTGCTTGACCCTGGAGTGTACTCCAAGGTTTAAGCTGCGCAGCATGAAAACTTCAACCATCCGGAAACTGGTGCGCGCCAGCGCCACCTACGACCTGCTGCTCACAGCACCTTTCGCCACCCCATGGACTTTCGCCCTTGCGCACAGCCATCTGTCGGCTGTTAACCAGGCGCTGGGCGGCACGCCGCTGCCAGCCTTCGGCGCCCTGCACATCCTGTTTGCCTGCCTGTTCGGCAGTGTCGTGCTGGTGTGGTCCTGGCTGCGCCTGCGCGACCCGCAGCCGCAGTTCGCCACCTACGACGGCGCGACACGCTTCCTGTTCAGCACCTGGTTCGCCTGGACGCTGGCTGGCGGCGGTTTGCCGCTGGTGTGGCTGTTTATCGTCCCCGAGTTCGCGTGGGGTGTCGCGCAGTGGTATGCTGTTCCTCCGATCGGCAAACGGGGAGGGTGATATGCAAGCGCAACCTTTAATTGCTGTCAGCAATGTCGAAGCGGCCAGCCGCTGGTACCAGAAAACGCTCGGCCTGAAGAGCGGCCATGGCGGTAACGAGTACGAGCAATTGCTGCACGACGGACACATGGTGCTGCAATTGCACCGCTGGGACGCGCACCACCACCCCCACATCGGCAACCCCGAGCAGCGTCCTTACGGCAACGGCGCTCTGCTCTGGTTCTGGACCGATGATTTCGACGATGCGGTCGACCGTGCCACGGCGGCCGGCGCCACGGTGCTGGAAGGGCCGAAGGAAAACAGCAATGCGCAGCACCGGGAACTGTGGCTGCGCGATCCGGAAGGTTACGTGGTGGTGCTGGCCGGGCCGTACGGCGACGTCGGCATGTAGTCAATGCCAGGTGGCGCGCGCGACGCGCAGCATATTGCGGCCCAGGACTTGTTCGATCTCGTTGGGCGCCATGCCCAGCTTGCGCAATTCCACCGGCAGCGATTTCCAGGCATTGGGCGGCGTGACAACCGGCGCGCGGCCGGCGCGGTAGCCCGCCGCTTCCGGCCACCAGTAGGCGCGTTCGAAAGCGCCCGGCGGGCGGTCGTCGAGGTCTTGCTCGCTGATGCAGATATCGAGGCCGATGCCGACGTGGGCCACGCCCGCCAGGTCCGCCACGTACGCCACATGGCGCGCCACGTCGGCCGCCGTCGGCTGATCGCTGCCGATGAACCAGGACAAGCCCGAGACGCACACCACGCCGCCGGTCGCGGCGCAGGCGTGGATCTGTTCATCGGTGACGTTGCGCCCATGCGGCAGCAGGCCGAACGGGTTGGCGTGGCTGAACACCACCGGCTTGCTCGATGCCGCCATGATCTCCAGGCTGCACAGGCGGCCCGTATGCGCGCAATCGACGATGATGCCGGCGTCGTTGACCGCTTCCAGCATGCGCCGGCCCAGCAGCGTCAAGCCGCGCGCAGTGTCGTGGCAGCCGTCGGCCACGCTGTTGTTGCGGTTGTAGGCGAAGTGCATTTGCCGCACGCCGAGTTGCGCATAAACGGCGGCCATTTCCGGCTGCTCCATCAGCGGCATCGCGCCTTCCAGGTCGAAGCCGATGGCCAGCGCGCCGTCGGCGGCAGCCTGGATCACTTCATCCACGCCGGACACCAGGCGAAAGCGCTCCGGGTGGGCCGCGATGGTGGCACGGTAGCCGGCGATCACCGACATCACCTGCGACAGCGGATTCATGTCCATGCCCACATTGATCGACACATAGTTCACGCCGGCGGCCTGCAGCTGGCCCAGAGGGGAGAAGTCGGCTTGCGGATGCAGCGGCAGGCAAAAGTGGGCGTCCCAATTGATCATTCGGCGGCGGTGTTGGTAGTTTGATAGCATCCGTATAGTCGCATGAAATCCAGCCCGAGGTATACTGGCGGCTTGTCATCGAACGGTAAGCCATGAGTTTTTCCACCCTGGGCCTAGCGCCACCACTGCTGAACGCCGTCACCGAGACCGGCTACACCACGCCCACCGCCATCCAGCTCGCCGCCATCCCGCCCGCACTGCGCGGCGCCGACGTGCTGGGGCAGGCGCATACCGGCTCCGGCAAGACGGCCGCCTTCGCGCTGCCGCTGCTGCATGGCTTGCTGGCCGGCCGTCCCGCCGCCGGCCAGCGCAAGCTGTACGCGCTGGTGCTGGCGCCCACGCGCGAGCTGGCGGCCCAGGTGGGTGAAACGCTGCGGTCGCTGGCCTCGCTCCTGCCGCAGCCGGTCAAGGTATCGGTCGCCTTCGGCGGCGTCTCGATCAACCCCCAGATGATGGCGCTGCGCGGCGGCACCGACATCATGGTGGCCACGCCGGGCCGGCTGCTGGACCTGGTCGGACACAATGCGCTCAAGCTCGATGGCACCTCGGTGCTGGTGCTGGACGAAGCGGACAAGCTGCTGGACATGGGCTTTGCCGACGAACTGGCGCGCATCCTGGCGCTGCTGCCGGCGCGGCGGCAAAACCTGTTCTTCTCCGCCACCTTCCCGCCGGCCGTGCAGGCGCTGGCCGACAAGCTGCTGCACGATCCCGTGCGTGTCGCCACGCTGGACCAGGCGGCGCAAACGCCCGACATCACCCAGCGCGCGGTCGAAGTCGATGCCGCGCGCCGCACGCCGCTGCTGCGCGCCTTATTGAAGGAAGAGGGCTGGCGGCAAGTGCTGGTGTTCGTCGCCACCAAGTACGCCTCCGAGCACGTAGCCGACAAGCTGCGCCGCAATGGCGTGGCGGCCGAAGCCTTCCACGGCGACTTCAGCCAGGGCGCGCGCAGCGCGGTGCTGGCCGACTTCCGCGAAGGACGGCTGCAAGTGCTGGTCGCCACCGACGTTGCCGCGCGCGGCATCGACATTGCGCAGCTGCCGGTGGTGGTCAACTACGACCTGCCGCGCTCCCCGGCCGACTACACCCACCGCATCGGCCGCACCGGCCGCGCCGGCGCCGCCGGCCTCGCGGTCAGTTTCATCACACCCGAAGCCGAACAGCACTTCCGCCTGATCGAAAAGCGCCAGAACATACGCGTGCCGCGCGAACGCATTGCTGGTTTTGAACCGGCGGCCCCCGCGCCCTCCCTGCCACCCGGCGCACACGACGGCAGCGGCGGCATCAAAGGCAAGCGCAAGAGCAAGAAAGACAAGTTGCGCGAAGCCGCCGCCAAATCTAACGTCGCAACTTGAAAGTCGGGGTCAGCTCTGGCAACCGGACATTCGCGCAGCGAATGT
>CAMLRG010000072.1 GCA_946482335.1 uncultured Duganella sp. | reverse complement strand
TCCAGTGGCCAGCTCAAGGCGAAAGTTCCCAGCAAGGTGCAGGCAAATGTGATGCCCAAAACCGTCACCGATGTTAAATGGAACGTCTGCAGCCACAAGTAGCAGAAAGATGAAACGGAAGCGATCACCAGGGTATGGGTCAGGTAAAGAGGGAAACTGAGCTTGCCCAGCATTGCGAAGTATCGGTTATCGAGATTGTTAAAAAGGCGGCGATTGGTCATCGTCGCGAAAATCACACCTACTGAACCGGCAGTGTGCAATGCCTGCTCCACCTGGTTCGCGAACTGGGCCGGAGCCATGCCCGCCCACGCGTAGTACCGTATCGGGACCAGGTATCCAAGCAAATAGAGACTGACTAACAGGATGGCTCCGCATGCAATCGGTGAAATGACGGGCTTACGGTGTGCGATCGCATAGGCGAGGAAGGTGCCGCAAATGAACGACGTCATTGGGAGATAGACGAAGGCAGCACTGGCGCACATAAGCAGCATTGCCGGTAGCAGGTGCCGCCCCTTCAATACCAGGACGACGAAAGCCGCCAGCATGTACACAAACATACTTCCGTAAAATTCAGGACGCATCGTCCACAAATTGGAGTTATAGCCTGCATAGCCAGTGAAGAATGTGGTAGCGCCCTGCAAGGTGGCGCGCAGCAAATTTGGATGATTTCCTACCGGTTCAAACTGGCGGGCCAGCCAGGGGCTGCCGCTCACTTGCGCCGCTTCATGAAAGTAGTACATCCCTGCCAGATACAGGGCTGCGCTCAGGAATGTTGAAACCACAACGATGCCAGTCAATCGTGGCCAGCGGCGCAGGAACGAGCGCCGCAACGTTTCCAGATCATTTCGCCGGAAGTAGGACCAGCTCAGTACAAACCCCGACAACGTAAAGAAGAAGGCCACGGCGGCCGTGCCATTGAACAGCATGAACCACGGGGTACCGACCAGGCTGTCTTCGTCGCGCAATTCAGCTAACCTGCCAGTCACGCGTGGTGCAAAAGCCAGGAAGAAGTGGTGCACGAGTACTATCAGTGCTGCAAGCCCGCGGTAAGCTTCGAGAGGGATCAAACGCGCTGATGGTTTGAGCATTGAAAAGTCCTGTGCGTTCATGTTGCGTCCGAACTCAAAATCGCCTGAACGTCGCCGTTCTGACGAATATCCCATGACAGCAATTCTGCGCTTGTTTCGCAACCTAAATTTCGAATGGTAAACCCTGCTGAGAAGATTGGCAAGTTTGCAATACGAAGTAACCAGGAATTGACGCAGATCCAACCTACGCGAACCCGCCGTGCAACAGTTTCAGGCCCGAGTGTTGGCGCACTATAGCGAGACCGTTCCGAATGCCCTCAGGTTCACGGTATTGGGAACTTCCGCCATCGAGAGGATGCGCATATGCGGTACCGCTCGTTCGCATAGGTTGCGCAAGTGGCGGCGCAAATCCGGCGAGCAAAGAAGAACTGGCGGCATATTCCCTTTCATCATCCGGTCAGAGTGACCTGCAAGCTTCGACAGCAGTTGCTCCGCATACCGTGGCTCCACAATCATGGCACCGCCCTCTTCCGCCGAACGGATGCTTTGCGCCAGCGTTTGCTCGATGCCGGGATCGAGCGTCAGCACCGACAACGCATTGCCTTCGCCCAACATACTCTGGCATATAGCCGCTCCAAGCCGCTGGCGGACCTGTTCCGTCAAATAGCCAGGATCTTTGCTGTTACGTCCACTGTCGGACAAAGTCTCCAGGATGCCTTCGAGGTTCCTGATAGAGACCTTTTCCCGCAGGAGGTTTTGCAAGATTTTCTGTACGTCGGTAACGCTCAGCACTGTAGGGACCAGCTCTTCTACCAGTCCAGGCTGATCCTGGCGCACACGTTGCAGCAGTCGGTCCGTTTCCGTCCGTGTCAACAGTGTGGGCGCCTGTTGCTTCAGGACTTCGCTCAGGTGCGTGATAAACACCGTGGGCGCATCCACCAGCGTGTAGCGGGCGGCGCGGGCCAGTTCCTTTTCGCTGTCTTCCACCCAAATGGCAGGCAGCCCATATGTCGGCTCACGCGTTTCCACTCCCTTGATGGGACGGGAATCGCTGCCGGCACGGATGGCGAGCGTACGGTCAGTCATGATCTCACCCCGGCCGGCCGCCACACCATAAACCTGGAGCTCGTAAGCATTGGCCGCCATCGCGCTGCCTTCACGGAAACGTACTCGCGGCAAGACCATGCCCGATTCGAGAGCAAACTGCTTGCGGATGGCGGCGATGCGGTCCATAAAGATCGTCTTTTCGCCGCTAACCAATGGGACCAGGTTGGCACCGACAAGCACCTCGACCGCCTCCACCTTGAGCACGTCGTAAGCATCCTTTTCGGACTCGTCCTTTTCGTCTGCCAGTTCGGCATCTTTTGCTTCATCCGTCGTCCCGGCCTTGTTGCGCATGGTGGCAATACCGCTGCCGGCCAACACTGCCGCCAGGATGGCGACCGGCACGCCTGGAATGCCAGGCAAGAAGAACAGCACGGAAAGCGCGCCGGCTACAATGAATTTGGTGCGCGGGAAAGCGCTGATCTGCTTCAGCACTTCACCACTCAGGCTACCGTCGGATGCCGATCGGGTAACGATAATACCGGTGCCCACAGCAATCACCAGCGCGGGGACCTGCGTCACAATGCCATCCCCCACAGTGAGCAGCGTGAAACGGTGCAGCGCTTCGTCCCAACGCAACCCCATCTGCATCACGCCGATCACCAGGCCACCGACAATATTGATCAACATGATCACGATGCCGGCAATGGCATCGCCTTTGACGAACTTGCTGGCGCCATCCATGGCGCCGTAGAAGCCGGATTCCTTTTCCAACATTTTCCGGCGCCGTTTCGCCTCCTCCTGGTCGATAAAGCCCATGTTCAGATCGGCATCGATGCTCATTTGCTGGCCAGGCATACTGTCCAGTGTGAAGCGTGCCGCCACTTCGGACACGCGTTGCGCGCCGTTCGTTACCACTACGTACTGAACCACCACCAGGATCAAGAATACGATCAGGCCGATGACGTAATTTCCGCCAACCACGTAAGAGCCGATTGCACCGATCACGCGGCCCGCTTCGCCTTCAGACAAGATCAATCGCGTGGCCGCCACGTTCAACGAGAGGCGAAACAGGGTCGCGATGAGGAGGATCGAAGGGAAAGTCGAAAATTCGACGGGGCGCCCGATGTAAAACGTGAGTAACAGGATCAACAAGGCGAAGCTGACATTCGACAGGATGAGGAAGTCCAGCAAGCCGGACGGGATGGGCACGAACAGCACTGTCAGGATGCCTACCACCAGCAATACCAGCACGAGATCCGAATTGCGATTGAAAACACTACGTAGGGACTGCATCACTTACCTTTCAGCTTGCGCGCCTGGCCTGGCGCATTGCGTACACCCAGACCATGATCTTGGCCACCTGGGGATACAGTTTTTCCGGCACAAAGCCGTCGAAATCCACTTCCCGGAACAGTGCCCGCGCCAATTCACGGTTCTGCACCACGGGGATACTGTGGCGTCCGGCCAGCTCGCGCATCTTGCGCGCCATCTCTCCAGCGCCTTTCGCCACCACTTGCGGTGCCGCGGAGGTTCCGTGCTTATAGCTCACCGCGATCGCGATGCGTGTCGGATTGGTGATCAGCACATCGGCTGCCGGTACCTTTCCCAACGCTTTACTTCGCTTGATCATCTCCTTGCGCAGTTCGCGAATACGCGAACGGATGCGCGGATCGCCTTCCCGGTTCTTGCTTTCATCCTTGATGTCCCGCTTGCTCATCCGCATGCGGCGAGCAAATTCCCAACGTGCGAAACCGAAGTCGAGCGCAGCGACCACCAGCACGGCCAGCACCAGCTTCGCCAGGAGCGTCGAGCACAATTCAACCAGAACCCGCATATACGCTTTGGCAGGCAGGCCTGGCAGGCCAAGCAGGCCAAGCGCCATGTCGCTGATGAGGAAGTACGCCACCGCGCCCAGGATCACCAGCTTGACGATGCTTTTGGCGGATTCGAACAACGTGCGCATCGAGAAGACGCGCTTGAAACCCATGACCGGATTGAGGCGCTCCAAATCCGGTTTGAGTGGGTGCATACTGAATATTGGTCCGGTCTGCACCAGGTTGACCAGTACCGCCGTCACCACAAGCGCCAGGAATAATGGCGCAAGCAAGAACAGGCATTCCACCACCAGCCCGCCTAGCCACGCGGCCACATCATCGACTTTCCACTCTTGCGCACTGGCCAGGGCCAAGGTTTTCCGTTGAATGCGCAGCAGCCCGGCGACGCCTGTCCAGGCCCCGGAGTACACCACCAACAGCAATGCCGACAGCATGGCCAACGCTGTCAAGTCCATGCTGCGTGCGACGGAACCCTTCTTGCGCGCTTCCTGCAGCTTGTAGGGCGTCGCCTGCTCCGACCGATCCGAATCCTGTTCCGCCATTTATGCCGCCAGCATCTGCTGCCAAAAATGAAAAACACCGCCATAGATCCGCTGCATGGCGGGTTCCATGCTGCGCAAGGTCAGCGCCGTCAACGCGAGCCCACCGACGATCTTGACGGGGACGCCCGCCACAAACACATTCATTTGCGGCAGCACGCGCGAGACCACGGCCAGCGCTACCTCGACCAGCAAAAGACAGAGGATTACCGGAATGATCAGCGACACGCCGAGCGAAAACATCAGGCCGAACTGGGCAATGACAGGCTCGGCATCCAGGCTCGAAAAACCTTGGCCCGGCGGCGACTGCTTTAGCGAGAACGCCAGGCCGCGCACCAGGGCATGATGGCCGTCGATACCGAAGAACACCACTACGCCAAGCATGTTCAACATCGTGGCGAACAATGGCGCCCCCGAGCGCGTCACAGGATCGTACACATTGCCGAGGCCGAAACCCGTCTGAATGTCGAGGATCTTTCCTGCCACCGAAAATGCGCCAAACGCGGCAAACACGCCGAACGACAACGTTGCGCCGACAAAGAGTTCCAGCAATGCGGCCACCAGCAGCTGACCGCCCGCCAGCAACGAGGGGTCGGCCCGCACTCCAAAGCCCTGTACCATCAGGCCACTCAGGGCGAGCGTCAGCAAAACGCGCAAGGTCACCAGCCCCGCCAAACCGGCGAACACCGGCGACAGCAGGAAGACGGCGCCAAAGCGCAGGAACACCAGGAAAACTGCCAGCGCCCATGCGGGATCGAAACCTAGCGTCACGCCCGCCCCTTCAGAATTGCCCTGGAATGCCGGCGATCAGGCTGGCAGAGAAAGCGACCAGGCGCTTCAGCATCCACGGTCCGCACACCACCAGTACAATCACCGAGGCGATGACCTTGGGGATGAAGGTGAGCGAGCTTTCCTGAACCTGCGTGACCACCTGGATCACGCTGATCAGCAAGCCCACCGCGAGCGTCACCGCCAGCAGCGGCGCTGAAATCAACAAGCCGTTCCACAACAGTTCGGCCAGCATGCGCAGCGCGATATCGGGTCCCATCGATCTACCTCGTTCCGCTTAGTGACCGCGCGCCGATAGCACCAGTTGCGCCATGTCGGCGCCGAATGGGGCGCGGCGCCCCGCCAGCAGGCGGCGCGCCATGGCGTCGAATTTCTCTGGATCGGCGGCCACGCCAGAAAGCACCATTTGCGCATAGCGCGCCGACAAGCTTTGCGGGTCAAGGCGCAACGCACGTTCGATGCCACCTTCCGCCTCGGTGCGCTGGCCCTGCATTGCTTGCACCACTGCCAGGCCGCCATGGCTGTCGCCAAAGTTGCGGTCGAGTTCAAGCCCATGGCGGAACGCGGCCTCGGCCAATTTCAGTTCGCCACGGAAGACCTTGCACCATGCCAAGGCGTGCCAACTGCCGATATGGGTGGGCAGCAACTCCACCGCCTTCGCCAGTTCGCTGTCGGCGCGCTCCAGGTCACGGTCCAGCAGGCTGCCTAACCCCAAGCTCGACCAGGCGCGCCCTTCGCGCGGATTGCGCTCGATGGCTTGCTCCAGCAGCGGACGGGCCGCTCCGGTATCGGTGCGCGCCAGCGCCACCGAGCCGCCAACCACCAGTGCTTCAATCGGCGCAGCGCCGGCGGCGGTTGCCAAACGGACCAAGCGGTCGGCTTCCTCGAGCGCGTCAGCGTCGAAGCAGATGGCACTGGCAACGGCGAAGAAGTCCGCGTCCACCCTACCGCTCTTCTCCTGTGCCGCGATGATTTCCATGGCCTGATCAAGCTCGCCCGTATGGTGCATCGAGCGCAGCAGGACCGCAGCCGACTGTGCCGGCAACTGTCCCGCAAATCGGCGCAGTGCCGCCACTGCTTCCTGATGTCGATCGCATCGCTGGCAGGCGTACGCGAGGTTATAGGCCAGGCTGATGTCCTGATGGCGTTCGAACAACACATGGAAATAGTCCGCAGCATCGGACCAGCGCTCTTGTGCCAGCAGAACATTGCCTTGCAATCCCTGCAGCAGCGCGTCGTCCGGGTGGCGCGCCAGGGCCTTGCGAACGTGCAAATCAGCGCAAGCGGCATCGCCCAACGCCAGCGCCTGGCCGATCACGTCGGCGACCAGGTGACGATTGTCGGGGTCGGCGGCCAGATAACTCTCAAGCCGTTTCAGCCTCGCCAGTCCTTCGGATGTTGTTTTGATTTCCATGTCATTCCTTCGCTATGAATCAGACAGCAAGTGCGAGATCGCCCTGTCCACCAGTTTTCGGCAACCTTCGTCGCCTTCCATTGCCGCCTGGATGTCCCCGACCATCTGAAAAAACTTCGGGTCGTTCAACAACCCTTCGCCAAAATGCGCGAGCAGAACGGCTTCCAGAAACACCCGGAAAGCCTTGCGTCCGCGCTGCGGCTCGTCTGCGCCAATCTCGCGCACGCGCAATTCGATCAGGCTCGCCAGCCCTTCCGCACGGTATTTCGCGGACCGTTTGCCACTCGCCATCCTGGGCGAGCCAGCCGCCGCGCGCGGCGCCAGTTGCGCCTGGATGGCGGCAACCAACTGGCCCACTGGCGATATCGTGCTCATCTCAATTCAGGTTGCCGGCGTACGCCGACAGCATGATGTGTTGCGTGGCCTCGGCACCGGGTTCCCCGGCCTGGCTTGCACCCACATGGTCAACGATACGTTGCATGTCGCCATTCAGCGGCATGTTGACCGTGTTCAGGCCAATGCCTTGCTCCAGCAGGCGCACCGCGTTCGCGGCATCGTTATTGATCAGGCTCAACAGGCCAGCGGCAAACAGGTGCATGGGGTCTTGCTCCGCCAGTTCCGTCAACGGCGCAAGCGCAACGGCCGCACGGGCATTGTCGTTCGCCCCCAGCCACAGCATCCCGAGCTGCAGGCGCGCGGCATGCAAGTTCGGATCGAGCGCAATCGCCGCTTCAATTTCCTCAATGGCACGGGGGAAGAGGCCGACCTGCGCGTACTCGGCACCGAGCAGATAGTGCGCCCGCGCACTGGCGTCTTCGCGACTCACTGCGTGCTTCAGGTAGACCAGGACGGCCGCCGAGTCGCCCTTCTCGCCGGCCGCCACGGCCAGATGAAACAATTCTTCTTGGTCCAGCGTCGATAACAATGTGCTTTCCATATCTCCATCCGTCGCGCCATGTGGGCGCCTAAAAACTCCATGCTTCCATCGGCGGCCGCCGCAGACGCGCGCGCAGCTCCGCCAAACCTTCCTGATGCAGTTGCGAAACCCTGCCACGCGACAGGTACAGGCGTGCGGCCACTTCCGTAAAGCTGAGTTGCTGCAGGTAGTGCAGCGTCAGCACCTCGCGCTGGCGCTGCGGCAGTTGCCTTACCAGGGCGGCAGCCCGCTGCTGCAGTTGACGTAATTCCACGGCCGCGTACATTTCGTCCAATACCGCGTCGCCGGGCGCGTGGTACATTCCCGTTCCTTCCAACACAAACCCGACCGCCAACCCGATCGCCACTTCCGCCAGGTGAGCGAAAGTCGCTTCGACGTCGTCGCCGTCGGGCGTTTTCTGCCCAAGCGAATCAACCCGCGCCGCGACGATCCGCTTGCGCGCAGCCACTTGTTCCTGCAACTCGCTATAGGACCGGATACCATCGAGTATAGCCCCCTGGATCCGTAATGCTGCGTAAGTCTCGAACTTGGCACCTTGCCCAAGATCGTAGCGGTCAATGGATTCCAACAAACCGACTCGTGCGAGCTGCAGGTAGTCGTCGAACTCCAGCCCCGCTACGGTTCGTCCAGCAAACAGCTTCCCAGCCATAACCCTGGCAAACCCCAGGTAATGCTCCGCCAGTGCCGCACGCGTGCCGGCATCCCGGCTGCGCCGGTACTCCGTCCACAAGATTTCGCCCTGTGCTGCCACACTGTCCCTATTACACAAAAGTACCCAGCAACGAGCGCACCACCAGATTCCAGCCGTCCATCAGGACGAACAGCAGAATTTTGAGCGGCAGCGAGATCGAGGCTGGCGGCACCATCATCATCCCCAGCGCCATCAGTGCGCTCGAAACGATCAGGTCGACCAGCAGAAAGGGCAGGAACAGGACAAAGCCGATCTGGAATGCAGCGCGCAATTCCGAAAGCATAAAAGCCGGAATCAATTGCACCATGCTGATGTCCTCCATATCCTGCGGAGCTTCCGCGTGAGCCAGTTCCACCATCAGCGCGAGATCCTGCTCGCGCGTCTGGCGCACCATGAATTCGCGCAAGGGCGCTACCGCCCGCCCAGCGGCTTGCTCCGTTGCCAGCTTGCCTGCCATATATGGTTGCAAGGCATGCGTATTAATCTGTTGCAGCGTTGGCGCCATTGTGAAAAATGTCAGGAACAGCGCAAGGCTGACAATGACTGCGTTGGGCGGCGTTTCCTGCATGCCCAGGGCGTGCCGCAGCATCGACAGCGACACCACAATGCGGATGAAGGAGGTCATCGACATCAGGATCGCTGGCGCCAGGCTCAGCACTGTCAGGCCCAGCATGATCTTCACGGCGGACGATACGTCACTGGCACCGCCGGCGATACGGAGTTCCATGGCTGGCGCCGGAGCGGCAGCGGCGAACGTGGCCATTCCCAGCAACAAAAACAAGGCGCCAGCCGTCCGCAGCCAGGCGCGTGCGCGCTTATGCTGCATTCACGGGCTCCCGCGCAGCAAGCGCCGCGTCCAGCGGATGGCTGTCAATGCACTGGACACCCTGGACGCCGTCCGCCAACAGGTAGCGGCGGCCGCCGAACTCCACCACCGATAGCGTGACGCGCGGCCCCAGGCGCCGAGTTTCCACGACGCGCAACTGGCTTGCCGAAGCGCCAGCCTGACGCTGCAGCCGTTGACGCAACCACCACAGAACGCCAATGGCCAGCAGCGCCACCGCCAGGAGACCGGCTGCGCCCGCCGGCGATGCGCCGTCCATGCCCGACGTGTCGCGCTTGAATGGGATGCGAGCCGGGACGCTGGCGTCAGTTACGCTCTGTGCATTCATCAGGTAGCCGCCGCGATTTCCGTAATGCGCACACCGAAATGATCGTCCACAACCACCAGCTGGCCGCGCGCCACCACATTACCGTTGACCACGACATCGACCGGGGCATCCACCGGGCGGTCGATCTTCATCACGGCTTGCTCCTTCAAGCCCAATACGGCGCCAACCGTGCTGTTGGCATGGCCTACCACCACGCTGACGCCGACCGGTACGCTGTCCAGGAGGCGAATATTGTCGCCCAGCAGGGAGGGTCCTTTGCCGGGGCTGGCCGGTATTTCACCCAGTTCCACCAGTTGCGCCGTCGCGATTTCATTCATGTTCATGCTTGTCATTGCTGTACTCCGATTTCAATTTGGTTTGGCACCAGTTCCAACGCCAACTGTCCCTCACTCACCCCCAGGTAGCCGGCCAGCAGCGGCCGGCCATTCGGCCCGTGCACAACCAGCGCCTGATCGGCCTGGCCTTGCAGCCGGATCACATCGCCTAACGCCAACGCACGCAAGCTCCCCAGCGCGACTTCGGTACTTCCCAGGGCTACTTCCAGCCGCACCGGGACCTGTGCCAGCACCGTTTGATAAGGCACGGGCGGCAATGGCTGGTCCACTGTCGCGGCCGCGCCGCTGGCGGACCCGGCACCGTTGCGCATGCGCGCCAGTCCGGCAATGGCCTGCACGGCGCCAGAGTTGAACAGCGCTTGCACGGAGGCTCGGCCGCAATGCACGACAGCCAGCACGGCACCGGAGGCATTCCCGAATTCGACGGAGGGTCGGGCCGCCGTGCGATCGCCGGCGGGCAGCAAATCCCTTAATGACGCCAGCAGCGCATCCATGGCAGCTGCCGCTGCGCCGCCAGCCAGCACAGGCAAAGTCCCGGCGGAGCGGCTATTGTCCACCGGGTACATCAAGCGTTGCAGCTGCGCGGCGAATTCGTCGCCGCAGGCCAGCCAAAGCACTTGTTCCCCGGTCCCATGACCGGCCTGCCAGTGCGCACCGCGTGCCGATGTCTCCCACGCTCTCTCGCAGACCACACTGACTTCGCCGGCAGCGACACCCCAGTCGGAACACCAGCGCGCCGTAGTTTCTCGCACCGCCTCCTGGACGGCTGCCACGCTGGCTTGCGGCAGCAAGGAAAAGGGACGCCAGGACATCAACGGCCCTTCATGTCGAACAATTGTTGGATCATGTCGTTAGCCGTGCTGATTACGTGCGAGGAGGCCTGGTAGCCGCGCTGCATCAGGATCAGGTTTCCGAATTCTTCCGCCATGTCGACGTTGGATCCTTCGCGGCGGCCGGTAGCCAGCGTGCCGAAGGATTCGGTGGCGGCGAAGCCGTAATGTACCTTGCCGCCGGCGCGCAGGGAGAACATGCTGCCAGACATTTGCTCCAAGTCCTGCCCCTGGGAAAAGTCCGCCAGCACCAGGCGCGGTCCCTTTACCTTCTGCCCATTTGAATACGTCACGGTCAGCACGCCATCGCTGTCAAAGCTTTGATCGGTGCGTGTGCCTGGTCTGTAACCGTCCTGGCTGCTCACTTGCAGGCTGGTCGGGCTTGTGGCGGCACCGGTCTTGCTGAAGTCCAGCTCCACCTTGAACTCGGCCACGCCCTCGGATTTGTAGTCGAAGGTGATTTTGTCCTTGCCCGCTTGCGGGGCGCCGGCATCGAACACCACCGTGCCCGTCGCCAGCGTTGCCCCGTTGGTGACGCCATCCTTGATGGTGACGGTATAAGTGTTGCTGCCGTTGACCGTGCCGCCATCCTTGAAGCTGAGGTTCACGGTGTGGCTGATGCCTTTTGCATCGAAGATCGTCACGCCGTTGAGCGTGGCGTCCACCGGCGGCGTGGCGACGACCGTCGTCAGGTTGCCGGCCAACTTTACGCTGCTCGTGACTTTTGCTGCGTTGCGCTGCAGGTTACCGAGGCTGATGTCAGCCAACACGCCGCTGCCGTCCAATGCCTGCACGTGATCGCCGGCAGAGTTCACCAGGATGTCCTCGCCATTGAACTGGAAGCCGCCGTCGCGCGTGTACAGCACCTTGCCGTCGCGCTTCACCGCAAACATGCCGTTGCCATTGATGCTCAGATCCAACGCATTGCCGGTGCCCTGCTCGGTGCCGGCCTTGAACAACAGTTGGGTGCCGGCCGCCTGCACCCCGGCTCCCTGGCCGGTCTGATTGGCGCCTTGTTCGAACAAGGCGCCGAACTGTTGCTGCGCAGCCTTGAAGCCGGGCGTGTTCACATTCGCCAGGTTGTTGCCGACCGTGCGCAAGCCTTTCGCGTGGCTCATCAGGCCACTCCTGGCAATAAATAACGTGTCAAACATGGACTTCCCCCTTAGCGGATGTTCTGGATTTGAGCCAGGCTGATGTTGTTCTGGAAGGAACCGCTGGCCGTCGTAATGGTCAGCAGCGGCACCCCGGTGGCCACGTCAAGCGCGACAACTCGCCCCGACAGCAAGAACCCATTCTGGTTGACGTCAACCGTCTTGCCCAGCAGCCCAACCGATTGCATCGAAGACTGCACCTGCAACAGGCTTTCGATATTGACGTTCATTTGCCGGCTCTGTTCCAGCGCCGCGAACTGGGCGATCTGCGCCACGAATTGTTCATTGTCGACCGGCTTCAGCGGGTCCTGGTTGTTCAGCTGCGTGGTCAGGATCTTCAGGAAATCCTGGATGCCGATATTGGCCGACTGCGATTGCGGCCCAGCGCCGACGGCGCTGCTGGTGGTGATTGCCATCAGTTTGTTCCTTTCACGAATTGGACGCCCGCCGGCCTTGTCTTTTCTTCCGTAAAGCCGTCTTGATCTTTTGCCGCGCGCTCCTGGCTCAGCGCCACCGGCTTGCCGTTCAGGGTCAGGGCACGCAATAGCGCACCCTCAGCCGCCAGCGCCGCCGCCACGGCCTGCGCCACACTCTGCGCCTGTCCGGGCCGTACTTTGTTATCGCGCAGCCAGGCCCGCACCTCTTGCCCATCGCGGTACAGATGGAGGTTGCGCGCACCATATTGCTCGCCTTGCTCCGGCTCGGGCGGACGGCCCTCCCCTCCTTCGGCCAGGGCGGCTTTGCTGGGTTCCTGGAAGGGGGCCTCGGCCGTAGCGTGCATCTCGCCGCCGACCTGCGCCTGCCAGCCTGCGAAGGTTGCGGCAGCACGCTCCACCGGTCGCGCCATGGGCGCGCTAACATCGCCCGCAGCCAAAAGTTGGGCGGGCAGGCCATAAGCTGTGCTGACCGGCTTGGCAAAGGTCCCCGCCAGGTTGGCCGTCGCCGCAATCCGATGGCTGCCCAAGGCGTCGGCATGGCCGGCGGGCTGCCCGCCCGGCTCCGTGCCGCCGAGCAGGCCGGCAGCCCACGGCCGTGCCTGCCCCGAAGCCGATGGTTCACCGCGCCCAACTTCTTCCAACGCCGTGCCATGGACGGCGGGGGTCCCCGTCCCCGCACCCGTCGCAGCATTGCCGTCCAGGCGCATAGCGGCGCGGTGGTCCGTGCCGGCCGCCGGGGCAAGGGAAGCCGCCCCCGCTCCCGCTGGAAGCATCAGCTCGGCAGGGTCCTGGCCCGCAACCTGCTCGTCTTCGCCACCGGCCGACTTGCCGGCCTCCGGCCTGCGCCCGGCGGCCTCACCATGCGGGGCCGGCTTGTTCCTCGCCTCGGCGAACATGGCCTGTTCCAGTTCGAACATCCAGCGCTCCTGGCGTGCGCTGGGATTGCGGCGGTCGGCACGGCCGCCTGCCTGGCTGGCCTGGGCCAGGGTGTCAAGATTGATGCTCACATTGCTCCTTTCCCGCTCGCGCGGCCAACCACATTTCGTCCGCGGCGCGGCATTCGCCGCTCATTTTTGCCCGCCAATAAGCATCGCGTTCCCTGGCACGATGCTCCCGCATTCCTTCCGCTGCCCGCTGTGCCGCAGCCAGCTGGCGCACCAATTCATCGCGCACATGTTCCACCTGTTCCAATTCCTCAAGACGGGTGACCACATGCGTACGACGGTCTGCCGCGTAGCGCGCCAGTCGCACCAGGCGGTCGATACCGAGTACTTGCCCGGCAGCCGACGCCGCCAGCCATTGCGCGCCTGCCTCGGCCAGTTCGGCGCGGGCGGCCGCCACCGCCTGCTCGGCCTGCGCCAGGACGCCAGCATGGCTCGCCATCTCAGATCGCAGCCGGTCCACTTCCCATTCCCGGGTCAGCAGCACCGCCTGCAGAGCGTAACGAAAGCGCGTCATGGGGCAATCCCCACGGCCGCAGCCAGCTGTAACAGTGCGGCGCCGCGTGCGCCCGATTCCTCCACCCCCTGCCGAAGCAAGGCGCGCAACGCCGGCATTGCGGCCAGCGCCCGATCGACCGCTGCATTGCTGCCTGCGCGGTAGGCCCCCATTTCCACCATTTGGCGATTCCGCTGATAGTTCGCCAGCAGTTCGACCGCGGCTCCCATCAGCTTGCGCTCCTCGCCTGTCGTCAGTTCTGACGCCAGCCGGCTGGCGCTTTGCAGCACATCGATCGCCGGGAAATGGCCCTCGTGGGCAAGCTCGCGCGACAACATGATATGGCCGTCCAGCGTGGCCCGCACGATGTCGGAAATCGGCTCATTGAAGTCGTCACCCTCCACCAGCACCGTGTACAGCGCGGTGATCGCGCCGCCGGAATCCGTGGTGCCGCAGCGTTCGCACAGGGCGGGGATCTCGGCAAAGACCGAGGGCGTATATCCGCGCGCCGTTGGCGGCTCACCGGCTGCCAGTCCCACCTCGCGCCGCGCCATTGCGAAGCGCGTGATCGAATCCATCATGAGCAGCACCTGTTTGCCCTGGTCGCGGAAATATTCGGCCATCGCCGTGGCGGCATGCGCGGCACGCGTCCGCACCAACGCAGGCTGGTCCGATGTCGCGACAACCACGACGCTGCGCGCCAACCCTTCCGGCCCGAGTTGCGATTCGACGAAGTCGCGTACCTCGCGTCCCCGCTCGCCGATCAAGGCGATCACGTTGACATCCGACCGCACGTCGCGTGCCAACATGCCAAGCAGGGTGCTTTTACCCACACCGCTACCGGCGAAAATCCCGACGCGCTGGCCTCGCCCTAGCGGCAGCAAGGTATCGATGGCACGCACGCCGGTTGGCAGCAGGGAGTTGATGCGCGGCCGTGTCAAGGGATTGATCGCGGGCGCGTACAGGCTGCGCACAGCGTCCGTCACCGGCGCCGGACGACCGTCCAGCGCAGTACCGAAGGCGTCCAACACACGGCCCAGCAATCCGGCACCGACCGGCACCCCGGGCGGCGCGCCGCTGGCCACAATCTCACTGCCGACACCGACGCCGCGCGTGTCGCCGTAGGGCATCAGCACAATGCGGCCCGGTTTCATACCTATGACTTCGGCAGGCAGCGTCGCGCCGCTGGCCACGACCTTCACTTGGCACAGGCTACCGACCGCCACCTCCAGGCCATCGCCTTCGATGCTTTGGCCCGACACCGCCAGCACGCGGCCGAAGCGGCGCGTCAATGGAGCGCTGTGCAATGCGTCCAGGTAGGCTTGCATTACTTCCCGCCCTCTTCGGCAACGCGCTGAGCACGCACTTCAAGCAGAATGGCGCGCAAGGCCTCGACTTGGACTTCGAGCCGCGCGTCCAGTGTGCCGCGCTCGCCCACCAAAAGGCACCCGCCCATTTCCACAGCCGGGTCGGCGGCAATGCGCACCTGCGGCCCGAAGCTATCGCCGGCGGCAATCATTTCGGCGTCGCCTGGATGCAGGTGCACAGTCACCTGGCTGTTGCCCGCATGTTCGGAAAGCAGGGTGCGCACCATCGCGCTTACACCGGCGCGGGAGGCGCCGTGTCTGCCGAGCACGCGGCAAACGGCGGTAAATGCCATCTCCACCAGGATCTCTTCCTGGGCTGCGGCCAAGGCGGCGCGCTCTGTCTCCAACGCGACGGCAGCCGCGCGGACGGCATCGATCGCGCAAGACAACTCTTCGCGCGCGTCGGCCTGTCCTCGCCGCGTTCCGGCTGCCAGGCCTTCTTCGCGTGCTGCCGCCAGCACGGCTGCGGCAGTTTCGTCCAGTTCCCGCCGCGCTTGCGCCAACTTTTCCATTTCCGCCTCATGCGCCTGACGCTGCGCTGCCAAGCGCTCCTGAAGTTGCGTTTCCTGATCCTTCCGCACTGACGCCAACGCTGCAGCCATTGCCTCGCGCTTGATCGCATTCAGCTCCTCCGGTGCGGCCGAGGGGGCGGCCCGGCCAGCAGCGGCCGGGGCCGAACCCGACATGGTCCCCGCCATCGCCCCGGCGATGTGCGTAGCGATTGAATCCGGCGCCGGAATCGATACGGGCACAGCCTCACGCACGGCCGCGGACTCCGCCACGCCAGGCCGGCCAATTCGCCGCGTGGCGGCGGCCAGCTCCGGACGGCGGATTATGGCTTCCATGCCGCCACTTTCTGCAACCATGCGCGCCAGCCCATTGCCGGAACGTTGTCGATGGCACCCGATTCTGCCAAACGCCCGCGCAATTCCTGTTCCAGCCAGCGGCGGCGCGCCGGAGCGCTCCCATTGGCGGCCACGTTGACGGCGGCGATAGAGATGGCATTGCGGCGCCCGGCCGGAAACAATGCCAGCAAGGCATCGCGGCAAGGCCATTCCCTCAGCGCCAGCACTTCGGCCACCAGCGCGGCGGGCTCGTTTTCGAGGATGGCGAACAACGCCGCCGCACTGGCGCGCGCCAAGGCATCTTCGTTGCCGCCGGCACTCGGGGCCGCCGTCTGCAGCCATGGCATCGCCCCGCGTTCGAAGCCAAGTTCCTGCATTTCGCGCAACTGCCCGCGCAGAAGCGCCTGCTCCTGCGGCTGCAGTTCGGCCAGGATCAGCTCACGGTCCTCCGGCATCAGCGCAAACAGCGCGACGGCAGCGCGTTGCCGCCCGCTCATGGACGCGCTCCCTTCTCTTGCTCAGGCTCCGCCATCCAGTTACGCACATGCAGCAGCAACTGTTCGCGCTCCGCCACTCCCAGGCGGCGCCCGGCGGACCGGCGCCCGCGCAACAGCAAGCCGCCGACGGCCAGCACCAGCATCAGGATACCCAGCAGCACGGGCAGCACGCGTCCTGGCGCCAGTTCTTCCTGTTGCGCCTTGGGCGCAGCATTTGCGGCATCATCCGTGCCTGCGGGCGCCGCGGCCACCGGGCCAGGTGCCACGAACTGGTCCATTGACTGCACCACAATCGCATCGCCGCGCCCGCCATCCAGGCCGACCGCCACAGCCACCAGCTGGCGCAGTTGCTCGAGCTGTTCAAAGTTCATTGGCTGCTTTACCAGCACCGCAACAGTCATGCGTTTGATCGTGCCGCCAGCAGTAACGTGGTGCTGCACGCGACGGCCAACCTGGTAATCGCTCTCACTGGTGCTGCCGCCGCCGGCCTGCGCGGACGCGCTGGCAGCTTCCCGTTCCATCTGGCGCTCGCGCACCAACACTCCCGCCGGCGCCGCACCAGCCGCCTGGCCGCGCGCACCAAGCACCTCCTCGGTCGTGATCTTGTCCTGGTCCAGGTCAAGCACGAGGTCGACGCTGGCAACACCGCCCCCCGCGCCAAACGTGCGCTCCAGTACCTTGTTGACCTTCTTTTGCAAGTATTCTTCGGCGCTGCGCTTGGCATCCAGGCCAGCTGTCGCGCCCATGCCCCCCTCGCCGCGCTCCTGGGCGGCACGGGTCAGCGCCACACCGTGCTGGTCCAGCACCGTCACGTCGCCGGCGGCGATGTCGTTCACGGAGGCGGACACCAGCCGCTGGATGCCGGCCACCTGATCCTCAGCCAACGCTTTGCCCGGCTTCATGGTGACTGTCACGGACGCCTTGGCGTGCCCCTGCGCCTTCTTGAACAGACTCTGTTCCGGCAACGCCAAATGCACACGCGCCGCTTGCACACCCTCGATCGAGAGAATGGTGCGGGAAAGTTCGCCCTGAACCGCGCGCTGGTAATTGACCTTCTGGACGAAGTCGGTCATGCCGAAATCGGCGTTATTGAACACTTCAAAGCCGACCGCGCCGTGCAGCGGGATTTCCTTACCCATCAACTGAAGCCGCTGCTTATAGACTTGCTCCTTCGGCACCAGGATCGTGTGGCCACCATCGGCCAACTGATAATCCGCCTTCAACTTGTCCAGTTCAGCGGTCATCGCCGCAGCGTCGCCGGTGCCCAGATCGGCAAACAGCACCCGTCAGTCAGTGCGGTAGGCCCACCAGCCAAGGCCCGCGCTCAGACCGAGAATCAGCGCCGTGCCCGCTATCAGCCCGGCCCGCGCCTGAGGCGTGAGTCCCTTCCATGTTTCCTGAATCGACACTTATCGCTCCTACACCTGCATCCGCATCACTTCCTGGTAAGCATCCAGCAAGCGGTTACGGACCTGCGCCAGCAACTGCAATGACAGCTTGGCTTCTTCCATTTGAATCATGACGGTGTGCAAATTCTCTCCCTGGCCAACGGCAAGTTGCTGAGCCGCATGCTCTGCGACCTTGATGCGACTATCGACCGCCTGCAGCTCATGCACGAACATTTCACCGAACCCCGTGGCCGTCGCGCCGGCCGCCGGCGCGCCGCCACCGCCCCCCGCTTCGACCGCAGCGACCGCGCTTATTGCTTCGCTCATTGCTGCCCTCCGATTTCCAGGGCCCGCACCGCCATGGCGCGCGCGGCAGCCATGGCAGCCACATTGGCATCGTAGGCCCGCAGTGCAATATTCATATTCACCATCTCAGCGGCATGATCCACCGCCGGATAGGCCACCATGCCCTTGCCGTCCGCGTAAGGGTGGCCCGGGTCGAGCACCATGCGGGCAGGCGCTGGCTGGGGCTGGGCACTGAACTCCACGCCGCCGCCCAACGCTTGCTGCCAGCTGCCGAACATTTGCGGAAACTGCAAACTGTTGCTGCGCGATACGATGCGCAAGGGCTGGTATACCTGCCCCGCTGTCGGCGCGGCGACGTTCATATTGGCCAGGTTGGCCGCCGTGACGTCAAGGCGCATTTTTTCCAGCGCCATGCCGGTGGCGCTGATCCGGAAAGCTGAGTTATAGTCCATCAACGTTTCCCTTCATTGATCGCAACGCTGAGCAGGCTGAGATTCTTGTTCAACACCTTCAGCAAGGCCTGGTGGTGCAAAGTGGTTTCGGACAGCGCGGCCATCTCCTGGTCCAGCGCTACCGCCTCGCCGGGCTTGCCCACCACGGCCAGCGTGGGCTTGTAAGCGCCGCTGTTCACCAGCGCCGGCAACGGCGAACCGTTCCGCAATGCCGCGAAACGCTGCGCGAACGAAACGTCAAGCCGCTCGTAGCCAGGAATACCTGCATTGGCGATATTCTGGGCTATCGCCTGCTGCCGCATGACCGCCGCGTCCAATGCGAGATTTAGCAGGCTGACGGTGCCCGATTCAGTTAAAGGAAGCATCTTTTGTCCTCAGAAGTCATTGCACAACCAGTTCGGCGTGCAAGGCGCCGGCGGCCTTTACCGCCCGCAAAATGGAGATGATGTCGCGTGTACTGGTCTTGATGCGCACCAGCGACTGCACCAGATCGGCCACCGTCGTACCGTTGGACGTTACAAGGCCGGTTTCCCGTCCTTCCTTAACGTCCACTTGGCTGTTGGCAACTTCGATCGACTGCACACCGCCGCCTGTGCGTCCGATGATCAAAGGCTGCGACACGCTATATTCGGTTTCAATGCTCACTTTCAGCTCGCCGTGGGAAATCGCTACGCGCGAAAGACGCACATTGCCGCCTGCAACGACGGTGCCCGTGCGCTCGTTGATCACGACCCTTGCGCGCTGGTCGGGTTCAACCAGCACATTCTCCACGGCGCTGAGGAAGTCGTTGAGCCGGGCCCGGCGCTCCTCGGGAACATGAATTTCGATGCCAGAGGCATCAGTGGCTTGCGCCAGGCCATCGCCCAGGCGCTGATTGATGGCGGCGGCGGCACGGCTGGCCGTGGTGTGGTCCGGCTCGCTCAGCACAAAGGTGACGCTGCGCCCGCCCCGGCTCACATCATTCTCAATGCCCTGTTCCACCGTTGCCCCGTTCGGAATCGAGGCCACCGTCGGGTGATTCTTTTGCTGCACATTGCCATTCATGTCGTATTTATAGCCACCCACCGACAGCGCCCCCTGCGCCAGCGCATATATGGCACCATTGGCGGCTTTTAATGGCGCCACGATCAGGGTCCCGCCAACCAGGCTGCGCGCATCGCCAATCGACGTTACGGTGGCATCCAGCGTATCGCCGGCACGCGCGAACGGCGACAGGTTCGCTGTCACCATGACAGCAGCCACATTGCGGCTTTGCACATCGTCGGCCACCACGGTCATGTCGAAGCGCGACAGCATATTGGCGATCGATTGACGTGTCGCCTTGTTACGGCTGGAATCCCCCGTCCCGGCCAGGCCTGTCACCAAGCCGTAACCGGTCAACCCATTTTCGCGCCAGCCTGCGATCTTGCCCAGGTCTTTCAAGCGAATCGGCTCAGCGGCCACTACGCTGGAAACAGCCAGCAATACAGCTGCCAATGCACCGGCAAATATTCGCCTCATCATTACAGCCCGAACAGAGTGAGGAAGCGCTGCCACCAGCCGCGCTTCTGGTAATCCGCCAGTTCGCCCTGCCCGACGTAGCTGATGCGGGCATTGTTGATCCGCGTCGACAGCACCACGTTCGCATCCGATATATCCTGTGGCCGCACCTGACCTTCGACACGAATCTGCTGCTTCTCATTGTTCACTTCCAATACCTGGTCGCCGGCCACCACCAGGATTCCTTGCGGCGTGATCTCCTTGATGGCGACGGTCAGTTGCGCAAGCACCCTTCCTTCGCGCACGGTGCGGCCGTGGCCGTCGAGCTCGTTGCTGGCCGCAATGCCGGCTCCCTTAGCTTGCGAGGGCAGGCGGACGTCCAGGCTGACGCCCGCGTCGCGCCCGGCACTGGTGTTGGCACTGGTGCTGGCGCTCGAATTCTCATAGACCAGAACCGTCAGCAGATCGCCCACCCGGCGCGGGCGCAACTCAGAAGTCAGCGCTTGATAATTTCCTGCTTGATACAGACTCGTAGCCAAAACCATTTGGGGCACGGCCATGCAGGCCAGCAACATCATCCAAGATATCTTCTTCATTGCATTCAATCTTCCACGTGAACTACACCGGAGCCGACTACCGTGGCCTGGACTGCCGCTTCACCATGCACCGCCCGCACCATGACCCGCTGCCCGGGTTCTCCGTCGGACAGGGCAAGCGCTGGGCTCTCCACCGACATTGCACCATGCCCCGCCGCCAGCGTCACCCGGTCGCCTCGAAGCACGCCTGCAGCGGACGACATATCAGACCGCAGCAATACCTCGTCCGCCGCAACAGCCTTGCGCAGGCGCACGCGCGCCCCCGGCCTTAACGGCTCGGCAGGCTCCGCCGGCATTACGGCCACATCGCGCAACTGCACTTCAACATGATCGGTGCCAATCAATTCGCCTGCTTCGGCCTTGCGCCGGGCCACCATTACGTACCGCATTGCCCGTACGGCCAGCGGCACCGGCACTGGCCGCGACTGCACCGTACCACCCGCCACGTCAACCCACAGGACCATGCGTGACCGCGGTGCAAGGCGGGCCAGTTCGCGCACTTTCATGCGCACCGCGCCCGGCCCGACAGACACATCGGACGGAATGGCCGCCGGCATAATCTCCAGGCTGACATAGTTGCGAGACAGTTGTTCCATCAGGTACTGCCGTGCGGCCTCGGCGACCTGCGCCCCGGACACGGTCTGGCGCATTGGCCGGGCATGCGCCTCCCATGCGGCCGCGTCGCGTGCCAACAGGATACCGGCGGCGAACGTCAGGCGCAGCAGCACTTTATTTACGCAAGTTGTTGCTCATCGCGAGCAGTTCGTCGGCTGCCTGGATGACCTTCACATTGCTCTCATAAGCGCGCTGGGCAGCCATAAGGTCAACCATTTCGTCGATCAGGCGCACGTTCGACGCTTCCAGGTAACCCTGCGCCAGGCTGCCGACCCCGTCTTCGGCGGCGCGGCCCATGATCGGCTCCCCTGAGCGCTCACTGCTCCGGTACAGGTTTCCGCCAGCAGCCTCCAGGCCGCTGTTGTCGGCGAAGCGCACCATTTCGATGCGGCCGGCCTCGATTTCCTGCCCTTGATCGCGCATGCGCACCAGGACCCGGCCTTCGGCCGTGATACTTATCTCACGCGCATCCTGTCCGATATGGATGCCGGGCTTCAGCACATGGCCGTCCGCCGTGGCCAACAAGCCATCCTTGTCGACGAGCAGCGAACCGCCGCGCGAATAAGCGGTGCCGCTATCGTCCATCAGAACTTCGATGAAACCGTCACCCCGAATCGCAAGATCCATCGGTGCGTCGGTCTTCTTCAATTCACCCGCAGCGAAATCCTTCAGCAGAGATTGGACGGCGACGCCGGAACCTGCTTGCAACAGACGTTCGCTGGCGCCGTTCGAGGCAGCGGCGCCTTTCATGGTGCGGTAAACCAGATCCTCGAAGCTGACCTTGCCCTTCTTGAACCCAGGCGTATTCACGTTGGCAAGGTTGTTCGCAATCGTATCTACGCTCTTCTGTTGCGCGTGCATGCCGGTCGCGGCAATGTATAGAGCCTCGTTCAATTAAAACTCCCCAAGTTTACGAATGGTCTTTTCAAGGCTTTCATCGTGCCCCTGCAGGAGGCGAGCCATCGATTCAAAATGCCGCACAGCCTCAGTTAAAGCAACCATTTCTTGCGCACTTTTTACATTTGATTGTTCAAGGTGTCCGCTCCGCACTGCCGCTGGCGCTGGATCGGTCGCGAACTGGGCACCGCCCTGCGCGTACAATCCGCCGCCTGCAGCCTGCAACAATTCGGGGTTATCGAACTGCACCAGCTTGAGTTGCCCGGCATTGCGGCCTTCCTGGCGCACGTCACCGTTCGCCAACACCTGGAAAGGCAGATTGGCCAACACGATTTCTCCCTGCTGCCCCATCACCGGCAAGCCGCCTGGCCCCACCAGCCGGCCGCGCGCATCAAGCCGCAACGCGCCGTGTCTGGTATATCGCAGACCATCCTCCGACATCACCTGCAGAAAGGCTGGACCTTCCACCGCGACGTCCTGGGCAGAGCCAGTGTGGCGCACCGTACCTGCGGATGGATCAATGAACACCGACATTGTTCCGCCCGCCGAAGCCTCACTCTCTGACTGGAATTGGGCAGCGAAATTCCGCGGCACCGGAACCTGGCGTTTATAGCCGGGAGTTAAATCATTGGCAACATTTTGACCAACGTATTCAATTTTTGTCATGTCTCGCTGCAGTGAGGCTGCAGCGATAGCGTTCAGATCCATGGGAGAGTGAGAAGTTCAGGCAGGCAGCTATGCCAGGATTAAGCCGATTACAGATTGCAACAATTTCATGCAAAATAGCAAGCAAAGTTAACAATTTTTATCGACTATTTACCACTAAACAACACATTCTGCGAAAACCGACTTGTAGGACTGCTCTGACACTGTGGCGCGCTCCGCTCTGCTAGGAAAGTGCCAGTGGCACTCCGATACTACTTGCTATGATGACCACACTCCCCCGCGGACGCGCTGCCCAACCGGCAGCGGGCGGACCGTCGCGTCAACTCTATATGCTGTTGCGCGAAGCGCCCGATCGGGCGGCGGCCGACGCTTACCTGCAGCGGCGCCTGGCCGAGGCGGCTGCCTTGCCGCCGGCCTGGCGCACCACTTTGGCCGACCTGGAAGCGTGGCTGGAACTGCGCGACCGCAACCGCGCCGAAGAATTCCGCCAATACCAGGCTGCACGCCAGGAGGGTGCTGCGCGCCGCCATTTCGCCACGCTGGCCCAGGCGCGCCGCTTCCTGTGCGTGCAAGCACCGGGCCTATTGGCCGAGGGCGCCTGGCTGCATTGTGTGCTCGACCACTGGCGGCAACCCGCCTACATGCCACTGGTCAAGCTTTACCTCGACTACCTCGGCAAGGGCATCCCTGCCGCCAACCACGTCGCCCAGACCCGCCAACTGCTGGCGGTGCAGGGCTGCGGCAACTGGCAAGACCTGGAAGATGGTGGTTTTGTGCAAGGCGCGATCCGGCTGGCCTTGGCGTGCGCCGGCGAGCATTACCTGCCTGAGTTGCTCGGCTACCAGTTGTCGGTGGCCGAGCAGCCCGCTGCCCTGCCCTCCGTATTGCACGAGCTGGCCGAGCTGGGCATCGCGCTGCCGCCGCCACCGCCGGCCGACGAGATCGTGCTGAATGCGCTGCGCGCGATGCTGGGTCCGCCATCCGAAGCCGCGCCCCTGCTGCAAAGGATCGAGCTGGGGTATGCACTGGGACGGATCGGCTTGCAAACCGTCCCTGCCACGCCCGAGGACGGCGCGCCACAAGATCCCCCGGCCGCCGGCAGCACGGCCATCGCGGCCATGTTCGCACCGCCCGCCACGGGCGGCGACCCGCCGGCGCCGGATGCCGGCGCCACCGGCGCGGCCCCGCGCAGCATCCTGCGCCACAGTTTCCCCGCCGACGAACACGCCTGGGAGACCATCGGCAGCGAGCTTGGCCTGCTCGAAGCGCAGATCGCCAGTTGCGCCAGCAAAGCCGAAGCCATGACCATGCTGGCCCGCCATATGGGCCCCGCCGTACACCACCAGCCGCTCGGGCTGATGGCGGCGCGCGTCTACGGCCAACTGTTTGCCCTCGCCTGAGCGCGTCGCTGCCTGCAAGCATTGCCGTAATGGTATGCTGCCCGATATCTCAATGCGGGGAGCCCTCGTGTCCATTACAGAAAAACTATTCAAGCTCAAGGAAGCCGGCAGCGATGTGCGCACGGAAGTGGTGGCCGGTGTCACCACCTTCCTGACCATGGCCTACATCATCTTCGTCAACCCCGCCATCCTGGGCGATGCCGGTTTGCCGAAAGAGGCGGTGTTCGTCGCCACCTGCCTGGCGGCGACCCTCGGCACCACCATCATGGCCCTGTACGCCAACTATCCGATCGGCATGGCGCCCGGCATGGGTTTGAATGCGTACTTCGCCTATGCGGTGGTACTGGGCATGGGCATCGCCTGGCCCGTTGCGCTGGGCGCGGTCTTCATTTCGGGCTGCCTGTTCATCCTGGTCAGCGTCCTGGGGCTGCGCGAAGCCATCGTCAACGGCATTCCGCGTTCGCTGCGCATCGCCATCACCGTCGGCCTGGGCTTATTCCTCGGCCTGATCGCGCTCAAAAGCGCCGGCATCGTGGTCGCCAACCCGAACACCATGGTGGCCGTGGGTGACCTGCACCAGGCGCCGGCGCTGCTGGCCGTGGTGGGTTTCCTGCTGATCGTCACGCTGGACCGCCTGAAGGTCAAGGGCGCGATCCTGATCGGCATCATTGCCGTGACGGTCCTGAGCTTCTTCTTCGCCGGGAATACCTTCCATGGCGTGTTCTCGGCGCCGCCATCGCTGGCGCCCACCTTCCTCAAGCTCGATGTCGGCGGCGCGCTGGGCGTCGGCGTGCTGAACGTGGTACTGGTGTTCTTCCTGGTCGAACTGTTCGACGCCACCGGCACCCTGATGGGCGTGGCCGGCCGCGCCGGCTTGCTGGTGAGCGGCAAGATGGAACGCTTGAACAAAGCCCTGCTGGCCGACAGCACCGCCATCGTGGCCGGCGCCGCGCTCGGCACCTCGAGCACCACCGCCTACCTGGAGAGCGCCTCGGGCGTGCAAGCCGGCGGCCGCACCGGCCTGACGGCCCTGGTGGTGGCCGTGCTGTTCCTGGCCTGCCTGTTCATCGCGCCGCTGGCGGGCGTGGTCCCGGCCTATGCCACCGCCCCGGCGCTGCTGTTCGTCGCCTGCCTGATGCTGCGCGACCTGGGCGACATCGACTGGTCGGAAACCACCGAAAGCATCCCGGCCGCCATTACCGCCTTGCTGATCCCCTTCACCTACTCGATCGCGCACGGCATCGCATTCGGCTTCATCACCTATGCGGCGCTCAAGCTTCTGACCTGGCGCTTGCGCGAAGTGAAACCCATCGTGTGGGCGATTGCCATCATTTTCGGCTTCAAATACGCCTATATCGGCGCATAAGCGCGTGCCTGGACCCGGATCTTCAAGACGCCGATCAGGTTGCACAGCCGCATACGGGCCAGCACCAGGGCATCTTCGCCCTCGGCCGCCACATCGAGATCCAGGTTCATGCCGTGCACGCCGGGCGCCATGCGCATCGCATGGAGCTGGACGCCGCCACGGCGCAGGGTCGCCAGCACGGCTTCGGCGGCATCCATGGCGGAGCAGCGGTCCAGGCGCAGGCGGAAGGTTCTTTGTTCTGTGTTCATGGCGAGGATTATCCGTCTGGCCGTCGGGAATAGGCATCCAAAGTTTGCCTCGTTTTCCATGTAAAATAGAAGAATCTTCTTCATTGCAAGGAAAACATGGAACAAATCGATGAGATGGACCGGAAAATCCTGCGCGAATTACGGCGCGATGGCCGTTTAAGCAATACCAGGCTGGCGGAAGCGGTGGGGCTGTCCACCACGCCGTGCTGGAACCGCGTGCGCGCCATGGAAGAGCGCGGCGTCATCGAGGGCTACACGGCGCTGCTGAACCAGCAGGCGCTCGGCCTGCCCGACACCGTCATCATCGAGGTGACCCTGGACCGCCACGACGACGACATGCTGCACAAGTTCGGCCTGGCATTGGCCGAATTGCCGGAAGTGATGGAAGCCTACCTGCTCACCGGGGAATATGATTACCTGATCAAGGTGGCCGTGGCCGGCACCGCGGGATACGAAGAGTTTCTGCGGCGGAAACTGTACAAACTGCCCGGCATCCGCCACAGCCGCTCCACCTTCGTTTTGCGGTGCCTGAAGCGCGCACATTCCGTTGAGCCCTGATACAATTCAGCCATGAAATTTTTAACGACCTTGATCCTGGCCTCCGGCCTGGCCGCGGGCAACGCCCTGGCGGCCGAAGACGA
>CAMLRG010000071.1 GCA_946482335.1 uncultured Duganella sp. | reverse complement strand
CGCAAGCGCACCAGACCACCGACCCGAAGAACACCATTGTGTCGGTCAAGCGCTTCATGGGCCGCGGCCTGAAGGACATCGCCTACGCCGAGAACCTGCCGTACGACTTCGTCGATGCGCCCGGCATGGTGCAGCTGAAAACCGTGGCGGGCGTGAAGTCGCCGGTCGAAGTGTCGGCGCAGATCCTGGCCACGCTGCGCCAGCGCGCCGAAGATTCGCTGGGCGACGACCTGGTGGGCGCCGTGATCACCGTGCCGGCATATTTCGATGAAGCGCAGCGCCAGGCCACCAAGGATGCCGCGCAACTAGCCGGCATCAACGTGCTGCGCCTGCTGTCCGAGCCGACCGCCGCGGCGATCGCCTACGGCCTGGATAACGGCTCCGAAGGCATCTTCGCCGTGTACGACCTGGGTGGCGGCACCTTCGACATTTCGATCCTCAAGCTGTCCAAAGGCGTGTTCGAAGTGCTGGCCACTGGCGGCGACTCCGCGCTGGGCGGCGACGACTTCGACCACCGCCTGTTCTGCTGGGTGCACGAGCAGGAAAAGCTGGCGCCGCTGTCCGACGAAGACACCGCGACCCTGATGGTGAAAGCGCGCGAAGCGAAAGAGCTGCTGTCGACCAAGCCCGAAGTGACCATCGACGCCATGCTGCGTTCGGGCGAGGAAGTGCACCAGCGCATCACCCCGGAAGTTTTTGCCGACATCACCAAGCACCTGGTCGCCAAGACCATGAACGCGGTGAAGAAGGCCCTGCGCGACGCCAATGTCGACGCCGACGATATCGACGGCGTGGTCATGGTGGGCGGCGCCACCCGCATGCCGCACGTGCAGCGCGCGGTGGGCGAGTTCTTCCACACCATCCCGCACGCCAACATCGACCCGGACAAGGTGGTGGCGCTGGGCGCGGCCATCCAGGCCAACCTGCTGGCAGGCAACCGCGCCGCCGGCGACGACTGGCTGCTGCTGGACGTGATCCCGCTGTCGCTGGGCATTGAAACCATGGGCGGCCTGGTCGAGAAGATCATCCCGCGCAACTCCACCATCCCTTGCGCCCGCGCGCAGGAGTTCACCACCTTCAAGGATGGCCAGACCGCGCTGGCGGTGCACGTGCTGCAGGGCGAGCGCGAGCTGGTGAGCGACTGCCGTTCGCTGGCGCGCTTCGAGCTGCGCGGCATCCCGCCGATGGCGGCCGGCGCGGCGCGTATCCGCATCACCTACCAGGTCGATGCCGACGGCCTGCTGTCCGTCTCGGCGCGCGAACTGCGCTCGAACGTGGAAGCCTCGATCACCGTCAAGCCATCCTACGGCCTGGGCGACGACGACGTGGCGCGCATGCTGGCCGAGTCGCATACCGAAGCGGAAGCCGACATGAAAGCGCGTGCCCTGCGCGAAGAACAGGTCGAAGCCGAGCGCATCATGCTGGCTACCCAGTCCGCGCTGGACGAAGACGGAGCGCTGCTGACGGAAGAAGAGCGCAAGCAGATCGAAGCCCTGATGGCCGCCACCATGGACGTGCTGGTGAAGTCCGGCAGCGGCGAAGCCGACCACTACGCGGTGAAGGCCGCCTACGAAGCCCTGGCCCAGGGCACCGAAGAATTCGCATCGCGCCGCATGGACCGCAGCGTGCGCAGCGCACTGGCCGGCAAGTCGCTGGACCAGGTTGTTTAATCGACTGAGGAAGAGAAGTGCCACAAATCGTCATCCTGCCGCACGCCAAGCTGTGCCCCGAAGGCGCCGTGATCGAAACCGAAGCAGGGAAGTCCGTATGCGACGTCCTGCTGGAACACGATATCCATATCGAACACGCTTGCGAGAAATCCTGCGCCTGCACCACTTGCCACGTGCTGGTGCGTGAAGGTTTCGATTCGCTCAACGAGGCATCCGAGACCGAAGAGGACTTGCTGGACAAGGCCTGGGGCCTGGAAGCGTGCTCGCGCCTGTCCTGCCAGTCCATCGTGGCGGACGAAGACCTGGTCATTGAAATTCCGAAGTACACGATCAACCACGCCAGCGAAGGCGGCCACTGAGCCGAGGTGCACCATGCTGAAATGGAGTGATGTCACGGCGATTGCCGAAGCCCTGTACGACAAGTATCCGGACGTCGACCCGACGACCGTGCGCTTTGTCGACCTGCACAACTGGATCGTCGACCTGGACGGCTTCGACGACGACCACAAGCGCGGCGGCGAAAAAGTGCTGGAAGCGATCCAGCAGGCGTGGATCGATGAAGCGCAATAAGGCCGCCACCGGCGCCAAGGCGGCTCCGGCGCCGCTGCCCGCCACCGTGACCGGCATCCCTGAAGTCAAGCCCGGCCAGTCGGTCGCGCTGCTGCAGGAGCTGCACATCCTGACCCGCGACGGCAAGTTGAACCAGGACAGCCGCCGCAAGCTGAAGCAGGTCTACCACCTTTACCAGTTCATCGAGCCGCTGCTGAACGACGTGCGCGCGGCCAAGGGCTCGGTATCGCTGGTCGACCACGGGGCAGGGAAGTCCTATCTCGGCTTCATCATCTACGACCTGTTCTTCAAGGGACTGGGCGACGATTCGCACATCTACGGCATCGAGACGCGCGAGGAACTGGTCGCGCGCTCCGAGGAGTTGGCGCGCAAGTTCGGCTTCCCGGGCATGAGTTTCCTGCCGCTGTCGGTGGCGGAATCGACCACGTCCGACAGGCTGCCGGAACAGATCGACATTGTCACCGCGCTGCACGCCTGCAATACGGCGACTGACGACGCGATCGATTTCGCGCTGAAGAAGAAGGCCCGGCATATCGTGCTGGTGCCTTGCTGCCAGGCCGAAGTTGCGTCCGTGCTGCGCAAGAACAAAGGCTCTTCGCTCGGCAAGAATGTGTTGACCGAGCTGTGGCGCCACCCGATCCACACGCGCGAATTCGGCAGCCAGATCACCAACGTGCTACGCTGCCTGCAACTGGAGTCGCACGGCTACCAGGTCACTGTCACGGAACTCGTAGGCTGGGAGCATTCGATGAAGAATGAACTGATCGTTGCCACGTACAAGAACTTGCCGCGCCGCCGTCCGGCCGAGCGCCTGAAGGAAGTGCTGTCCACCGTCGGCCTGGACGAAATGGGCGGCCGTTTCTACACCGGCGCCCCCGGCGCGCCGGACGCCGCCGAGCGGTGCGGCGCAGCCGACGAGGTGACGCCATGAGCGCCGGCTATCCCGCCGGGTCGGGAGCGCGCCCGTACGCCGCGGACGGCGAGCGCTGGATCGATTTGCGCAGCGACACCGTCACCCAGCCCAGCCCGGCCATGCGCGAAGCGATGCTGGTGGCCCCGGTCGGTGACGACGTGTACGGCGACGACCCCACCGTCAATGCCTTGCAGGCCTACGCCGCCGAAGTGTTCGGCTATGAAGCGGCCCTGTTCGCGCCAAGCGGCACGCAAACCAACCTGATCGCCTTGCTCGCGCATTGCGGCCGGGGCGACGAATACTTGGTCGGCCAGGAAGCCCACACCTACAAGTATGAAGGCGGCGGCGCCGCCGTGCTGGGCAGCATCCAACCGCAACCGATCACCAACCAGCCCGACGGCAGCCTTGCCCTGCAGGACATCGAAGCGGCCATCAAGCCGCCAGACTTCCACTTCGCCCGCACCCGCCTGCTGGCGCTGGAAAACACCATCGGCGGCAAGGTGCTGCCGCAGCAATACGTGGCGCAGGCCACCAGCCTGGCGCGCGCACGCGGCCTGGCCACCCACCTGGACGGCGCCCGCATCTGCAACGCAGCGATCCGGCAGGGCATCTCGCTGAAGGATGCCGTGCAAGGCTTCGATAGCGTGTCGGTCTGCCTCAGCAAAGGCTTGGGCGCGCCGGTCGGCTCCCTGTTGTGCGGATCGCGCGCGCTGATCGAGCAGGGCAGGCGCTGGCGCAAGATGCTGGGCGGCGGCATGCGCCAGGCCGGAGTGATTGCCGCGGCAGGCTTGTATGCGCTGCAGAACAACGTCCAGCGCCTGGCCGAGGACCACGCCAATGCCGCCTGGCTGGCCGCTGAACTGTCGAAGATCGGCGTGCTGCAAGTCAGCGTGCCGCAAACGAACATCCTGTTCGTCACGCTGCCGCGCGAAGCCTGCGAAGGCTTGAATGCCGCGCTGGCCGCCGAACGCATCCGCGTTTCGATGGGCCCGACGCTGCGCCTGGTCACCCACCTCGACGTCAAGCGCGCCGACCTGCAACACGTAGCCGCCGTGTTCGCCCACTACTTCAAGCAATAAATGGACAACGAAGACAACACCGTCCGCCTCGCCAAGCGCGTGGCGGACATGGTCCCATGCTCGCGCCGCGAGGCGGAGAACTACATTGAAGGCGCCTTCGTCACGGTGGATGGCGCCATCGTCGAAGAGCCGGGCGCGCGCGTCGCCCCGCACCAGCAAGTCGCGCTGGCACCCGACGCCACGCTGCTCGACATCGCCCCGGTGACGATCCTGCTCAACAAGCCCGCCGGTGCCGACCCGTTGGCGTGCCTGCTGCCTGAGGCACGCAGCAAGGATGCCCTGCGCACGCGCTTCCTCAAGCGCCACCTGCGCAATCTCACGGCCTGCCAACCGCTGGACCGGCAAGCCAGCGGCTTGTTCGTCTTCACGCAGGACTTCCGTGTCGCGCGCAAGCTGGTGGACGAAGGCGCCGGCGTTGAACAGGAACTGATCGTCGATGTCGAAGGCGAGATCGCCGAACATGGCTTGACGCAATTGAACCAGGGCGCCGGCAAGGTGAGCTGGCAGAACGAGCACCGGCTGCGTTTTGCGGTGAAGCCGCCCAAGCCGGCCTTGCTGGCCAAACTGTGCGCCGACGTGGGCCTCAAAGCCACCGCCATCAAGCGCCAACGTATCGGGCGCATTTCCATGGCGGGCTTGCAGCCCGGCGAATGGCGTTACCTGCTGGGTTACGAACGCTTCTGAGCAAGAGTGCGTCCCGAAGCTGCCGGGCTGACTATTATTGAGCCAGGACAGCAGAGGAGCACCTGATGAGCTACCCACGGCTCAGCCAGAGCCAGATGGACGGCGCCCTCCAGTTGGCCCTGTATACCTACGGCCTGGCTGGCTATGAAAGCGTGGTCCAACATGTTGCCGAATACCCGATCGGCGCTGCTGAAGCCATCTTCAGCTGGCAGGCTGCGGCCGGCGCGGTCTACACCCTGCAATCGACCAGCTACAAGGAGCCGGGCTTGCTGCGCGTGTATGACCAGGCCGGCAATCCGGTTGCGGACGACGACGCCACCGGCTTGCCCGGGTCGGACCACCTGACCTTCATTGCGCCCTACAGCGGCAGCTTTTACGTTTCCCCCAGCTGGATGCAGGGCAGCGTGCAGGGACAGCATGGCGTCACGCTCAGCGTCTACGAAGACCTGAACACCGTGGGCGCGCCGGTCATCGCCGGCAGCGACGCCGGCGATACCTTGAACGGGACGGCCGGCGGGGAAATCCTGATGGGCCGCGGCGGCGCCGACCGCCTGCGCGGGCAAGGGGGCGACGACTACTTCGAAGGCGGCACGGGGCTCGACACGGCGGTCTACGGCCAGTTGCGCGACACGTACGAAATCCTTTCCTTCGGCGACCGCTACCTGGTGCTCGACCCGACGGGCGCCGATGGGCGGGACCTCATGTCCAACCTGGAACGCCTTGCCTTTCCGGATATTTCGGTGGCGTTCGACGTCGATGGCGCCGCCGGCAAAGCCTTCCGCATCTACCAGGCAGCTTTCAACCGGACCCCGGACGCGTCCGGCCTCGGTTTCTGGATTTACCAGCTGGACCACGGCGCCAGCCTGGAAGGGATCGCGGCCGGGTTCATCGATTCCGCCGAATTCCGCAGCATTTACGGCAACTCGCCCAGCAACTACGAAGTGGTGTACCGCTTTTACCTGAACGTGCTGCACCGGGAGCCGGATGCGGGCGGGCTGGACTTCTGGGTCCAGGTGCTCGATGCAAACCTGGCAACGCGCGCCCAGGTCCTGATCGGGTTCAGCGAAAGTGCGGAAAACTACCTTCAACTGATCGGCAGCATGGGCAACGGTATTCCATACGCCCTTTGGGGTTGAGCGCCGTGTAATCTCCGAAACAAAATGTAATTCTTGGCGGCATCGCGGCAGCGGCTGGCTAAGATTCAATCAGGACAAACCCGGAGACTGCCATGAGCTATACCACCATTCCGTACTTCACCCCGTTGACCCAGTACGAAATGGCCAACGCGCCGCGCCTGCCGCTGTCGGCCTATGACGCGCACAATTACGAGAATGCGGTGCAGTACACCGCCAACTACGCCGGCGCCGCCGGGGCGGCCGTATTCAGCTTCAACGCCATTGCCGGCGCCGTGTATTCCCTGAGCTCCACCAGCTACAAGGACCCGGACGCGCTGCTGGTGTTCGACGACCGTGGCTACGCCATCGCCGAAGACGACCTGACCGGCGGCTGGGGCTACGACCACGTCACTTTCGTGGCGCCTTATACCGGCACCTATTACGTGGACGCTTCGTGGTGGCAGGGCAGCGGCAGCGGCCAGCAAGCCGTCACGCTGAGCATTTACGAAGACCTGGCCACGCTGAGCGGCACCAATATCGATGGCAGCTACCGCAGCGAGGAAATCAACGGCACCATCAACGATGACAACATCTTCGGCTATGGCGGCAGCGACTCCCTGTTTGGCGGGCGCGGCAGCGATTACCTGGATGGCGGCACCGGTCTCGATGAAGCCTACTACAACGGCAACCGCGACGAGTACTCGGTGCGCGTGGATGGCGACCGCGTCCTGGTGACCGACCTGTATGGCACGGATGGCAAGGATTTGCTGTCGAACGTCGAGCGCCTCGATTTCAAGGATATCGATGTCGCCTTTGACATCAACGGCGCCGCCGGCGAAGCATACCGCCTGTACCAGGCTGCCTTCAACCGCGCGCCGGACCTGTCGGGCCTGGGCTACTGGATCAGCAAGCTCGATGGCGGCACGTCGCTCGGCGCGATCGCCAGCGGCTTCGTCAATTCCAGCGAATTCCGCAGCATTTACGGCAGCCAACCCGACAACTACGACATCGTCTACCGCTTCTACCAGAACGTGCTGCACCGTGCCCCCGACCAGGCCGGCCTGGACTATTGGGTCAACATCCTCGACACCCGCAAGGCCACGGTCAGCGAAGTGCTGGTCGGCTTCAGCGAAAGCGAGGAAAACTACAGCGCCCTGGTCGGCGTGATGCAGAACGGCATCGAATTCCAGGCCTGGGCATGATGCCGCGCGCTAGCGCAGAGCGGCGGACAGGCGCTGCGTCATGCGCTGAACGACCGGGGCGATCATCACCACGCTGATGAAGGCGGCCGGCCAGGCTGCGAGGAAGGCGCGCGCCCAGCGCAGCGCGTATTGCGGGTGGAAGCCGATATTCAGCCAGGTGACCCAGCCGCTCATGATAATGCTCATGAGCAGCGACATCAGGGCGGCGAAAATGATCCGGGTGCGCAGGTCGGGCATGTCAGTTCTCCAGCAAGCTTATTCAATGGGTTCCAGCGTAGTCAATTCCGCAGGAGTACACTAGAGATGAAAATTCAATCTCTAATTCCAAAAACGGAATCATGCTCGACGACCTTGCCCTGTTTATTGCCATTGTCGAGGCGGGCAGCTTGAACGCTGCCGCCGAGCGCGAAGGCTTGCCTACCGCCACCGTCACCCGCCGCCTGCAGAAGCTGGAAGCTGGGCTTGGCTACCGCCTGCTGCACCGCAGTGCGCGTCGCACCCAGCCGACGGCGGAAGGCTTGCAGTATTACGAACAGTGCCGCCCGCTGGTACAAGCCCTGCGCCAGGCCACCTTGCGGCTGGACGCCACGCTGGGCGCCATCGAAGGCACCATCCGCGTGCTGGCGCCGGTGAACTTCGCCAGCGAAATCCTGGCGCCGGCGTGGGCCAGCTTCCTCGAACAATATCCGAAGGTGAAGCTGGAACTCGAACTCTCCAATGAGGTGCAGGACCTGGTCGGCAGCGGCGCCGACCTCGCGGTCCGCATCGGCACCCAGGCCGATTCCACGCTCACGCAGCGCAAGCTGGGCGACGTCAGGATGGTCCTGGCGGCGGCACCGGGCTACCTGGCGCGCCATGGCACGCCGTCCAGCGCAGCGGAACTCGAGGGGCACGCCACCATCGCCACGCTGCCTTTGCGGGAATGGCGCCTGCACGATCCGCATACCGGCGCCTTGACGGTACTCCATCCCGAGCCGCGCATCCGCGTCAACGAAGTCCGGCTGGCGGTGATGATGGCCGAGGCAGGGCTGGGCATTGCGCTGGCGCCCGAGCTGCAATGCCATGCCAGCCTGCAGGGCGGCACGCTGGTGCGGCTGCTGCCCGGCTGGCTGCCGCACGAGCGCGGCGTCTACGCCGTCTGGTCGCAGCAGCGCTACCTGCCGGCCCGCGTGCGGGCCTTGCTCGAACACCTGGCCGCATTCACCGCCCAGCACCCTTTGCTTCAATCGTGACGCGCCCTAGTTGTTAAAAATGCTAGCATTGCTCCTGATTAATCTTGAGGAGCACCAACATGCCCATCACCGCCAGTTCCGGTGCCACTTCGGCAACCGTCACCGCGCGCCGCCCGTCCTGGGCGGATATGAAGAGGCACTATCCGGACAGTAGCGTCGCCACTGCCGAACTCTACGATCGCATGATCGGCGGCAAATTCAAGGGACTTTACAATGTGGCCGCCTATGGGAACACTTGCGCGGTACGCATGTCGTACGGCCTGAATCGCAGTGGCCTGAAACTCGGGAAAGCGCCTAGCCGTGACGGCAGCGTGGAGGGCGGGGACGGGCACACGTACTGGATTCGTGTGACCGATCTGAAACGCGAGCTGGAAACACGCTTCAAAGGGGCGGATGAAGAGTTGGAGCTCAAGCTCATCCCCAACAGTATGATTGGCGATCATGACGGCTTGAGCAAAGTGTTCAAGGAACGCGTCAAGCAGGCCCAGGACTTCCTTGATACAAAGCTTGCCGCAAAAAGTGGCATCGTCGTGTTTGAAGTGCAGGGATGGGGCGATGCATCTGGACACTTTACCCTATGGGATAACGGCAGCAAGCGGCTGGCCTATGCCGATGGACACGATTCGCCGAACGATCAAAACTATTATTTCTGGCTCACCCAACTTGCCGGCGCTCCTGCCAAGCCCAAGTTGATTCAAACGGCGCGGGTCAAATTCTGGGAGTTGAAATGATACGGGCTTTCCTCTTGGCGTATTGGTTTGCCATGACCGCTGGTTGCGCGACGGCGGCCAACGAGGTATGCCCTAACGTCGATGAATGGGCTGCATCATGTTTCGAGACTGCGGCCGGCAAACGCCAGCTCAAGCCGGAGTATCGCTCCAGGCTCGCGCTGGAGAAATCGGGGGTGGCGTTGATCGTCATTGCCGAGCCGCGAGAGTTGGTCGCGGTCAACCGGAGCGGCGCGGTTATCGTGCCGGGGATATTCCATACCGGTGACTTCGATTATCCGACGGCGGAACAGGGCGTAGGGCGTTTCCAGGCGACCGGCAAGTGCGGCTTCTTCAACAGCGATACCTTCAATGTGCTGGTGGCGCCTGAATTCGACCAGTGCCGCGCATTTCGCGACGGTGAAGCCATCGCCTGCAAAGATTGCAAACGCTATTGCACGGAAGCTGAATGCCAGGACTACAAATTGGTTGGCGGACGAGGCTTTGCATTCGATGCCAAAGGCAAGCTGCTGCGCCAGTTCGCGTTACCCAATCTGGAGGCCGCCTGCGGGCGCGCAGGTGTCGCGGAGGTACGGGAAGGGAATGGCAGACTTCCTCGCTTGAAGTGCAAAGAAGACCCCAAATCCCCCTTCAAGATGTGAGGTAACAGATGGCTGGAGAAATTATTCGCCTAGGCGATTCGACGAGTCATGGCGGCAAGGTCATTGAAGGCTCGCAGACGGATATCTGCCACGGCAAGCCGATAGCGTATATCGGGCATAAGGTGTCGTGCCCGAAGTGCAAGGGCGTTTTCCCTATCGTCGAGGGCGTGCAAACCACGACCATCTTCGGTAAGGGCGTGGCACTGGCCGGCATGAAGACTGCCTGCGGCGCGTCGCTGATCCCAAGCCAGTTCACGGACGTGGTGACACCCGGTGGTGGCGGCGGCGCCAAGCCGGCAGCGGCGCAGGCCAAGAAGCCTGCGGCTGCGGCGAATCCGGAGCCGGCCGCCGGGAATACCGCCGATGCGGGGAACCCTATGCCATCCGCTGCCGCCGCCATGCCTTTTGCGGCGGGAGCAACTGCCACGGACGCCGGACCTGCCGGCGATGCCGTGAAGTCCCTCAAGCGTATTTGGTGGAGCTTCGGCGAGGACGAAACACCAGTGGAATCGTTCTCGCGTCATTACGTCGACCTGAACGTCCACGTGGAGACCGAAAACTATGCGAGCGGAGAAGTCGTCAACTTGACGCTTGCCAATGACGATGGTACTGACCTGGTCGAAGGACAGCCAGAGCTGGCCGTTCCGGTGAAGGTCGGCAGTGACGGCATCGGCAAGGCCATGAAGGTTTTCGGCAGCAAAACGGTCCTGCTTGGTCAATTGGGATGATCCCTACGCCTCGATGAAGGGGCAAAGCGCCGGTGCCGTCGAGGGATTGGACAACACGTTGTTGTGATGCGAGTCCGGCAGGACCAGCATTCTCTTATGCTCGGCAGCTGCCGCATCGAATACGCGTTGCGACATGATCACCGGGGTCGTCTTGTCTTGCGCGCCAGCCAGCACCAGCAGAGGCGAGCGGATGCCGCGCGCCACCTTGACGTTGTCGATGGCGCCAAGCGCATCGTCCACCGTGATGCTGACGAAGGGCTTGTAGTACCACGGCAGCGAATGCTCGACCGTTTCGAGCGCCGTGGTGGCCGTCGTTTCAAGGACCACCGCGCGCACCGGCCGTTCCTGCGCCACACTGGCGGCGACAAAGCTGCCAAGCGATTGCCCGTGCACCGCGACCTTGCCGGGGAAGCGCGCCTCCAGCATGTCGTAGATCGCCAGCGCATCGCCGCCAATATTGGCCACGGTGGGCATGCCGCTGCTGCGGCCATAACCGCGATAGTCGAAGATGGCCACGTTGACTTTGCATCGCTCCAGGGCCGCCACCACGCGCTTGCCGTTGTCGTCCAGGTGGAACATATTCCCGCCGAAGTAGAGCAGGGTGCGTTCGGCACCGGCGCGCGAGACCAGCACGCCGCGCAGTGTCGCGCCATCGGGGCGGGCGATTTCGAGCGCAGTGCCATTGTCGAAGGCTTGCGCCGCCAGCGGCTTGGCCTTGCTGAGCGAATCGGGGCGGATGAACATGGCTTCTTTCACCGCAATTGTCTTGCAGCCGGCCAGCATGGCCAGCAACAGCAGGGTAGCGAAACGCATTGGAATCTCCTTGGGTGGTGTTATGATAACTATATTACATTAAAAACTTATCGTAAAACAATAATGAAATGGATTCCTGTGCTTCGGCTGGCGCTGCTGGCCTTCGTCCTCGTCGAGGCGGCCTATTTCGTCATGGCGTGGCTGGTGCCGCAGGGCCTGGTGTTGGGCGGCGTCCATGTGGTGATGACGCCGAAGTGGCTTGCGCCGGACACCGTGGCCGGGCTGACGGCCGGGCCGCTGGCGGTGGCGATGCTGGCCAATGCATCGGTACCGCTATTGACCGTCTACGCGGCGTGGCGCCTTGATGCCTTGCTGCGCGCCTTGCAGCAAGGCGCGCTGTTCGCGGTGGCGACCATCGGCCATTTGCGCGCGTTTGCCGGCGCGGCACTGGGCGCAATGGCGAGCTCGGTGCTTGATACGTTGGTGCGCGGGCTGGCCTGGCGCCACTTCTTCGGCATCGAAGGGCACGTCAGGATCGGCGTCTCGTCGGAAGAATTGCTGGCGATGTTCGTCTGCCTGCTGTTCTTCCTGATTGCCGGCTTGATGCACGAAGGCCGCCGCCTGGCGGAAGAGAATGAAGGCTTCGTCTGATGGCGATCGTGATCCACCTCGACGTCATGCTGGCCAAGCGCAAGGTCAAGTCGCGCGAACTGGCTGCCTATGTCGGCATTACGGAGCAGAATCTCAGCCTGCTCAAGTCCGGCAAGGTGAAGGGCATCCGCTTTGGCACGCTGGAGAAGATCTGCGAAAAGCTGCAATGCCAGCCGGGCGACATCATTGAATGGACGCCGGAACCCGGCGGGGCTGCCGCCGACGAGGAAGGCTTGCTATGATGAGGCCATGGACAACGACTTCTCCCTGGTCCGCCGCTGCCTGATCCCGGCCGACGCCTTCATCCTGTGCGGCTGCCTGCGGGCGGCAGGCTTGAATGCGACCGTGATGGATGACCAGCACGTACAGGCCGCGCTGCTGCTGGCGCCGGCCATTGGCGGCGCACGCGTGATGGTGCCGAGCAGTGAATTGGCGCAGGCGCTGGAAGTGATGGCGGCATTCGAGCGCGGCGAACTGGCCCTGGATGAAGACGACGACGTCGGCGGTGCCCGCGTCTACGAATTCATACCTCGCAAGTAAACACGATCGCCTGCATTTTGCCTTCAATGGCGCCGCTGCCGAATTTCCCGAGCAGGGCACCGGTTGCGACGTCCGTGGCTTCCTGCAGGCGCAATGGATCGCGCGCTTCGATATCGGCCTTCAAGGGCGAGCCCTGGCACAAGGCCGTGGCCACGATGCGTGGCGAGTCGGCGCGGCTGGTGGCCGCCACCACTTCGTGCGTGACGGCGCCGGTGAAGCCGGCGCGCGCCAGTTCATCGCGGATCACGTCGACATCGTGGTAGCCAAAAGGCACGCGCGCCAGGAAGCGCGGCGGGTCGTCATGGAATACGCGGGCCAGCGCATGATTGACGGCCGCGGAAAAATCGTTGTGGCTGATGCCGTCCCACACGTTGAAGCAATACAGGCCGCCGGGTTTCAGCACGCGGCGCGCTTCGCTGAAGGCGCGCACCTTATCGGGGAAGAACATGACGCCGAACTGGCACAACACCGCGTCGAAGCTGGCGTCGGGGAAGGGCAGTTCCTGGGCATCGGCCTGGCGCCATTCGACACGCGGCGAATCGACCGCCTGGCGCGCCTGTTCCAGCATGGCGGGATTGAGGTCGGTGGCGACAATGTGGGCGCCGGGGATATCCTGCAACAGGTGGCGCGTGACGGCGCCGGTGCCGGCCGCAATTTCCAGGATGCGTTGGGGCCGCCGTTGCGCGGCGCGGCGCGCCATGTCGACCGCATAAGGGGTGAAAAGGAGCGGCACCATGGTGCGCTCGTAGATTTCCGGAATGGAACCTGTGAAGCTGCTGTCCTTGTCCATGGTTGCCTCCCTTGTCCAAGGTCAGTATAGCGAGTGCTTAGGCGGCTTTGGCGGCTTTTTTCTCGGGTTTGGGCAGCTGCACCAGGCGGGTGCCGGCCAGGCGGTCGTGCAGGAACTGGCGCTCCTTGTCGAGGAAGGCGGTCAGCGACCACAGCAGTACGCTGGCGAAGATCGCATACAGCTTGTTCTTATTGCTGAGGTCAGCCGCATAGGCCACCAAGATGCCGGGCAACACCCACAGCCAGGCCAGCAGGTAGCGGAGCAGCGCGGTGCGCATGGGCAAGCGCTCATGGCCCGGCTGCACCAGCTTGATGCGCCAAGTCTGCATGGCCAGGGTCTGGCCCTTGCGGGTCCACTGATGGACGAAGTAGATGCCCAGGATCAGGAAGGCCAGCGCCTGGCGCATGTGCTCGACCAGGTCGGTATGGCTGGCCTTGGTCACGATCTCGAACACCAGGAAGGGCAGGAACAGGGCGGCAAAAGCCAGCAGGATTTCATAGACCATCGACGTCAGGCGGCGCTTGATGGTGGGAACAGCGTTATTTGCTTGCATTCGGGGTGGTCGATTGTGCGCTTTGCGCGGCAGGTGGGACGGTGGCCGGGGCGGTCGCCGCTTCCGCCGCTGGTGCCGGGGCAGGGGACGGCGCCGCGCTGCCGGGCGCCAGTGGGCTGGCCGCGTTGCCGGTGGCCGGCGCCGCAGTGGCCGCAGCCGGGATCAGGTTGCCGACGCCTTGCACGCTGCCTGGGGGGACCACGGCAGGCGAGCCAGGCGGCAAGCCGATCGGGGCGGGCGGCACGGTGCCGGGCGGCACGCTGCCCGGAGCCGGCACCAGGCCGTGGCCCTGGGCCTTGACGGGCGCCGGGGTCTTGACGGCGGCCTGTGCCGGGGTTGGGGTCTTGGCGACCTGGTTCTTCTTGGCGGCAGCGGCTTCCGCCAGCTTGCGCTTGGCTTCTTCCGGCAATTGCTGGTATTGCTCCCATTCGGCTGCGCGTTGGCCTGGCGGGGTGGCTTTCTTCTGGGCGCGGGCAAAGTTTTCGCGCACGGCCTTGCGTTCAGCCGGCGACAGCGCCACCCATTCGCGCATGCGGTCTTGCACGCGCGCTTTCTCGTCCGGCTTCATCTTGGCCAGACGGTTAGCGATCGACATCCATTTCTGTTTGCGGACGGGGCCCAGCTCTTCCCAGGTATCCTTCAGCGGGGCCAGGGCTTGCTGCTGGGCTGGCTTGAGGTCGGCCCAATGCGGTTTTTCGCCTTGCGGCTTGACGGAGGCGTCAGAAGTGGCGGCCGTTTGTGCGGCAGGTACTGGATGCGAAGCAGGACGGCTCACCAGCCAGACGATGGCAGCGATGCCCGCGCCCAAGAGCGCGATTGTTCCAGCAATCCATTTTTTCCTACCGCGGACACGCGCCATACTTTATTGCTCGCGAGTTTCGAGGTAGGCGCCAAAGCCCTGGTCAAGGTAAGCCGACAGCGGCAGTTCATCGGACAGCACGGCGGCGTCCACCTCTGCCAGCTCCACGATCGATTGCTGTTGTTCGTACTGGTACACGCCGACCATGCCGCCCATCACCAGCAGCAGGGGCAGGGCCACGCTGACGCGGTTGAACCACGCGAACGGGTTGGCGAAGAAGCCGGAGCCGCCGCCTGCGATGGCCGGGGCGGTCTGGGTTGCGCGCACGCGGGCCGGTGCATCGGCCTTCTTGCGCGCCAAGGCGGCCTGGCGCGCCGCGGCCAGGCGATCTGTCGTCGAGGCTGGCAGATCGTCTAGCTTTTCATTGAGCGCGCGCCGCACGCTGTAGGCAAAGTTGGTATCTTCGGTGTTCATAACTTAATTCCCTTGGCTTTGAGCGATTCAGCGAGAGTGTGAGTTGCTCGTGAGCAATGCGTCTTTACGCTCCCTTCGGAACATCCCATCGCTTCGGCGGTTTCTGCTACATCCATGTCCTGCCAGTAACGCATGAGGAAGGCTTCTCGTTGACGCGCAGGCAGTTTTTGCACTTCTTCCTCAATAATCTGCAAGATTTGTGCCCGTTCCACCTGGTCCGCACTCGACTCGGCCGCCTGGGAACCCTGTTCAGCCTCGTAGGACTCCAGTATATCAAAGTCCTCGTGCTCTTCCTGGCCGGGCCCCAGGCCCGAAAACAGGCTCACCCAGGTATTGCGCACTTTTTCGCGGCGGAAATAATCGAGTATCGTGGTTTGCAGGATGCGCTGGAACAACATGGGCAGCTCGGCCGCCGGCTTGTCGCCGTATTTTTCGGCCAGCTTGATCATTGCATCCTGGACAATATCCAATGCCGACTCGTCCTTGCGGACTGCATAGACAGCTTGTTTGAAGGCGCGGCGCTCGACGCTTTCGAGGAAATCCGATAATTCTTTGTCTGTGGCCATGCGTCGAAAAAGAGGGCTGCGCTATATCGTTTGTCTGAACAATCCGGCATTTTAACAAAAAATGCAGAATAAGCTTGACCAAAATGGTGCAGCGCGGTAACGTTAAGGTCGCTTTGCACACCACAAAGCTCCCCGGTTCTTCGGGACAGGCACACAAAGCCGTTTCGGAAAACCAGCTTTCTATTGTCAGCAGTTTGCTCTAACCCGTGCCACAAGCGCGAGAGGTAGGCTAGAACCGCTGCAAAACTCCGGCCAAACGAGTTGCGTTTAGCACCGGCTTGTACTCCAGCTACGCATGGGGGAAGGGTCAGTGTGACCGCAGAAAGAAGGGAAGCTGAGAGTCGTGCACGGTGACGCCCACTTCGCTAGGCAAGAGCATCCGATCAATCTCCTATGGACCTTGAAAGGAATGTTTCATGAATACCGAAGCTCCCATCACGGGCGCCGAAATCGTTGTCCGCTGCCTCGCTGAGGAAGGCGTAGAACACGTTTTCGGATACCCCGGCGGCGCCGTCCTCTATATCTACGACGCCATCTTCAAGCAGGACAAATTCCAGCACATCCTCGTTCGCCATGAGCAGGCCGCCATCCATGCTGCCGACGCGTATTCGCGCAGCTCGAACAAGGTGGGCGTTGCGCTGGTCACTTCCGGACCCGGCGTCACCAATGCGGTGACCGGCCTGTCCACCGCATACATGGATTCCGTTCCGATGGTGGTGATTTCCGGCCAGGTGCCGAGCCACGCCATTGGCCAGGACGCCTTCCAGGAATGCGACACCGTCGGCATCACCCGTCCGGTGGTCAAGCACAACTTCCTGGTGAAGGATGTGAAAGACCTGGCGGAAACCATCAAGAAGGCTTTCTATATCGCCAAGACCGGCCGTCCAGGCCCGGTGCTGGTCGATATTCCCAAAGATATTTCGATGCACAAGCACGTGTACTCGTATCCGAAAGAGATCGAGATGCGTTCCTACCGCCCGGTCGACAAGGGCCACGCGGGCCAGATCCGCAAGGCGCTGCAGCTGTTGCTGACCGCCGAGCGCCCGATGATCTACACCGGCGGCGGCGTGATCCTGGCGCATGCATCGAATGAACTGAACAAGCTGGTCGACAAGCTCGGCTTCCCGGTCACCAATACCCTGATGGGCCTGGGCGGCTCGCGCGCCACCGATCCGAACTTCGTCGGCATGCCGGGCATGCACGGCACTTACGAAGCCAACCTCGCGATGCAGAACTGCGACGTGCTGATCGCCATCGGCGCGCGCTTCGACGACCGCGTGATCGGCAACCCGAAGCACTTCGCCCAGAACCCGCGCAAGATCATCCACATCGACATCGACCCGTCGTCGATTTCGAAGCGCGTGAAAGTGGACATCCCGATCGTCGGCAACGTGAAGGACGTGCTGGTCGAACTGCTGTCGCAGCTGGAAGCGACCGAGCAGCGCCCGAACGCCGCCGCGCTGAAGGACTGGTGGAAGCAGATCAATGAGTGGCGCGGCCGCGATTGCCTGAAGTACGCCACTTCCGACCTGGTGATCAAGCCGCAGCAAGTGGTGGAATCCCTGTACGACGTGACCAAGGGCGACGCCTTCATCACTTCGGACGTGGGCCAGCACCAGATGTGGGCAGCGCAGTACTACAAGTTCGACAAGCCGCGCCGCTGGATCAATTCCGGCGGCCTGGGCACCATGGGCGTGGGCCTGCCGTACGCCATGGGCGTGCAGATGGCCAACCCTGATGCGACCGTCGCCTGCATCACCGGCGAAGGTTCGATCCAGATGAACATCCAGGAACTGGCGACCTGCAAACAGTACCGCCTGTCGCCCAAGATCATCCTGTTGAACAACCGCTTCCTGGGCATGGTGCGCCAATGGCAGCAGATCGATTACGGTTCGCGCTACTCCGAGTCCTATATGGATTCGCTGCCGGACTTCGAAAAGCTGGCCGAGGCATACGGCCACGTCGGCATGCGCATCGAAAAGCCGGGCGACGTGGAAGGCGCGCTGAAAGAAGCGTTTGCCATGAAGGACCGCCTGGTCTTCATGAACTTCATTACCGACCAGAGTGAGAACGTGTGGCCGATGGTGAAGGCTGGCAAAGGCCTCTCCGAAATGCTGCTTGGCTCGGAGGACCTGTAATCATGCGACACATTATTTCCGTACTGCTCGAAAACGAAGCGGGCGCGCTGTCCCGCGTGGTGGGCCTGTTTTCCGCCCGCGGCTACAACATCGAAACGCTGACTGTCGCGCCGACCGAGGACTCGACCCTGTCGCGCATGACCATCGTGACCTCCGGTTCCGATGACATCATCGAACAGATCACCAAGCACCTGAACCGCCTGATCGAAGTGGTGAAGGTGGTGGACCTGACCGAAGGCCAGCACATCGAGCGCGAGCTGATGCTGATCAAGGTGCGTGCCGTCGGCAAGGAGCGCGAAGAGATGAAGCGCACCGCCGACATCTTCCGCGGCCGCATCATCGACGTGACCGAAAAGACCTACACCATTGAGCTGACCGGCGCCAAGAGCAAACTGGACGCCTTCATCGACGCGATCGACCGCGCCTCGATCCTGGAGACTGTCCGTACTGGCGGCTCCGGCATCGGCCGCGGCGAACGCATCCTCAAAGTTTAATCAATACGAACCGAATTCACACCCAAGGAATGACCATGAAAGTTTTCTACGACAAAGACGCTGACCTCTCCCTCATCAAAGGCAAGAACGTTGCCATCATCGGCTACGGCTCGCAAGGCCACGCGCACGCGCAGAACCTGACCGAATCCGGCGTCAACGTGACCGTTGGCCTGCGCAAGGGCGGCGCCTCCTGGCAGAAGGTGGAAGCAGCCGGCCTGAAAGTGGCGGAAGTGAACGAAGCGGTGAAGGCCGCCGACGTCGTCATGATCCTGCTGCCGGACGAGAACATCGCCCAGGTGTACAAGGAAAACGTCGAACCGAACATCAAGCAGGGCGCAGTGCTGGCCTTCGCCCACGGCTTCAACGTGCACTACGGCCAGGTCGTGCCGCGTGCCGACCTGGACGTGATCATGGTGGCGCCGAAGGCCCCAGGCCACACCGTGCGCGGCACCTACCGCCAGGGTGGCGGCGTGCCGCACCTGATCGCCGTGTACCAGGACAAGTCCGGCTCCGCCCGTGACATCGCCCTGTCGTACGCATCGGCCAACGGCGGCGGCAAGGCCGGCATCATCGAAACCAACTTCCGTGAAGAGACCGAGACCGACCTGTTCGGCGAACAGGCCGTGCTGTGCGGCGGTACCGTGGAACTGATCAAAGCCGGCTTCGAAACCCTGGTGGAAGCAGGCTATGCGCCGGAGATGGCGTACTTCGAATGCCTGCACGAGCTGAAGCTGATCGTCGACCTGATCTACGAAGGCGGCATCGCCAACATGAACTACTCGATCTCCAACAATGCGGAATACGGCGAATACGTGACCGGCCCGCGCGTGGTGACCGCGCAGACCAAGGAAGCGATGCGCCAGTGCCTGAAGGACATCCAGACCGGCGAATACGCCAAGAGCTTCATCCTCGAGAACAAGGCCGGCGCACCGACCCTGATCTCCCGCCGGCGCCTGACCGCCGAGCACCAGATCGAAGAAGTCGGCGCCAAGCTGCGCGCGATGATGCCTTGGATCGCGAAGAACAAGCTGGTCGACCAGTCCAAGAACTGATTTGTCCCTAGAAGCAAACTTCAACGGCCCCTCGGGGCCGTTTTTTTGTTTGCGACGCCAAAACCGGTAAACCTGTGTCAGACCCGCAGGGTCTGACACTGTCTGCGGCGCGTGCGTCTCAGTATCAGACCCTGCGGGTCTGATACTGGTTTGCCGGTTTACTTCAAGGCCTCCGTGAGGACCCGGCCTTCGGCGCCCGCCGGCGGGCGCACGTTCAGCAGGTGGGCGAGGGTGGGGGCGATGTCGACCACTTCGGCGTACTGGCCGTATTGGCCGGGCTTGACCCACGGCTTGCCCATCATGATCAGCGGCACGTTGGTGTCGTACGCATATGGTGCGCCGTGGGTGGTGCCTTTGCCATTGGCAAAGCCGTAGATCCAGTGCGGCTTCAACACCACCATCAGGTCGCCGGAGATCTGGCGGTTCCAGGCCCGGCGCATCAGGGTGGCGATGCGCGTGCCGCCCACCGCGCCGCTTTCCATCTGCGTGCGGGTGAACACATCGGCCACGCCATTCTGCGACAGGATGAAGCGCGCCGCCGCGTTCTCGACATCCTCCCGCTTCAAGCCCTTGGCTTCAATCTGCGCGTAATCCAGGTGCAGGTTCGGCACCGAGTAAGCCATCAGACCTTTGGCCAGCCCGAACTTGGCCGACAGGTGGGCGTTCAAGTCTTCCACCAGCTTCTTGCTGTCCACGCGCTGGGCGCCGGTCTTCTGCACGCCGCTGGAGAATTCCGGCGTGTTGGGGAAGCCATGGTCGGCGGTCAGCACCACCAGCACGTTTTCCATGCCGATGCGCTTGTCGATGTAGGAGAAGAAGTTGGCCAGCATACGGTCCAGGCGCAGCAGGTGGTCGTGCGAAATCCTGCTCTCCGGGCCGTGGCCATGGTTGGCCAGGTCATGCGCCGAAAAGCTGACGCCCAGCAGGTCCGGCACACCGGCCGGGTTCTTGCCCAGGTTCTCGCCATCGATGGCCGCCTGGGCAAAATCCATGGTCAGCTCGTCCAGGAACGGCGACTCCTTCAGCTTCTTGTAGTAGGCCGCATCGGTCTTGCCCGAATCGCTCGCCAGCTGGATATTCGGCGCGTCGCCGTAATCGCCGGCATACGCCGAATCAGCCAGCATCGGCTTCCACTTCACGCCGTAGTAGCGTTCCTGCGGTTTGCCCGCCTGGTATTTCTGCACCCATTGCGGATGCTCTTTCATGTAGAAAGTCGAGGATGCGAAATTGCCGCTTTCTTCCATATACATGTAGGCGGTGCCGGTCTTGCCGCCCAGGAGGATCGCGCCGCGGTCCTTGCCCGATACGGTGATCACCTTGGACTTCTGGCCGGTCGCATAGCGCAACTGGTCGCCCAGGGTGTCGACGCGCAGGTTGGCAGGGGAGGTGCCGTCATGCGGATCGGTCTTCTCGTTGCCGAGGTAGGTGTGTGCCGTGTCTTCGGTGCAGTACATGCTGCCGCCGGTCGCGCCGTTGACCCAGCTGTTGCCGATGATGCCGTGCTGGTAGGGATATGCCCCGCTCAGGATGGCCGCATGGCCGACGGCCGTCACGGTGATGCCGTGCGCCTGGTGCGCATTGCTGAACCAGGCGCCTTGTTCCAGCAAACGCCGGAAGCCGCCCTGGCCGAACTGATGGGCATAGCGCGTCACCTGCTCCTGCGGCAGGCCGTCGACGGCCATCACGAGGACGAGCTTTGGTTGTGCGGTTGGTTTGACCGGCGCTGCGGAAGCGCCGACGGCGGCCATCAGGGCCAGGACGGGAATCAGGTGCTTTGCCATTTTCCTTCTTCAATGGTGGGTGGACGACACGTGATGATGCCATATGTTACAAAGGCTCACCAAGTTAGGGCAGCCCACGCGGCAATTTGCGCTAAAGTGCGCATACCGTCAGTTAAGGAGAATAACAATGACCGTCCTGAAGACCGTAGCGGCAGCCGCGCTCATTGTTGGCGCCCAGGCCGCCAACGCCCAATCCATCCCGACCGCCGGCGCCACCGTCATCGTGCCTGCCTATGGTGAAGTCACCGCGCCGAACGACCAGGCGGTGGCCATGCTGGCTATCGAAGAGCAGGACAAGGACAAGGCGGCGGCCGCGTCCCGCGTCAACACCAAGATCCGGCAGGGTCTCGACATCCTGAAGAAGGAAGACCCGCACGCCAAGCTGAAAACGCAGGGTTACTATACCTATCCGGTCTATCCGGAAGACCGTCCGATGCCGCCGGGCGTGGCGGCCAAGCCGCGCCAGCCCACTGCATGGCGCGTCGGCCAGTACGTGCAGATGACCACCACCAACATCGCGGCGCTGCCGAAGACCGTGGCGGCGGCGCAGAAGGTGCTGACCCTGAATGGCCTGACGTTTGGTCTGAGCCCGGCAGCCACCCGCAAGCTCGACGACGCCCGCATCGCTGCCACGTACAAGAACCTGAACGAGCGCATCGCTTCCATCGCCTCTGCCATGGGCCGCCCGGTGACCGACGCCGTGCTCGATACCATCGATTACGAGGGTTCCGGCAACTATGGCGGTGGCCCGGCGGGCGCGCCGGCGCAGGCCTCGATGCGCATGATGGCCAAGGCCGAGATGGACCAGTCTGTGGCTGAGCCAAGCTTCGAGCCCGGGGAAACCACGCTGGAAATGCGCGTCGTTGGCAAGGTGAAATTCAAGTAAGCCAAACTTGCCACTCCTGTACTACCTGTCCTCTATAATAGGGGCCACGCTAGTACAAGAATGGAACAACATGGCCAAATTCCCTCGACGTCGTCCGAAAAACGCCGCCGGTAAACAATCCCTGTTCAACCGCTTCGCCCGCCGCAAGGGCGAGGCTGGCGAGCGGCCGCGTTCACGCGGCATTTACCTGCTGCCGAACGCTTTTACCACGGGGGCATTGTTCTGCGGCTTCTTCGCCATCGTCATGGCGATGAACCAGCGCTTCGAACACGCCGCCTGGGCCATTTTCGTGGCCATGCTGCTGGACGGCCTGGATGGCCGCGTGGCGCGCCTGACCAATACCCAGAGCGAGTTCGGTGCGCAATACGATTCGCTGTCGGACATGGTGTCGTTCGGCGCCGCGCCGGCGCTGGTGATCTATGAATTCGCACTGCGCGGCCTGGGTAAGCTGGGCTGGATCGCGGCCTTCGTCTATTGCGCCGGCGCGGCGCTGCGCCTGGCGCGCTTCAACACCAATATCGAAGTGGTGGACAAGCGCTACTTCCAGGGCTTGCCGTCGCCCGCGGCAGCTTCGCTGATCGCCGGTTTCGTGATGCTGCTGGTCGACCTGGAAGTGCCGGGCGTGTTCTACCCATGGCAGGCATGGGTGCTGGCGGTGTTCGCCGGCTTGAGCATGGTGTCGAACGTGCCGTTCTACAGCTTCAAGGACATCAACTTCCGCAAATCGGTGCCTTTCCTGGCGGTGTTCCTGATCGCCATGTTCTTCGCGCTGATTTCGATTGACCCGCCGAAGGTGCTGTTCGTGCTGTTCGTGGCCTATGGCTTGTCCGGCTATGTGATCTACCTGGCCCGTCTGGCCAAAGGCAATCCGGTGAAGCTGGTCGAAAAAACATCCACGCCTGAAGACAAGGCTTAGTGCCGCAAGTCCGCAAAGCCGGCAAACCGGGGTCTGACCCTGCGGGTCAGACCCCGTCCTACCGGTTTTAAAAAGGAGTCAAGCCCATGAGCAACCGCCTCATCATCTTCGACACCACCCTGCGCGACGGCGAGCAATCGCCCGGCGCCTCCATGACCCGCGAAGAAAAAGTGCGCATCGCCCGGCAGCTGGAAAAACTGCGCGTCGACGTCATCGAGGCCGGCTTCGCCGCCGCCTCGCAAGGCGACTTCGAATCGATCCGTGCCATTGCCAGTGCTGTGCGCGAACCGGTGATCTGTTCCCTGGCCCGTGCCAACGACCGCGACCTGGCGCGCGCCGCCGAAGCGTTGGAGCCGGCGGCACGCAGGCGCATCCACACCTTCATCGCCACCTCGCCGCTGCACATGCAGATGAAGTTGCGCATGGAGCCCGAGCAGGTATTGGAGCAGGCCAAACTGGCCATCCGCTTCGCCCGCAATTTCACCGACGATATCGAATTCAGCCCGGAAGACGGCAGCCGTTCGGAAGAGGATTTCCTGTGCCGGGTCCTGGAAAACGTGATCGCCGAAGGCGCCACCACCATCAACTTCCCCGACACGGTCGGTTATGCCGTGCCGGAGCTGTACGGCGAAACCATCCGCCGCCTGCGCGAACGCATCCCCAACTCCGACAAGGCGATCTGGTCCGTGCATTGCCATAACGACCTTGGCCTGGCCGTGGCGAACTCGCTGGCCGGCGTGATGGTCGGCGGCGCGCGGCAGGTCGAATGCACCATCAACGGCCTGGGTGAACGCGCCGGCAACACCGCGCTGGAAGAAATCGTGATGGCGCTGCGCACGCGCGGCGGCTACTTCAACCTCGAGTGCGGCATCGATACGACGCAGATCGTGCCTGCATCGAAGATGGTGTCGCAGATTACAGGCTTTGCGGTGCAGCCGAACAAGGCCGTGGTCGGCGCCAACGCCTTCGCCCACGCATCCGGCATCCACCAGGACGGCATCCTGAAGGCACGCGAAACCTACGAGATCATGCGCGCCGAAGACGTTGGCTGGACGGCCAACCGCATCGTGCTGGGCAAGCTGTCGGGCCGCAACGCCTTCAAGCAGCGCCTGCAGGAGCTGGGTATCGAGCTCGACTCGGAAGCGGAAGTCAACGCCGCCTTTGCCCGCTTCAAGGAGCTGGCCGACCGCAAGGCCGAGATCTTCGACGAAGACATCATGGCGCTGGTGAGCGACGAGGAAGCGACTGCCGGCGGCGAGCATTACCGCCTGGTCTCGCTGTCGCAGCGTTCGGAAACCGGCGAATTGCCGTTCGCGCACGTGGTGTTCTCGATCGACGGTGTCGAGCATTCCGCCACCGCCACCGGTGACGGCCCGGTCGATGCCATGGTCAACGCCATTGAATGCAAGGCGCAAAGCGGCGCCGAGCTGGTGCTTTTTTCCATCAGCGGCATCAGTCCCGGCACGCAATCGCAAGGCGAAGTCACCATGCGCCTGGCCCATTCGGGCCGCATCGTCAACGGTGTCGGCGCCGACCCGGACATCGTGGTGGCCTCCGCCAAAGCCTACCTGGCGGGACTGAACAAATTGCATTCCAAGATAGAGCGCCTTAATCCGCAGGTTTGAATGGATAAGTTTGAATTGCGCCGCGACCGCTACGAAGCGTTCCGCAAGTACCAAAACCCTTTGCTCAACCTGAGCGTTGTTGCACGCTTGCCCGAATTCCGGCCCTATTGCAAGGAGCGGCAGTTGGCGCCTTTCCACTTCCTGCTGTATTGCCTGTACATGGGCGTGAAAGAAGCCGACAATTTCCTGTACCGTGAGTTTGACGGCGACGTGATCAAGATCGAGAAGTTTTACGGCGGCTACACGGTCATCAACCTGGACAACAACCTGAATTACGCTCGCTTCGACGTGTCGGACGATCGCGCCGAGTTTATTTCCCGCAGCCTCGCGGCAGGCGTGGTGGCGCGCAGCACGCGCGAGTTGATCAATACCGGCCGTGACCTGTCGCCGCGCGATCAAAAGGACAACATTTACACGACCTGCATGCCGTGGCTCGACCTGCGCGCGATCGAGCACCCGATCTACGAGTACAAGAGTGCCGACATCCCCCTGATCGCCTGGGGCCGTTACAGCGATCTGGCGGGCGACACGATGACCGTACCGTTCTGCATCCAGGCGCACCACGGTTTCGTCGACGGCTACCATGTCCACTTGCTGCTGCAGCGGCTTGCCGAGCGCATCGCGCAGGAAATGGCTATTTGACGCGCTGCTTCTCCAGCTTGCGCGCCAGGGTGCGGCGGTGCATGCCCAGGCGGCGCGCCGCTTCGGAAATATTGAAGTCGGTCTCGGCCAGCACCTTGTGGATGTGCTCCCACTCCAGCGTCTTGACGGAGGTGGAGCGGTTGGTCAGCTCGACGTCGGCCACCCCGGCTACGTGCAGGAAGGCGGCCTCGATATCGTCGGTATTGGAGGGCTTGGCCAGGTATTGGCAGGCGCCCAGCTTGATCGCTTCCACCGCCGTATTGATGCTGGCGAAGCCGGTCAGGACCACGATCAGCATGTCCGGCGAATGCGTATGCAATGCCTGCACGCACGCCAGGCCCGAGGTATTGCCTTCCAGTTTCAGGTCAACCACGGCGTGGGTGGGCGTGTGCTCCTTCAGCAGCGCGCCGACTTCGTCCAGGTTGGCGGCGCGCAGCACGGTATAACCGCGCCGTTCGAACGAGCGGGAAAGGGTGCGCGCGAAGGCCGGGTCGTCTTCCACGATCAGCAGCAGGCGTTCAGTGGTCACGGGCGGCTCCTATTCGAGGGCGATGGCGGATAGCGGCAAGCGCAGTTCGACCACCGCGCCTTGCTCGAGATTGCGGGCTTCGACCGTGCCGCCCAGCGTGCGTGCGACGTTTACGACCAGGAACAGGCCAAGGCCGCTGCCCGGGCGTCCTTTGCTCGACTGGTAAGGCTTGCCGAATTGGGCCAGCATGGAAGCGGCGAAACCCGGGCCACGGTCGCTGACGGCCAGCTTCAGCGTGTCGCCGTCGGTCGATGCCACCAGGCCGACCCACTGCGGCGAAGCTTCCAGCGCGTTGTCGAGCAGGTTGAAGATGGTCTGTTTCAAGGCCGATTCGAACACGACCGGGATATCGGCGGCCAGCAGGTCCTGGTAGTCGAAAGCCACCACCGGGCGGTTGGCGCGCCACTCGTCCAGCAGGTCGCCGAGGAAGGCGCGCAAGGTTGTCTTGGCCGACGACTCGCCGCGCAATTCGCCCGCCGACAGCAGGATGCCGGTGACGATGGCCTTGCAGCGTTGCAGCTGCGTTTGCATTTCCTGGATTTCCTCGCGCAGCGTGGCATTGCCGGCAAATTCCGGCATGCGCAGCCAGTCGCCCAGCAGGACCGACATGGTCGCCATCGGCGTGCCCAGTTCATGGGCCGCGCCGGAAGCCAGCAAGCCCATACGCACGATATGTTCTTCCTCCGCCGC
>CAMLRG010000070.1 GCA_946482335.1 uncultured Duganella sp. | reverse complement strand
ACCAGATGGATCGACGGGGTTTCGTGAAGTTGGGGCTGGCTGCCGGCGGCGCAGCGACTTTGCCACGGTCGCAGGCGGCGGTGCCATCCATCCTGGACGCGGGCGTGCAGCACCAGCAAGAGCTGATGGCCGCCAATAAGCTGACTTCACATTCCCTGACATCGCAATACCTGGCGCGGATCAATGCGATCGACAAATCCGGCCCGCGCATCAATTCCATCATCGAAATCAATCCCGAGGCGCTGAAAATCGCGCGCGAAATGGACCGCGAACGTCACCAGCGTCGCGTGCGCGGCCCGCTGCACGGCATTCCGGTGCTCCTGAAAGACAATATCGCCACTGCGGACCGCATGAGTACCACGGCAGGTTCGCTGGCGCTGGCCGGCGTGCGCGCGGCGCGCGATTCCCACGTGGCGGCGCGTTTGCGCGAAGCCGGTGCAGTCATCATCGGCAAGACCAATCTGAGCGAGTGGGCCAATATGCGCTCCAGCCATTCGGTGAGCGGCTGGAGTGCGCGCGGCGGCCTGACCCGCAATCCTTACTCGCTGGACCGCAACTGCAGCGGTTCCAGTTCCGGCTCGGGTGCCGCGATTGCGGCCGGCCTGGCGACGCTGGCGGTCGGCACCGAGACGGACGGCTCCATCGTCTCCCCCGCATCGATTTGTGGTCTGGTTGGCATCAAGCCGACCATTGGCCTGGTGAGCCGCAGCGGCATCATTCCCATCGCCCATTCGCAGGACACGGCCGGCCCGATGGCGCGCAGCGTGAGCGACGCCGCGCTGATGCTGGCCGCGATGGCGGGCGTCGATCCGCGCGATCCGGTGACCCAGGATGGTGCCGGCAAGGCGGCCGATTACGCCGCGGCTTTAAAGCGCGATTCGCTGCGCGGCAAGCGGCTTGGCGTGGCCCGCAATTTCTTCGGTGGCAGCGATGCCATCGATGCCGAAATCGGGAAAGCGCTGGACGCGCTGAAGGCGCAGGGCGCGATCCTGGTCGATGTCGAAGTACCGAACACGGAAAAATACGGCGACAGCGAAACCGAAGTGCTGCTGCACGAATTCAAGGCCGACCTGGCGGCTTACCTGCGCGATTACGCGCCGGACGCCAAGGTGCGCAATATGGCCGACCTGATCGCCTTCAACAAACAGAATGCCCAGCTGGAGCTGCCATACTTCGGCCAGGAATACCTGGAGCGCGCCGAAGCCAAGCCTGGCCTCGACAGCCAGGCGTACAAGGACGCGCTGGCCAACAACCGTCGCTACTCGCGTGAAGAGGGCATCGACCTGGTGCTCAAAGCGCATGGGCTGGACGCGCTGGTGGCGCCGACCGACGGCACGGCATGGCTGACGGATTTCATCAATGGCGACCACTATCCCAAGAGTTTTTCTTCACCGGCCGCCGTCGCCGGCTACCCGCACGTGACCGTGCCGGCTGGCTACGTACACGGCCTGCCGGTCGGCTTATCGTTCGTCGGCAGCGCCTTCAGTGAAGCATTGCTGATCGGCATGGCCTACGCATTCGAGCAAGCGACGATGGCCCGTCGTGCACCCCAATTCCCCGCCAGCGTCAACTTGCGCGCCTAGACGTCAATAAAGCGCATCTTGAAGTTGCGGCCTTTGAAGCTGCCGAAGTCGCCGCTGGGCATGGTGCTGGCGGCTTTCAGGCGGGCGAAGGCGGCGTGGGCGATGCGGCGGTCGAGGGCGACGTATGTCTGGAATTCGGTGACGGCGATCTTGCCGACTTGGTCCTTGGTCAGGCCGCCATCGCCGCACAAGGCGCCCAGCACGTCGCCGGCGCGCAGCTTTTCCTTTTTGCCGCCGGCGATGCAAAGCGTCAGCATGAGGGCGGGTTCGGCGTGGGCGCCTTCTGCTTCCTGCAGCTCATCGAGGCTGTGCCATTCGACGGGTTCGCCGCCCTGGTAGTCTTCGATCAGCTTGACCCACTTCTTTTCGTTGGGCGCGCACAGGGTCAGCGACAAGCCTTTCTCGCCGCCGCGGCCGGTGCGGCCGATGCGGTGGATGTGCACTTCGGTGTCGCGCGAGACGTCGGCGTTGATCACCGCTTCCAGGTTGGCGATGTCGAGGCCGCGCGCCGCGACGTCGGTGGCGATCAGGATCGAGCAGCTGCGGTTGGAGAACAGCACCAGGATTTCGTCGCGTTCGCGCTGTTCCAGTTCGCCGTACAGGGCGAGGGCGGAGAAGCCTTCGGCACGCAATTCGTCCAGCAAGTCCTTGCAATGGGCCTTGGTGTTGCAAAAGATGATGGCGGATGCGGGCTGGTAATGGCGCAGCAGTTTGCCGATCGCGCGGTCACGGTCGTCGAAGCCGATTTCGTAAAAGCGCTGTTCGATCTGGTTTCCGCTGTGTTGGGCCTCCACGGTCACTTCGACCGGATCGGCCAGGAAGCCCGCCGTGGCCTGGCGGATGTCGTCCGGGTAGGTGGCGGAAAACAGCAAGGTCTGGCGGCGCTTGGGGCAGGCGCGCACGATGCCGGCGATTTCGTCGTAGAAGCCCATGTCGGTCATGCGGTCGGCTTCGTCCAGCACCAGCGTGCGTACATTGGACAGGTCGAGCGATTGGCGCGACAGGTGGTCGCGCACGCGGCCCGGCGTGCCGACCACGATGTGGGCGCCGAATTCCAGCGATGCGATTTGTGGCCGCATCGGTGTGCCGCCCGTCAGCACCACCACCTTCACGTTCGGTACGCAACGTGCCAGGCGGCGCAGTTCGCCGGCCACCTGGTCGGCCAGTTCGCGCGTAGGGCACAGCACCAGGCCTTGCACGGCGAACCAGGCGGTATTCAGGTTGCACAGCATGCCAATGCCGAATGCGGCGGTCTTGCCGCTGCCAGTCTTGGCTTGGGCGATCAGGTCGCGGCCATCGATGATGGCGGGCAGGCTTTGCGCCTGGATCTCGGTCATTTCGCGGTAGCCCAGCGAGTCCAGGTTGGCAAGAAGTTTGTCGGACAGCGGCAGGGTAGCGAAGGCGGTCATATTCAGTCTCGGCGCCAGATGGGCAAGCCGGTGAGGTCCAGGTTGGGGTCATTCTGCCAGATTGGCAGGCCGGTGGCGTCGGTCTGGCCGAGTTCACCGAGCAGGTCGAGTTGTTCCTGCTTGCGCGGCGCGCGGCGGACACGCGGCGGCGGCGGAAGCTTGGCTTCCGGCGTCATCGGCGCGGCGGGCTCGAAGCCCGGCAGGTCGATTGTCGCGTTGTCTTTTTTATCTCTCATTCTTCGCCGTGCAAAACAAAAGCCCGGCTGAATCAGTCGGGCTTCCTGTTAAAACCGGCGGATTGTAACACGTGCAACCATGTCAGCGGAAGGCAAGTGCTCCGGTCAGGTCGCCCGGCGGCAAGGCGCCGCGTTCGGCGAAGGCCCTGTTGCGCTCCGCCAGGCCTTCCAGCAGAGGCAGTCCATGCAGGCGGGTGATCAGGCGCAGGATCGACGTGGTGTCGTAGAAGCTGTGGTCGACGGTGCCTCGTTTTGCGAAGGGCGATACGATGATGGCCGGGATGCGCGAGCCCGGGCCCCAGCGGTCGCCTTTGGGCGGCGCCACGTGGTCCCACCAGCCGCCGTTCTCGTCGAAGGTCACCACCACCACCATGTTCTTGAACTGCGGCGATTTCTTCAGGTGTTCCAGCACGTTGACGATGTGCTGGTCGCCGGATTCGATGTCCGAGTAGCCGGCGTGCAGGTTCAGGTTGCCCTGGGGCTTGTAGAAGCTGACCGCCGGCAGGCTGCCTGCCACCACGTCGGCCAGGAATTTGTTCGAGATCGGGCTGTCGCCCATACCACCATCGCGGATGTGGGCGGCACGTAGCGCACTGCCTGGGGCGAAGCTCTTGAAGTAGTTGAAGGGCTGGTGGTGGTACTGGAAGTTCGGCTTGCTGCCGCCGCCTTTGTGGTCCAGGGCGGCCTGGAATGCGCCGCCATACCATGCCCAGCTCACGCCTTTGCGCGACAGCAGGTCGCCGATGGTGTCGTAGGTTTGCGGCGGCAGGGTGCTAGGGTCGTCCGGATTGGCGTGCATGGGATCGCCGCCCGGCGCCGGGCGTACCCAGCTTGGCTGGTAGGGCGGGGCCATGGTGTTGACGGCGAATCCGTCCGGCGTGATGGCGCCATCGTTCACGTATAGCGGCTTGCCTTCCAGCGCGGATTTGGGGCTCTTCGGATCGAGCGCCAGCGTGCGGCCTGTCGGGCCGTCGGCAAGCACGGCGATCTTGCGCTTGGCTGGGCTGTTGGCGGCGTCCGGATACACGGGGCAGCGGCCGGACACCAGGAACTGGTGGTTCAGGTAGGAGCCGCCGAATGCGGCCATGAAGAAGTTGTCGCACAGCGTGTATTGGCGCGCCACTTGCCACAGGCCGAAGTTTTTTTCGGTCTCGCCGTAATAGCCCATCACCATGCCACCGGTATTGCCCCAGGCGACGAAGCGATCGTTCTTGCCGCCGTTGATCTGCATCTGATTCTGGTAGAACAGGTGCCACAGGTCGCGCGTGATGACCGATTCGGGCAGTGGCTTGCCTTCCGCGTCGACCAGCTTGAATGGGGCGTTCGGCAGGCCTTGCAGCTGGTCTTCCTTGAGCTCATAACGCTTGCCGGCGATATCCTGCGGTACCGGGACCAGGCCGCCCCAGACCTTTGGCAGTGCCGGCAGGATGCTGCCGTCGTAATCGCGCTGCTGGTAGTCGGCGGGCTTGAGCGCGGACATCGGCGCGGCCAGGCCGGGGAAGTCGGCGAACAGGTTGTTGAAGCTGCGGTTCTCGAGGTAGATCACCACCAGGTTCTTCACGTTGGCTTGCAGCTTGTCGTCCAGCGACGTGGCCTTGGCAGGCTTGACGGACCTGGCTGCCGGCGCAGCGCTTGCGCCGGGAAGGCTGGCGGCCAGGCCGGCCGCGCCGGCAGCCTGGAAAATTCGGCGGCGGCCAGGGCTGGCCGGCGCGCCTGTCGTGGGCTTCCTGGTCTTGTCGTTCACGCGCTGCTCCTTGCGGGTTAGGTCGCGTGCAATTGTGACAGCTCAACTATAAAAAGGCGAGGGTGCCGCGCTGGTAGGTCTCGCGCACTTCGGCGATGGGCTGGTTCAATGAGGTGTACAGCACCGCGCGGTGCTCGAACAGGGCGGTCGGCGAGCGCAGCATGCTGGCGGAGTGGGTGCGGCGGTATGGCGCCAGCGGCTGGACCACCTTGCCGAACGGTGTGTCGGTTTCTTCCAGCAGGCGGTTCATCCCAGGCGTCAGCCGCGCCGGGACGTACCAGTTGTCCGCCTCGGAGAACAGGTGGGCGCCGCAATACAGTTGCACGCGGCGGTATTTGATGTCGGTTTGGCTGGCGACGCCCAGGCGGGCAAGCGTTGCGGCTTCGGCGGGCTTATCGCTGCCGCGCACCAGGCGCGCCACGATCCTGGGCTCGGTTGCCATGCCATGGTCGGCGCACCATTTTTCCAGCGCCAGGGTGGCGCTGCTGCTGGCAAGGATGGCGGCGTTCAGTTGTTGCGCGAGGATGTCGGGGTTGCGGCCGGGGGCGGCACAAGCTGCGAGCAAGGGCAGGGCCGACAGCCAGCGTAAGGAAGAGAGAATCCGCATCGGCGCATCCGACCATGAAAAAAGCCGTTGCGTGGGCAACGGCTTTTTGGGAATCTGGTTGCGGGGACAGGATTTGAACCTGTGACCTTCGGGTTATGAGCCCGACGAGCTGCCAGACTGCTCCACCCCGCGTCTGAGGCAAGCATTATAGCTCGCCCATCGCGGTTCCGCAAGGTCGAATTTATGCGGCGCCCAGCCGCCACAGCGACGTGACCTCGGCCGATCGCGCGGCATGCAGGGGATCGCTGGCGTCGCTGGCCTTGGGGTGGACCGGACGGGCATCGAGGCGGCCCAGCACTTTCAGGCCGGCTGCGGCAATCCATTGCTCGAGTTCGGCGCGCGAGCGCAGGCCGAGGTGTTCCGCCAGGTCGGACAGGATCAGCCAGCCTTCGCCGCCGGGTGCCAGGTGGGCTTTCAAGCCGCCCAGGAAGCCGCGCAGCATGCGGCTGTCCGGGTCGTACACCGCGTGCTCGACGGAAGAATTCGGGCGGGCCGGCACCCATGGCGGGTTGCACACCACCAGCGGCGCCTGGCCGGGCGGGAACAGGTCGGCTTCCAGCAATTCGACCTGGCCATCCAGCATCAGGCGCGACAGGTTGTCGCGGGCACAACGCAGGGCGCGGCGGTCCATGTCGGTCGCGACGACGCGTTTGACGCCGCGTTTGGCCAGCACGGCGGACAACACCCCGGTGCCGGCGCCGATATCGAACGCCAGTTCGGCCGCACCTTTTGGCAGCGGCGCATCGGCCACCAGTTGTACGTACTCGCCGCGCACCGGCGAAAAGACGCCGTAATGCGGGTGGATGCGTTCGCCCAGCGCGGCCACGGGGACGCCAGCCTTGCGCCATTCGTGGGCGCCGATCAAGCCTTGCAGCTCGCGCAGGGAAATCACAAAAGCGTCTTCGCCACGGCCATAGGCTTCATTGCAGGCCAGTGCCACGTCGGGCGCGCGGCGCAATGGGATGCGGTAGCCGGGCTCGAAAGGAATCAGCAGCATTGCCAGGGTGCGGGCGCGTTGCGACTGGGCCTGGCGGTGCAGATGGAAGGCTTCGGTGGCGTTGGCAGGCGTCTTGGCGGCAGCCGGCTTGCGGCCCTTGCGGCCGTGGCGGTGGTCGGCGCGGCGCGCCAGGGCTTGCAGCAGTTGGCGCGCATTCTGGAAGTCGCCGCGCCACAGCAGGGCGGTGCCTTCGCAGGCGAGGCGGTAGGCGACGTCGGCGTTCATCGTGTCGTCAGCCACCTGCACGCGCTTGGGCGGCGGGTTGCCTGCTTCGGAATGCCAGCGCGCCGAGCGCTGCTCGCCATTTTCTGTCCAGTGGATTTCTTGCATAGTCGCGAATCTGTAAACGGCGAAACCGCCTGAAAAGGCGGTTTCGTCAGGAGGCTGCCATTATACGCGGGCTGGGCCCGGCGCCGGTGTTCAGGCCGAGGCGGGCGGATCGATCTCGGTCGAAGGGGGATCGATCTCGGTCGACGGTGGATCAATCGCGACCGACGGCGGGTCGATGCGGGCCGACGGCGGATCGATGTCGGTCGATGGCGGATCAATCTTGGTCGACGGCGGATCGATGTCGGTCGAGGGTGGATCAATCTCGGTCGACGGCGGATCGATATCGATCGACGGGGGATCGATGGCGTCGTCGGGCGGGTCGATCTCGCTGTCGCGCGCAGCCTTGGCGGCATGGGCCAGCTCGGCGGCCTGGCCCGGTTCGGCCTGCAGGCGGCCGTAGGCACGCGCCTTTTCGCTGGCGTTCGGCGGCAGGTAGGATTCCAGCGGCGCTTCGGCATCGACCAGCTTGAGCAGGCGCATGGTCAGGTCGCCGGCCTCGTTTTGCTCACCGTTCTCCGTCAGTTGCTGGACGGTCGCACTGATATTGCGGTCCATCAGGCGGAACAGGTCGGCCAGGCTGCCCGGGAAATCGATGTCCGGGAATTCCACTTCCGGCAATGGCATGGCCGGATTCTGGTCGGCCAGTTCCTTGCGGCGTGACGAGGCCGCGGCGGCGGTCGTGCGCGATTCGTACTGGATTTCCACTTCAAAATTCAGCTTGCGGCCATCGGCGGTCGTGATGGTGCCCTTGCCGAGGAAATGGGAATCTTCGCTCAGGCTGAAGCCCAGGGCGTCGGTCACGCCGCCACTGCCTTCCGCATGCAGGACGCCGGCCGCGAAACTGGCGTTCGTTTCCAGCGCGACCGAATCGAAGGAAATCGAGGCGCCCTTGGCATTGTCGCCAAGCAAGCTTTTTGCAAAACTGCCAATCAGGTCCTGGGCCATGTCGACGGTCTTGTTGCCCAGGCTGTCGACGCGCTTTTGCAGGTCGACCGCATTGCTGGACAGCGAAACCGCGCTGCCGGAAGTCACGTCCTTGACCGCATTGGCGCGGGTCGCCTTGCTCTCCTGCTGCGCGGCGGCGGGGGAGGGCGAAGTGTTCTGGAACTGGCGCGGTCCAATGGAATTCAGAAAGTTCATGATAGGAAACCTTTAAGGGCAACTATCCCTACAACGGCAAGTTCCGGATTTTCTTGAGGTTTATCAATGATGGTGCGTCCATAAGCCATTCGATTCCAGGTAGGACTTGACTGCTTCCGGGGCGCCGGTGGCATGCAGCTTCACTTCGCCGCAAGTGCAGACACCATAGTACGGCGTAATGTGGGAGCATGCAGAAGTTTTCTGTAATGCAACTTTCACGGCTTTGGCGCATTTGGCGCACTTGAACGTCAGGGTACGTGGGGCTTTCAAGAACATCGTCCGGACTCCGGGCAAAAGGACGATTTTATCAGGCAAAGATATCGATGGTCGTTTGCCGTTCGGAAAGCCCATAGCCGCGTTGGAGTTCCTGTTGCTTGGCTGAAATTTCAGCCTGGGCTTGCTGTTGCATCTGGGCGGCGCGCGCCGCGACGCTGCGGTCGGCACTCGACGGCTCGGCGGGCGCCAGGGCGGCGGCCTGGATCTGGCGGGCCTTTTCCAGGGTTTCTTCCGGCGTGCGCCCCGGCGAGGTATCGATATTGACTTCGCCGCCCACGGCATAGTTCACGCCATTGGGGCCCCGCTCATAGGTATAGCTGGCGCCGGACGTCGCCAGCCCGCCCGCCGCGGCCAAATGGGCTTGTTCATGCTGGCGCACTTCGAGGTCGCGCGCCTTCAGCTGGTCGATTCTGGCTTGATCTTCGGGGGAGAATTCCTGCTGGGCGGTCGCGGCGCGTGCCGGGTTGGACGCAGGCGCACCGGCCTGCGGCGCAATGCTGGACGATGTGATGGCGCCGATTCCCATTTACACATGATAACAAATTGATCGCCGCCTTCGGTCAACTGGCCCCCATATCCTGCGTTGAAGGGATGACCGTCACGCCGATGGAGGTTTACGATGGACCAGCCCAAGCAACCAAGCAAGGAAGCAGTGCGCATCTGGCTGCAATCGCGCCGGGAAGAGCGGCGCCCGTTGCCCGACCCGCAGCAGATCCGACGCGAGCTGGGTTGGGAAATGGTGCGGGTCGAGCAGGATGAGCGCAACTGGCGTTCAAGCGACTGACACCGCGCTGCGGCCGTTGGCGGCGGGCTGCACCATGATCCGGGTGGCGATCCGCTCGGTCATTTCCTGCACGTGGGAGATCACGCCCACTTTCCTTCCCATCGACTGCAAACCATCCAGTGCGTCCATGGCCACGCGCAGGGTTTCCGCATCCAGGCTGCCGAAGCCCTCGTCGATGAACAGCGATTCGACGCGCACCCGGTTGGACGAGAGCGAGGCCAGGCCGAGCGCCATCGCCAGCGATACCAGGAAGGATTCGCCGCCGGACAAGGAGTGCACCGAGCGCTTTTCATCGGCCATATGGAGGTCGCGTACCAGCAGGCCGAGCGAAGGCTGGGCGGGGTTGTCGATGCGTTCCAGCTGGTAGCGCGGGGCCAGTTGCGCCAGGTGGGCGTTGGCGTAGCCGAGCAGCACCTCCAGGGTGAATTGCTGGGCGTAATTGCGGAATTTCTTGCCGTCGGCGGAGCCGATCAATTCACTCAGCTGCGCCCAGCGCCGTTCGATCTCCTGTTGGCGGGCGATGTTTTCCAGCAGGGCTTGTGCGGCCTTGCGCCGGGCATCGTCCTGCGCCAATTGCAGCTTGAGGGCGGCGGCGCGGTCGTGGGCTTGCTTGCTTTCGCCTTGCAGTATGGCGAGCGCCGGTTCGAGTTCGGCGGCGCTGCGCGGTTCGCCTTGCGCCGCGCCGGCCAGGTGGGCGGCATGCTGCCCTTCGCGTTCGGCCAGCACCGCCTTGGCCGAAGCCAGGGCCTGGTCGATGGCCTGCAGGGCGGTGCGTTCCTCGCGGATGGCTTGCTGCGAGTGGGCGAGCAGGGCGCGCAGCGCATCCAGGCTGTCGATGCCGGCTGCCTGGTGGCCGGATAGCCAGTCTTGCAGGCGTGCGGAGGCGCCTTTGGCTGCGGCATCCAGCGCGGCAAGCCGCTGGCGGGCCTGGGCATGGGCTTCGTCGGCGCGGGTGCGCTGCTGGGCCGCCTGCTGGGCGGACTCCTGGCGCGCCTGGAGTGCCGCGCGGGCGCCGTCGATGGCGGCGCGCAGTCCCGCTTCCACTTCGCGCGCGGGGCGGCCCTGCCAAAGCGCTTGCCGTTCGGCTGTGGCGGCGGCGAGCGCCGCCTGGGCGGCGCCGGCGGCGGCTTGCGCGCTGCGCGCGTCGGCGGCGCTGCGTTCCCGGGCGGCGCGCAGCGCTTGCAATTCGACTTCCAGCGCGGCGCTGGCGGCGGCCCGTTCGTCGGCTGCCTGGCGCTGCGCCTGCCATAGCCTGCTGTCGCGTGCGCGCTGCTCGTGGAAGCGGGCGGGGCTTGCCTTCCATTCGTCTTGCCAACCGGCGCGCGCCAGGGGGGCGTCCAGCTGGTCGAGCAGGTTGGCGATTTGCAGGGCGGTGTCGATGCGTTGGCTGTCGAGCGCCTGCGCCTGTGCGAGGGATTGCGCGAGCGCGGTCTGGGCGGCGGACAGCGCTTGCTGATGGCGGCCGCATTCGGCGGCCGCTTGCTCACAGGCGGTTTGGGCGACGTCGCGGGTGCGGGTGGCCTGGCGGTAGGCTTGCTCCTTGGTTTCCAGCGCGCGCAGTGCGGCTTGCAGTTCGGCGCCTTGTGCCGCCAGCCAGGCCGGCACATCGACGTCGGCCGCGCCGGGCGGCGGGGAGGCGGCGGGGGCAGGCATGGCCGGCTGCGCGGCCGGCGCGGTGGCGTGCTGCTGGGCGCCCAGCGCGGCGCTGGCCGATTGCCAGCGGTCCTGGGCGGCGGCAAGCGCCGCGGCGGCGCCGTGCTGCTCGGCGCCGATGGCGGCAAGCTGTTCGACGCTGGACTGCAGGCGTGCCTGCTGCTCGGCCTCAAGCTTCACATGGCGTTGCAGCTTGTCGCGGCAATCGTGGACTTCGGCCTGCAACTGCGCCAGCATGGCGCGCAGCGCCCCGTCTTCGTGGCGGTACGGGTGCTGGTGCGAACCGCAGACCGGGCAGGGTGTATCGTCCTGCAGCGCGCCGCGCAGTTTTTCGACGCTCTCGCCGGTGGCAGCTTCCGCCAGTTTCAGCGAGCGCTCGGCCTGGGCCGAGGCGGCGACCAGCGCCAGGTTGGCTTCGCGCGCGGCGGCCACCTGCGTGTGCGCGCTGTCGCGGGCCGCCTGCAGGGCGGCGCTGCGCGCGGTCAGGTCCCGCTGGCGCTCGGTGAGTTGCGCCAAGTCCTGCCAGGCCGAACCGGCGTCGGCCAGCAGGGCGCGGCGCTGCTCCAGCTCCTTGCGCTGCAGGGCAATGCTGTCGGCATCGACACCAGCGAGCGCCTTGATGGCCAGCTCGCGCTGGGCCTGGGCCTGGTTCAGGCGTTCGGTGGCCGCTTCCAGGCTGCTGCGGGCGTGTGCCTCGTCCTGCCGTTGACGGGCGGCTGCCGACTGCGCGGCGGCCAACGCTTGCGATTGTTGCTCGGCGCGCGCGGCTTGCTGGCCGGCTTGTGCGAACAGCACGTCCCAGCGGGGCCAGTCGCGCGCCAGCGCGGCCCAATGTTCATGGGCCGCCAGCCATTGCCTGCCTGCTTCGGTTTCGCGCGCCAGCGCCTGCTGCTGCGCTTCCTGCGCGCGCAGGGCGGCCAGTGCCGCCGCGTCGGCGCCGCTGGCGGCGTCGCGCGCAGCGGCGGCCTGGCTGGCGGCGGCGCGCAATGATTCGAGCCGCGTATCGAGGGCTTTCGCCTGGTCCAGCAGCGGCGCCGCGGCGTGTTGCGCGCTTTCGGCCTCGGCCAGCGCCGCCATGGCCTGCTGGACATCGCCGGTGAGTACTTCGAGCGCCAGGCGGGTACGCTCGGCTTCCTGCTCGGCGAGCGAGATCGCAGCTTGCGTCGCGGCGCGTTCGGCGGCAAGCCGGACCACCTCGTCGTCCAGCGCCCGCGCCGGCTGGATGGCATCCAGCCGGGCCAGCGTGGCGCGGCGCGCGGCCGCCGCATCGGATTCAAGTTGCCTCTGGTGGCAGTGTTCGCGCGCATGCCGGGCCGCCGTTGCCAGGCGTTCGGCCTGCTGGTGCCAGCGCAGCTCCGCTTCCAGTGCCGTCACGCGCTGCGCGCAAGCGTGCAGCGCCGCTTCGGCCGCTTCCGACTGGGCGGCGATGTCGGCGCGCTGGTCGGGCGCCAGCGGCTGCTGGTTCGCCAGGCCGGCCGTCAGGGTTTTCAGCGCCAGTTCCTCGGCGCGCCAGCGTTCAAAGGCGCGCTTGGAGATCTCGCTGTAGATGGCGCTGCCGGTCAGGGTTTCCAGCAAGGCGCCGCGCTCGTCGTCCGCCGCCTTGAGGAAGGCGGAGAACTCGTTTTGCGCCAGCAGCACCGCGCGCGTGAATTGTTCGAAGCTTAAGCCCGTGCGCTGGGCGATTTCCGCCATCACCTCGGTCTTGGTGTGGCCCAGCGGCTGCAGCCCGGGCAGTTTTTGCAGCGACATGGCGCTGGGCTGCAAGGCGCCGGCCGCCTTGCTGCGGGCGCGCCACACTTTCCAGCGGGCCCGATAGGATTCGCCGTCGTTGCCGACGAAATCGACTTCGGCCCAGCCTTCGGCGGCACCGCGCCGCAGCAAGGTGCGCGGGTCTTGCGAAGAAACCGGGTCGCCCACGTCGGGTGTCTTGCCCACTGCCTTGTGCAGGCGCGGCGTGTCGTCGTACAGCGCCAGGCACAGGGCGTCGAGCAGGGTGCTCTTGCCGGCGCCGGTGGGGCCGCAGATGGCAAACAGGCCGGCTTCGGCCAGTGGCTGGGCGGTAAAGTCGACCGAGAATTCGTCGGCCAGGGAGGCAAGGTTCTTGCCGGCGATCCGAAGCACCCTCATGGCTGCACCAGTTCGGCAAAGGCGGCCAGTTGTTCGGCCGGCACCTCGCTGCCAAAGCGCTGCTGGTACAGGCGCTTGAAAATGTCGTCCGGCTGCAGGGAGGCCAACTGGTCGAGCGACACCGCGGCTTCCTCGAGCGAGCGGCGGGTGGCGCTGGAGGTCTCGATCTTGGCCAGGCGGACCGGCTTGCCTTGCAGCGCTTCTTCGATACGGGCGCGCAGGCCCGGTTGCGGCGCTTCCAGGCGCACGCGCACTTCCAGCAAGGGTTGCTGTTCGGCTGGCGCGTCGGGCAATTCGAGCGCCGCCAGGGCGGCCAGCACGTCGTCGAGCAGGGCTGGCTGGTCGGGGATGCGCAGCAGCTGGACCGCCCGCGGGATGGGCAGCGGGGCGATCTCGCGCACCTGGGCGCCATCCAGGTCGATGCGCAGCACCTGGTGCGGGTACCTGGTCTCCGCGAACGATAAGGGGATCGGGCTGCCGCAGTAGCGGATGTGTGCATGCGGACCGACCTGCTGCGCCAGGTGCAGATGGCCCAGCGCCGCGTAGGCGATCGGCGCCGGGAAAATGCCGGTGGGGAGCATCTCGGTGCCGCCGATCACGATGCGGCGCTCGGAGTCGGCCGACATGGTGCCGTTGACCATGTGGCAATGGCCCATGGCGACGATGGCCTGGCCGTCGGCGGCGCGGGCGGCCGCCAGTTCCAGCGCCTGGCGGTACAACTCGGCGATGCCGGCGAGGTAAGGGTCCGGCTGCGGGGCGCCTGGCGTGTTGCCATCGGCGTCGGCGGGGGCTGCACCGGACCCGGCGGCCTGTCCCGCGGGCGGCGCCGGACGCGGCACGTCGCCGTGGCGCAGGAAAGGCACGGCCAGCACCCAGGCGGCAACCGAGCCATCCTTGCGGGTCAGTGGTACCAGCATGCGCTCCAGCGCGATATTGCCGTCGGCATCGCGGTGCGGGTAGCCGATCACGCTGGTGCCGTGCACTTCCAGCAGCGGTCCGGGCGCCTCGAGCCTGCCGGGCGAATCGTGGTTGCCGGCAATGACGACAATATCCAGTTGCGGCGCGCGGGCGCGGGCTTGCTGCAGGAAGGTGTACAGCTGGCGCTGCGAGGCCGCCGACGGGTTGGCATTGTCGAAAATATCGCCCGCCACCAGCAGGGCGTCGGCCTGCTCGGACACGATGGTGTCCAGCAGCCAGTCCAGGAAGCGCTGGTGCTCGTAGTGGCGTTCAAAATTATGCAGCGATTGGCCAAGATGCCAATCGGAAGTGTGCAGCAGGCGCATGAGATGTAAAGCTGGGCGTGGGAAGCGCAAATATAGCGCAAACGGCAGGCCGATGTCTTGATCCCGGTCAGGCCGCGTTCGACGGGCGCAGTTGCGCAATGGCCGCGCCGCTGCGGAAGGTGTTGCGGCCGGCCTGTTTCGCCTCGTACAGCAGCAGGTCGGCCCGCTTCAGCAATTCGGCCGGGCTGAGCTCTTCGTCGCGGTAGTAAGTAAGGCCGATGCTGGTGGAGACGTTCGCCAATACCCCATCGAGCTCGAAGGGATGCTGCATGGCCTGCACGATCTTGGACGCGGTGGCGGCGGCATCTTCTGGCTTGGAGATACGGTCCATGATGATGGTGAATTCATCGCCGCCCAGGCGCGCCACCGTGTCGCTGGCGCGCACGGTGTTGGACAGGCGTGCCGAAAAAGCCTTGAGCAGCGCATCGCCCACGGCATGGCCGTAGGTGTCGTTGACCGGCTTGAAACGGTCGATATCGAGATACATCACCGCCATCAAGCTGCCGCTCTCGCGGCAGGCAACCATGGCGTCGTTGAGCTTTTGCAGGAAGCCGGCGCGGTTGGTCAAGCCCGTCAGCGCGTCGACCTGGGACAGGCGCAGCAAGTGCTGCTTCTCGCGCTTCTGCGCCGTCACGTCCTGCCGCATGACGTGGAAGCCGACCACGGTCATGCCGTCCTCGTCCAGTTGCGGAATGTAGACCACCTCGTAGGTGCGCGGGTAGTCGTCGCTGTCGTCTTCCTCTTCAAAGGTCAGCGTTTCACCGGCCAGGGCGCGCGCAATGTAAGGTTGCAGCATGGCGTAGCGCTTCGCGCCCACGGTTTCGAGCACGGTGCGGCCGGTCACCTGCAGTCCGCTCTTGCTGAATTCGCGTTCATAAGCGAGGTTGTGGAAGCGGTAGATTTCCTCGAAATCGACATAGGCCACCATCGCAGGCAGGGTGTCGGCAATGGTGCGCAGGCGCGACTCGCTTTCGCGCAGGGCCATGACGGATTTGCGCACCAGCGTGATGTCGTCCAGCGTGCCGACGTAGCCGGCGATCGCGTTGTCGATCACGATCGGCGCTACCTTGATCGACGTCCAGACGATCTTGCCGTCCGGGTGCACGCAGCGCAGCGTTTCCTGGAACGCTTGCTGCGTCTGGTTCAGGTGGCGCAGCGAAGCGCGCAGCATTTCGCGGTCGTTGGGGTGCACGGCGTCGAACCAGCCATCGCCCAGTGCCGCGTCGCGCCCCATGCCGGTGATGGCTTCGAAGGTGCGGTTGACGTAAGTACATTTGCCATCCTGGTCGGCGCGAATCAGGCCAAGTGGGGAAGCGTCGTTGACCGCCTGCAGCTCCGCCTGGTTCTGGCGTACTGCCAGTTCCGAGCGTTTGCGTTCGGTGATGTTGCGTGCGGTAACGGCGACGCCATCCTCGATCGCGACAATCTGGTGCCGCAGCCACAGCGCCTCGCCAAAGACGGTCGACTCGAATTCCTCTTCCAGCGGTTCCCCGGTTTGCATCACGCGCATGCATTTGTCGAACAGGCCTTCGCTGCGCCACTGCGGCAGCATCTCGCCCATGCGCTTGCCCAGTGCTTCGCTGGCGGGATAACCGAGGATGCGCGCGCCGCGCTCGTTCAGGTCGACCAGCATGAAGTCGACGATGTCCCCGCCGCTGTTGCCGCCGCGGCATGCCTTCATCAGGAACAGGGCATCCAGGCTGGCGTCGACCGCGGCGTGCAGTTTCTCGCGCGCTTCGGTCGCTTCGCGCATGCTTTCGCGCAGGCGGCGCGACTGTTGCGTGAGCAGGAAACCGAAGGCAAGCACCACCAGCGAAATGAGGGTGGTGACCATATAGTACAGGCGCTGTTGGTTGCGGAACTTGGCCAGGGCGTGGACCTTGGCATCGCCCACCACTGCCGTGAGCGAATAGCGCGGCATGTCGCGGAAGCCGTAAATGCGTTCGACCTTGTCGACCGGGGTCTTGAGCAGCAATTCCTCCGGGGAGCGCACCGGATCGGCGGGCGCCACAAAGTCGATGGTGTCGGTGATGAACACCTTTTCGTCGATGCGGCCGGTCGCCAGCCCGGTATCGCGGCTGATCAGCATCACCAGCCCGCCTTCGTCGACGTGCAGCCGGTCGTAGTCCTCGACGAAGTAGGCCGGGTCGATCATCAGCACGATCACGCCGGCAAAGTTGCCGCTGCGGTCGTCCAGCCGGCGTGCGATCTGGATCTGCCATTTTTTGGTGATCGGGTCCACCATCGGGTTGGTCACCAGGGCCGCGTCGCCGGCCGTCGTGGACAAGGTCTTGAAGAAACTCTGGTTGGCAAAGTTGCTGTGGAAGGCGCCATGCATGCTGTCGACCAGCATGCCGTCGGCATCGATCAGGGCGATCGGCAATTCGAGGCGGGCCGGCATGACCGAATCGAGCAAGCCGCCACGCCTGCTGAATTCGGGCAGGCGCAGCCTGCCGTCGGTTTCCTCGAACTTGAGCTTGAACAGCTGCGTCGCATGGTCGCCCTGGCGCAGCAGATGGCTGGAATGCTCGGCCAGCGTGCGCGCCAGCGAATGGCTGTGCTGCACGGCATCGTAATGGGCGCTGGCCGCTTCCTGCTGCACCTGGTAATACACGTCCGCCCACATGATCACCAGCAAAACCAGTGTGAACGAGGGCAACAGTATCATGCGATACAGCTTGCGCAAAATCTGGCGGGCGGTAGAAGTCGGCACAGTCTTATTCTGCACTCAAACCCGGACAGTGGGGCAAAAAAAACCGAACAGTGCTGCCAGCAGGCCACTATCCTTCACAATATGCCAAGAAAACCTGCCAAATCACTATTAGAATAGCCGTTCCACCTCCACAGGAAACCGTCTTGACCGAATTGAACCTCAGCCTGGCCGCCGCGCGCGCCTTGCACCTGGCGGCCCAGGGCTTGTTGCAGCCGCGCCGGCGCAAGGCGCAAAAAGCCGACGTGCTGGACACCATTCGCCGCATGGGTGTGCTGCAGATCGACACCATCCACGTGGTGGCGCGCAGTCCTTACCTGGTGCTGTGGAGCCGGCTGGGCGACTATCCCCAGCCCTGGCTGGAAGAGCACCTGGCCGAGGGGGCGCTGTTCGAATACTGGGCGCATGAAGCGTGCTTCGTGCCGATCGAGGATTACCGCCTGCTGCGCCACCGCATGGTCAATCCGGCCGCGATGGGGTGGAAGTATTCCGTCAACTGGATGCGTGAGCGGCGCGCCGATGTCGAGCGCGTGCTGCAGCATATCCGCAGCCATGGTCCGGTGCGGTCGGCCGATTTCGAGCGCACGGACGGCAAAGGGGGCGGCTGGTGGGAATGGAAACCCGAAAAGCGCTCGCTGGAAGTATTGTTTACGGCGGGCAAGCTGATGATCGCGCGCCGCCACAACTTCCAGCGCGTGTACGACCTGGCCGAGCGGGTGCTGCCCGGCTGGGACGACAGCCGCCTGCCCGGCATGGACGAAACGCGGCGCGAGCTGGCCTTGAAGACGGTGCGCGCACTGGGGCTGGCGCGCGCGGCGTGGGTGGCGGATTATTACCGCACCAGGCCGCCGCGCCCGGACCTGGAAGCGCTGGCCGGGGAAGGCATGCTGCTGCGCGCCCGGGTGCAGGGCTGGAAGGATACCGTCTATATCCACCACGAGCTGGCCGACCTGGCGCAGGCGGCCGCCGACGGCACCCTGGCGCCGACGCTGACCACCATCCTGTCGCCGTTCGATCCGGTGGTTTGGGACCGCCGCCGTGCGCTGGACTTGTTCGGTTTCGACTACCGCCTGGAATGCTATACGCCGGCCGACAAGCGGCGCTACGGCTACTTCACCTTGCCCATCCTGCGCCGTGGCGCCCTGGTGGGCCGCATCGATGCCAAGGCGCACCGCCGCGGCGGCATCTTCGAGCTGAAGAACCTGGTGCTGGAGCCGGGCGTGCGGGTCAGCGAGCGCTTCGTGCGCGACGTGGCCGGTGCGGTGCAGCGCCTGGCCAACTGGCACGGCTGTCCGCTGGTGCAGATGCAAGCCTGCGAGCCTGCCGCCTTCGGCGCCGCGCTGCGGGCGGAGTTCGATGCCCAGGGAGTGGCGCAATGAGCCTGCCGCCGGCACCGGCCTGCGTGGTGGGCAGCGACGGCATGGCGCAGCTGGGCCGCTTTGCAGGCGCCACCCGGTCTTTCGACTGGCACCTGCTGGCGGGCGAGCACGCGCGCGGCAGCCTGTGGCGCCGCTTCCATCACAAGAAATGGCATTACGTTGCGCTGGCGTCGGAACAGGTCATGGCGGCTGTCGCCATCGTCGACCTGGGTTGGACCAGCACCTGCTTCGCTTACGCTTTCGACCGCCGCGACAGCGACATGATGGCCAACTTCTCGGAGGATGGTTTGCCGGGCCGCCTGTCGGTCGGCGTGGGCGAACACGCGGCTGCCGCCAGCTGGTTCCGCACGCGCAGCACGCAGATCAGCATCGAGCCGGTGGAAGGCGGGGGCTTTCGGCTGGCGCTGCGCTGCCCCTACATGGAAATCGATGCCGAATTGGGGCCGCCGGTCGCGCCGCTGCTGCTGGCCACCGGCCCGGTGAAGGGCGGGGCGCTGCATGGCACCCAGAAATCGCCCGGCATGCCGCTGAGCGGCGAGGTGCGCACCTTCCGCGACGCATACCCGCTCGAAGGCGGCGTGGCCAGCTTCGATTATTCGAACGGCTTGCTGGCGCGCGAGACATCCTGGCGCTGGGCGTCCGCGCACAGCCTGGAAATGGGCTTCAACCTGCAGTCCGGCTATTTCGGCGGACACGAGAACGCGTTGTGGATCGATGGCGAAGTAGTGCCGCTGGCACCGGCCCATTTCATCTTCGATCCGCACGATCCGATGCAGGGCTGGCACATCTTCACCGAAGACGACCAGCTGGAACTGTTCTTCACGCCCGATGGCGCGCGGCGGCAGGACCGCAACCTGCTGCTGGCCGCCAGCCGCTACATCCAGCCGGTGGGCCATTTCAGCGGCTGGGTACGCAGCGACCCGCAAGGACCCAAACGCATCGTCACCCAGCTGGCGGGCGTGACGGAGGACCATTACTCGCGCTGGTAAGAAAAGGGGAGGGGCCATGAGCATCAGGAATATGGACAGCCTGTTCGAGCCCGGCTCGGTGGCCATCTTCGGCGCCTCGCTGCGGCCCGACCGCATGGGCACCCAGGTCATGAACAATATGGCCGAGAGCGGCTTTGCCGGGGCGATCTGGCCGGTCAACCCGAAGTACGAAGCGTTGCGCGGGATTCCCTGCTATCCGCGCCTGTCGTCCCTGCCGCGCGCGCCGGACCTGGCGATCGTCTGCACGCCGCCCGAAACGGTGGCGGGGCTGGTCGCGGAGCTGGGCGCCAGGGGCACGCGTGGCGCCATCATCCTGACCCCGGTGGGCGACACGGTCCGCCGGCAAATCATGAAGGCGGCGCGGCCGCACTTGTTGCGCATCCTCGGCCCCGGCGGCATCGGGCTGCTGGCGCCGCTGGCGGGCCTGAACGCCAGCGTGGCCCACGTCGGCGCCAAGCCGGGCAAGACAGCCTTCGTCGCGCAATCGGCGTCGGTCATGACGGCGGTACTGGATTGGGCCAGGCAGCATGGCATCGGGTTTTCGCGCGTGGTGTCGCTGGTGGAGGGCGGCGACATCGACCTGGGCGACGTGCTCGACTACCTGGCGGCCGACGACGATACGGCCGCCATCATCATGCATCTCGAAACGGTGACCTGTGCCCGCAAGTTCATCTCCGCGGCCCGCCTGGCGGCGCGCGGCAAGCCGGTGGTGGTGCTGAAGGCTGGCCGCGACGGCGACGACAAGGTATACGACGCCGTGATCCGCCGCGCCGGCATGCTGCGCGTGCATTCCTCGGCCGACCTGTTCGACGCGGTGGAAACGGTGGCGCGGGCGCGTCCGGTGCGCGGCGAGCGGCTGGCCATCATGAGCAATGGCAGCGGCACCGGACAATTGGCGGCCGATGCACTGCAGTGGGTGCATGGCAAGCTGGCGCAATTTTCGCCGGAAACCGTCAAGCGCTTGCGCGCCGGGTTGCCGGCCGGGCTGGCGCTGGACAATCCCCTCGATATCGGCGGCGAAGCCGGCGCCGAGCGCCATGCGGCGGTCGCCGCGGCGCTGCTGGCCGATGCCGGCGCCGATGCGCTGCTGGTGGTGCATGCGCCTTCCTCGGCTGCCGCCGGGACCGGCGTGGCGCAAGCCCTGGTGCCGTTGGTGCGGCAAAGCGACCGTTGCGTGCTGTCCTGCTGGCTGGGCGGCGCAGCGGTGGCCGGCGCGCGGCAGGAATTCGCCGCGGCCGGGCTGCCAAGTTACGATACGCCCGAGAAGGCGGTACGGGCGTTCAGCCAGGTAGTGCAGTATTCGCGCAACCAAGCCTTGCTGGTGGAGGTTCCGGCCCAGGTGCCGGCGCATTCGGTGCCGCAGCGCCAGGCTGCGCGCGCGCTGGTGGAACAGGCCCTGGCCGACGGCCAGGCGGAACTGCCGCCGGCGGCGCTGGCGGCTGCCATGGCCGCTTACGGCCTGCCGCTGGCGCCCACCGCGGACACCGCCAGCGAGGCACTTCCATTGCGCATCGCCATGCAGTGCGACCCGGTATTCGGTCCCGCCATCAGCTTCGGCCTGGGCGGCAGCGCCGGCCGCGTGGTGGATGACCGCGCGGTTGGCTTACCGCCGCTAAACACCGTGCTGGCGCGCGACATGCTCGCCCGCACCCGCGTCGGGCGCGCGCTGGCCGGCCAGGGTGATGCGCTGTGCCGCGCCCTGGTCCATGTGGCCGAACTGGTGGCCGATATCGGTGAAATCGCCGCCCTGGAAATCGATCCCGTCCGCGTCCATGGGGACGTGCTGGAGGTGCATGGCGCGCGCGCCACGCTGGGCCCGCGCCGCGCCGAAAGCATCATGGCGATCCGCCCTTATCCCCAGGAGCTGGAGCAGGAAATCATGTGGCAGGGCGCGCCGCTGCTGCTGCGGCCGATCCGCCCGGAAGATGCGCCGGCCCATGTGCGCTTTTTCAGCATGCTGGCGGCCGACGACGTCCGGCTGCGCTTCTTTTCGGCGATGAAGGAACTGCCCCCCACCCAATTGGCGCGGCTGACGCAGATCGACTACGACCGCGCCATGGCGTTCATTGCCACCCGACACGACGCGGATGGCATGCCGGAAACGTTGGGCGTGGTGCGGGCCGTGGCCGACCCTGACAACCAGCAAGCGGAGTTCGCGATCATCGTCCGTTCCGATCTGAAAGGCAAAGGATTGGGAAATATCCTGTTCCAGAAATTGCTTGACTATTTCCGCAGCCGCGGGACGCGCGAATTGACGGGGGAAGCATTGTCCGAGAATATCGGAATGCAACAACTTATGCGAAGATTCGGCGGAACCGTGACGCCGGCGCAAGAAGCTGGTATGGTAGATCTTCGCCTTGCGCTGCAAGTGAAAACCTCCTAAATTTAGGAGGGCGCCGCGACGTTACATTGATGAATGTCAAAGCGTTTTTGTCGGGCTAACTTACACTTGTACTTCCGTTTCCGCGTAGCGATATTTGGGAGCAAGAATGTTAACGGCCACATATACACTCGTTGCGTTATCCGTCGAACAGGCTAACGTGCGCCTTAGCCTGCTGTCATTCCAGAAGTACGTGCAATCGACGCTGGTCCGGCAACAGCGCCTGACCTTATCCCAGCTTGAATATGCTTGCGAAACCCTGGAGCGCCTGTACCAGGCCTGCCATTGGCGCAAGATCGAGCTGTACCTGATTCCCGCGCTGCAAAATGCGACGGAGCAGGCCAACCAATTATTGGATGAATTGAGCCGCCTGAACCAGGCCGCCCTGTCCGTGATCCGGCGCTTGCAGGCGGAACTCGATACCACGGCCGACCATTGCGAACGCCAGGTGACGGAGATTTGCGAATCGATCGAGACTTTCTGCACGCTGCTGCTGCAGCGCCTGGAGAAAGAGGAAAAGGAATTGTTCACCATTGCGCGCAGCGCGATCGGCGGCGAAGCGTGGTTCGATATCGCGAACAAATTCCTGGCCCATGACGCTCAAGTGGTGGAAGCGCGCCGCGTGCCCGCCTCCGCCGAAAAAGACAGGAAAGCCTTGTTGCAAGCGCGCCAGGTGCGAACTTCCCTGCGCGAAGAGAACGAGGCCGTGGTTCCTGTGCCGAAGCTGCGCTACCACCGGCGCATGCGTTCGGCCCATCGCGCCGCTGCAGACCCGGCCTGAACACGCCGAGCCTGTATTCGCCGCCCTTGCCGGGCGGCGCTGCGCTATGATGGTGGTTTTGATCCATTCATAGCACAACTATGTTTGAGTTCCTCTTCAAGCAGCCGGCCAGCCAAGCCAGTGTTGCCGGCCAACATGGCGCCGGCGGCTCGCAGGCGCCGCTGGGCAGTCCCGCAGAACGGCGCGCGGCGCAAGCCGAGCTGGCCCGCAACCTGGCGGGCGACGAGCCGGCTGCGGTCGAGCTCATCCTGAACAGCGAGTTTGCCGACGTGCGGCTGGCAGCGGCCGAGCATGTGGTCTCGCAAGCGGCGCTGGAGACCGTACAGCAAGCGGTGCGCAATTCGGACCGGCGCGTGGCCAAACTGGTGCAGGGGCGCCTCGACGCGATCCGCCACGTCCAGGCCGAACAAAAACAGGCACAGGCATGTATTGCTCTTGCGCAGCGTCTGTTGGCCGATGAAAAGCTGACCCCGAATCTGGTGGCGGACCTCGACCGGCAATGGAAGGTGATCGACGCGGCGCCCGTGGCCGCCGCCGAATTCGCGCACGTACGCCAGGCGCTGGCTGACCGGCTGGAAGCGCAGGTGGCGCTGCAGCGCGCGATGATCGACGACCTGGCAGCCTTGCGCAAACATCCCGAGGCCGCTGAACTTGAGCGGCTGGCCAGCGTGCACCAGGCCCACCTGGCTGCCCCGGAACACGTTTCCCTGCCGCGCCATCTGCTGCAGGATTTCGACGCCGTGCTGGCGGCCGAGCGGGCCGCGCAGCAAGCGGCACGACCGGCCATCGCGGCCGCACCGCCGCCCGGCATGGCGGCGGCCGATGCGTCCGCACGCACCGGCACCGGCCACGCCGACCGCGCGGCCGATCCCGTGCAGGCGCAGGCGCGAGGGGCGGCCGATGGCAAGGGCGGGCGTGCCCCGGGCGGCGCCAACGGCGAGCCTGCCGGTGCTGGCGCAGCCGGCGTTGCGCCCGGCGGCGCTGCCGCGCCCCAGCAGGGCGGCCCGGGGCCGGAGGCCGCGCGTGCCCTGCGCGCCACCAAAGACAAGCACAAGCCCAACGCCGCCGAATTGGCCGCCAACCGCCATTTCATGGAAGTGGTGGACGCCATGGAAGCCGCGCTGGCGCAAGGGCAGCTCCACATCGCGGCCGAACATGACAAGGCATTAAAGGACAGCAAGACCGGCCGCCTGTCGCCCGCCCAGGCCGAACGCCTGGCCCACGTGCGTGCAGAATTGAAGCGCATGGGCGACTGGGCGCGCTGGGGCGGCAACGTCTCGCGCGAAGAGCTGGTGCATGCGGTCGAACACTTGCCCGCCGAGGGCCTCGGCATGAGCGAGCTGGCCAAGAAGGTGGGCAGCATGCGCGAACGCTGGAAGGCGCTGGACGGCGTGTCCGGCGCCGCGCCCAAATCGCTGTGGGAACGGTTCGACGCCGCCTGCACGGCTGCCTACGCCCCGGCAGCCGCCCATTTCAAGCACCTCGCCGACGAACGCCATGCCAACGCGGCCAAGGCGCAACAGCTGGTCGACGAAGCGCATGCCCTGATCGCCAAGGATGCCGCCCAGCTGGAAGCGGCCGGCGGCGAACAGGCCGACCGCGAGGAAGCGGCCACCGGCAACCTGCCGCACACGCACGACTGGCGCACGCTGGCCTCGTCCAGCCAGCGCCTGCGCCAGGCCTGGAGCCGCCTCGGTACGATCGACCGCAAGGACAAGAAGCGGCTGGACGCCGCGTTCAGCAAGGCGATGGACAGCCTGATGGCGCCGCTCGAAGCCCAGCGCAGGATCGAAGTCGCGCGGCGCGAGCAATTGATCGAGGAGGTCGGCAAACTGAACCCGCTCGACCGCCACACCATCGATACGCTGCGCCGGCTGCAGGAATCCTGGCAAGGCCATGCCCGTGCCTTGCCGCTGGAGCGCAAGACCGAGCAAGCCTTGTGGCAGAAGTTCCGCGCCGCCTGCGACCTGATTTTCGCCAAGCGCAAGGAGCACGCCCACGCTGCCGACCATGAGCGCAAGGCGCACCTGCACGCGCGCGAAGCGATTTGCGCGGGCCTGGAATCGGCCAAGTTCGAAGGCGACGACAAGACCGTGCTGGCCGCCATCGGCAAGGCGCTGAAGGAAGCCGCAGCCGCCTGGCACGCCTCGGGCGTGGTGCCGCGCGCCAGCGAGCAGCGCATCGACCAGCGCTACCGCGCGGCGGTCGGCGCCCTGCAATCGCAGGCGGACGCGATCCGCAAGCGCGCCGGCGCCGCGCAAGCCAATGCCATGCGCGAGAAATTGCGCCTGGTGCAGGCTTTGGAAAATGCCCTGGCGCAGCCGGGCGACATCGATCCCGCCGACTGGAACGGCCGTTGGCAAGCCTTGCCGGCGCTGCCCGCCGAGCATGAGCGCACCCTGCGCACGCGCCTGGACGCCGCGCTGAAAGCCGCGGGCGAGGGCGCCGCCGCACGCGCCGCCTACGCCGGCGAACTGGAACACAACCGTCAACGTTTGTTGTCCGAAGTGCTGCGCCTGGAAATCCTGGCCGGCATCGACAGCGGCGCCGAATTTGCGAAAGACCGATTGAAAATGCAGGTAGAAGTGTTGCAATCCTCCCTCAAGTCCGGCCAGAAGCCGGCCAGCCATTCCGCCCAGTTCCTTGCCCTGTGCGCCATGCCCGCCCTGGTGGACGCCCGCACGGCCAGCCGCATCGAGCAGCTGTTCCGCAAGATTGGCGCGGAGGGCAAATGAGCGACGTCCGTATCCAGGTTGAAGATTTCGATGTATCGCAGGAAGTGGCCCAACTGCGCGCAGGAAATGCCAAAGTTGGCGGTATAGTCACGTTCGTCGGCACCGTGCGTGACCTCAACGAGGGGGCGACCGTCGCGGAAATGGAACTGGAGCACTACCCCGGCATGACCGAGCAGTCGATCCAGGCCATCATCGATCAGGCCAAGGCCCGTTGGCCCATCTATGGCGCGCTGGTCATCCATCGCGTCGGGCCGCTCAAGCCCATGGACCAGATCGTGCTGGTCGCGGCGACTGCGCCGCACCGGGGCGAGGCGTTTGCGGCCTGCGAATTCATCATCGATTACCTGAAGACCGAAGCGCCGTTCTGGAAGAAGGAGCAGACGCCGGAGGGCGCGCGCTGGGTCGATGCCCGCACCAGCGATGACCAGGCACTTGAAAAGTGGTCTTGAAAAGCGTCAACGCGACCTTAAATTGTCGTTGACAATGAAACAGGAGCGTTAGAAATGCGCCAAGACAAACTTACCACCAAACTGCAAGAAGCCCTGGCCGATGCCCAGAGCCTGGCCGTCGGCAATGATAACCAATACATCGAACCGGCGCACTTGCTGCTGGCCCTGCTGAACCAGGAAGACGGCGGCGCCCGTTCGCTGCTGCAGCGCGCCGGCGTCAATGTGGGCGGCCTGGCCAATGCGCTGAAGACGGCGCTCGACCGCCTGCCCAAGGTGTCCGGCACCGGCGGCGACACCCAGGTCAACCGCGAATTCGTCAACATGCTCAACCTGGCCGACAAGGAAGCCCAGAAGCGCGGCGACCAGTTCGTGTCCAGCGAAATGGTGCTGCTGGCGCTGACCGAGGACAAGTCGGAAGCGGGCCGCCTGGCGCGCGACAATGGCTTGGCGCGCAAGTCGCTGGAAGCGGCCATCGACGCCGTGCGCGGCGGCGGTAAGGTCGATTCGCAGGAAGCCGAAGGCCAGCGCGAAGCGCTGAAGAAATATACCCTCGACCTCACCGAGCGCGCGCGCCAGGGCAAACTGGACCCGGTGATCGGCCGCGACGACGAGATCCGCCGCGCCATCCAGGTGCTGCAGCGCCGTACCAAGAACAACCCGGTGCTGATCGGCGAACCGGGCGTCGGCAAGACCGCCATCGTGGAAGGGCTGGCGCAGCGCATCGTCAATAATGAAGTGCCGGATTCCCTGCGCGGCAAGCGCGTACTGTCGCTCGACATGGCGGCGCTGCTGGCCGGCGCCAAATACCGCGGCGAATTCGAGGAACGCCTGAAGTCCGTGCTGAAGGAGCTGGCGCATGATGAGGGCCAGACCATCGTCTTCATCGACGAGCTGCACACCATGGTGGGCGCCGGCA